>JBBSFW010000131.1:0-9814 GCA_038254805.1 Terriglobales bacterium
CATCGAGGCCAAAAGAAATATTGTTGACCCCGAGAATGGTTTTCACCTCGGGCAGCTCTTTTTTGATCCTCTCCAGAGCTTTCAACGTCTCGATTCCAGCAGTCCGGTAATCCTCCTGCCCGGTTGAAATGGGCAACGTCAGGGCGTCGAAAATCAGATCCACTGGACGAATGCCGTACTTCTTCGTCGCCAGATCAAAAATGCGATGCGCAATTGCTGCTTTCTTATCGGCCGTCAGCGCCATGCCGTCTTCATCAATGGTCAACGCAATCACCGCCGCGCCGTAGCGTTTGGCCATAGGCAAGACCTGCGAGGTTCGCTTCTCGCCGTCCTCCAGATTGATGGAATTAATGATTGCCTTCCCAGGAATGCGCTTCAACGCCTCTTCCACCACATCGGCCTCGGTCGAATCCACCAAAATCGGCGCCGGGACCCGGGTAGCAATACGTTCCAGAATCGCGCTGATGTAGCCCTTCTCGTCTTCCCCCACAATGGCGCAACACAGATCCAGCATGTGCGAGCCGTCGTTCACCAGCTTTTTCGAGAGCGCTAAAATGTCGTCATATTTCTTGCCACGAACCAGGTTCTTGAAATGCTCGACGCGCGTGGTCGTATTCATCTCCTCGGCCACGATGAGCGGTTTGGGATCGAGATCCAGCGGGATGGAAGTGTAGGCGCTCGAGGCCGCAGCCACCGCCTTCACCTCCCTTTTGGCTGGCTCAACGCCGCAAAGCGCATCTACGACTGCCTTCAGGTGCTCCGGCGTCGTGCCGCAGCATCCCCCGACAACCCGCACCCCGTAGTCGTGAACAAAATGCTTGTGGAACCGGGCCAGTTCTTCGGGCGTGAGCTTGTAAACCGCATGCCCGCCTTCGTTCTGAGGGAGGCCTGCGTTCGGCAGCACGGAGATTTCTTTGGTCGAATTCGCGCCCAGATAGCGTACCGCGTCGTTCATCTCCGCCGGCCCGGTCGCGCAATTCATTCCAATGATGTCGATGTCGAGCGGTTCCAGGGCGGTCAGCGCCGCGCCGATTTCCGTGCCCAGCAGCATGGCGCCGGACTCCTGCAAAGTAACCTGCACCTGCAGCGGAAGCCGCTTGCCGGCTTTCTGCATTGCGTCAATAGCTGCGATGGCGGCGATCTTCGCCTGCAGCAAATCCTGCGCCGTCTCAACCAGCAGGACGTCCACGCCACCTTCGATCAGCGCTGTCGCCTGCTCCTCATAAGCTTTGACCATATCGTCAAAACTGATGTGTCCGAGCGAGGGTAGCTTGGTGGTTGGGCCGATGGATCCGGCCACGAAGCGCGGCCTCTCTTCGGTGGAAAACTGCTGCGCTACATCTTTTGCCAACTTGACGGCGGCCAGATTAATCTCGGTGATCCGGTCTTGGAGCCCGAATTCGCCGAGCACCGTCCGCGTCGCACCAAATGTATTTGTCTCAACCACGTCGCAACCAGCGCCGAAAAAGTCCGCATGAATGTCGCGAATGATGTCAGGGCGGCTCAGCACCAGTACTTCGCTGCAATTCTCCTTTCCCCAATAGTCATCCAGTGTGGGATTGCGCTTCTGAATGTTGGTGCCCATCGCCCCGTCGTAGATGACGACGCGTTCGCGCACGGTTTGGAGAAAAGAAGCCATTTGGAAATATAAAAAACTGTCGTTGGTCGTGGGCAAAATCCCCAGGCTTTCTAGCCAGTGGTCTGGCCGACGACCAACGACCTCCCTCAATACGGGTTAGTCTTCAGCCTTCAGAAAAATCGTCTTGATCGTTCGTCGCGTCGTTGGAAAAATCTCCAGACTTTCTAGTCAGTGGTCTGGCCAACGGCCAACGACGGAAAGCGACCCACGACCGAGGTCAGGCGACCGCCCGCCATACACAAACGCCGGCCCATTCCGGACCGGCGTCAGGCTCTGGCGAAACTATGGAACTGTTAGTGCCCCGGAGCGGCTTCGGCGGGCGCTCCACCGGCAACTTCAGCCGCGTTGAATACCGGGTTCGCTCCCAGATGTGCCGGGCCCCTCGCCAGCAACTGTTCCTTGCGATAGATCAAATTGGTCGCGTTAAACGTTGCAATTTCAAATCCGTGACCATGCGTGATGGCGTCGGTGGGGCAAGCTTCAACACAATATCCGCAAAAAATGCAGCGGTTGTAATCGATGTTATAAACCTTGGCATAGCGCTCGGCGCCACTCACGCGGTGCTCGGCAGTATTTTCCGCAGCCTCGATATAAATGCAGTTGGCCGGACAATTCGCGGCGCAGAGGAAACAGGCAACGCACTTCTCCAGGCCGTTCTCATCTCGCTGCAAAACGTGTACACCGCGATACCGCTCCTGTACCATGGCTCCCCGCAGCGGCCCCGGGCCATCGGGATAATTTTCCACCACCGTGGGCTGGAACATCTCCATGAAAGTAATGCTCATTCCCTTGGCGATGGCGGCAATGTTCTTCAGGATCGGCATACCGCTCTAGTATAGCGAAACCCGCTACTGTGTGGCGCGGGCGCCCGCGGGGGAGCGAGCTCAAATTTCTGGCGGTGAAAGATCTCCAGTCCAGGTGTTTGCAATGAGCCAAGGTGCCGCCCTACCGATGAACGTATTACAATATTTAGCCGTCTCCTTTTATTTTGGCCGGCGCCATTCCAACGCACTTATCGGAGGATCTATGAAACTTACCCCCGGAAAACTGGCGGGCCTGCAACGCGTTTCGGATAAACGCGGCGTGATCGCCGCTGCCGCCATGGACCAGCGCGGCTCGTTGCAGAAGTCTTTAGCCAGGGAAAAAGGCGGCGAGATCACCGACACCATGATGGAAGAATTCAAGTCGCTGGTCACCGAAGTCCTGACGCCACACGCCAGCGCCATCCTGCTCGATCCGGAGTGGGGACTGCCCGCTTCCAAACGCCGCGCCAAGAATGCCGGCCTGTTGCTGGCCTATGAAAAAACCGGATACGACAAGACCGGCCCCGGACGGCTGGGCGACTTGCTCGACCATTGGTCGGCGCGCCGTCTGAAGGAAGCCGGCGCCGATTGCGTCAAGATCTTGCTCTACTACACTCCCGATGATCCCAAAGATGTAAATGACAAGAAGCATGCCTGGGTGGAGCGCATCGGCGATGAGTGCCGCGCCAACGACATTCCTTACTTCCTGGAATTTGTGGGCTACGACGAGGGCGCCGACGAAAAGGGCGTGGAGTACGCGAAGAAGAAGCCGCATATCGTGACCGAAAGCATGCGCGAGTTCAGCAAAGATCGTTACGGCGTGGACGTGCTCAAAGTCGAAGTGCCGGTCAACATGAAATTTGTGGAAGGCACAAAGTCATTTGCGGGAGAAAAGGCTTACAGCAAGAAGGAAGCCATTGATCTGTTTCACCAGGCTGCCAGCGTCGCCACTAAGCCATTTATCTATCTTTCCGCTGGCGTGAGCAATGCCGAGTTCAGCGAGACGCTGGAGCTGGCGGGAGAAACCGGAGTGAAGTTCAATGGCGTGCTCTGCGGACGCGCCACCTGGAAGGAAGGAATTCCTGTCTATGCCAGGCAGGGCGCAGCTGCCTTCCGCCAGTGGCTCGAAACCGAGGGAGTCAAAAACATCCAGAACGTAAATGCAAAGCTGAAAACTGCGACTTCCTGGTTCCCGCTCTACGACGTGAAGCCAGCCATGGCCGGCGCATAAATACAGGTACCAAGCGGCATACCAGTGCACGAGGCACTTCGGGATTTTCCTCCGGGGAACTTTGTGTCCTTTGTGCATTGGCGACTCAGTTATACTCGGCGCTTTCACTCGGCAAGATGGTGGCGGCCAGTGTCATCAAATCATCTCGCGCACTTTTTCTGACACCGCCGATCAGCGCAATCTTCCCTCGATTCGGCTCCCCGCGCGCCAGCGATTCCGCGAAGTGCAACGCCTGCTCGGCCGTGATCTTGCCCGGTAGCGGTGGTTCCAGCTGATCGACTTCCGCCTGCAAAATCGCCGGCCCGGGCGCTGCCAGGAACTGCTCCATCACCTCGCTACAAGCCTCCGGATTTTCCAGCGTAAAACCAACTCCGCCGCACGCGTGGGCGAATTCCGCGAAGTCAATGGGCTGGAGCTGCACGCCAAATTCCGGGTTACCGAGAAACACCATTTGCTCCCATTTGATCTGGCCCAACACGTTGTTCTTGATGATCACGAAGGATGCGGCACAAAAAAAACTGCGCGTCTTTTGTAGTACAGGTTCATTCGCCCCGCAGTACAGGCTTAACCTGATTACTGCCGTTCCCACTCTGGTCTAAGTTGCAGGAGTGGGCGCCTCTGTTGCTCACGGGCGCGGCGGGTCGGCCGCGTACAACTCTGTTCGTCAAGCGAGGAAACCATGGGATTAGTTATCTTGATCATCGTGATTTTGTTGCTGGTTGGCGCGCTTCCGACGTGGCCCTATAGCACCGGATGGGGATACTACCCGAGCGGCGGACTGGGATTGATCCTCCTGATCTTGCTCGTTCTTCTGCTCATGGGCAAGTTATAGATTCTCCACCGCACCTGACATAGAATCTCTTAGAACATTCGGGGAATGGGATGCCAAAGAACAAGAAGGATCCTGAACCAAAGGGTTCGTTTCTCGCCAGTATCGAAGAGATTCGCCGCCGCGCACGCCAGCACATCGAGGACGGCGCCATCACCGACGCGTATCGCGGCGACCGCGAGGCCGTGATTCGGGTTTTGAACGATGCGCTGGCCACCGAGCTGGTGTGCGTGCTCCGCTACAAGCGTCATCACTACACTGCCCGCGGCATCCACGCTCAGGCGGTGGCGGAGGAATTCCTCGAGCATGCGCGTGAAGAACAAGAACACGCCGACATGATTGCCGAACGAATTACTCAACTGGACGGGGAGCCCGATTTCAATCCCCAGACCCTTGCCTCCCGCAGCCATAGCGAATACGTGGAAGGCAACAACCTGGTGGAAATGATCCGCGAGGACTTGATTGCCGAACGCATCGCCATCGAGTCTTACAACGAAATCATCCGCTACCTCAACGACAACGATCCCACCAGCCGGCGTGTTATGGAAGAGATTCTGGCCAAAGAAGAAGAACACGCCGAGGACCTCAAGTCCTTGATCGAGACCATCTCTGAGTTCGAGAAGAAGGCCGCAAGCGAAAGCGGCAAGGCCGAAAAACGAGCTTCTTAGTCCTTCATTTTGTTGCAGATCAGACGCAGCCCATACGTTTTATCTCTGCTCTCGCACATCAGGCATTCCCCGCACCTGACATACAGGTTCTACCGGAGTCCGCTTACAGCGTTTCACTAATTGTTTTGCACAGCGAATCGCTACTAAAGTGCCCTCATGGCGACAGTAGCAGCAATGCATTCCCCAGCTCTGCTGTGGGAACAGCACGATGCGGCGTCCACATCCAAAGCTCCCGCGCAACCGCTATTGCTTTGGATCGATGACTTTGAGCCCGGACTCGCCCTTTACAAATTGATGTTCGAAAACCTGGGTTTTCGCGTGCTCACCGCCTCGAGCGGTGCAGACGGTCTGCAGCTTGCAGCTCTCTACCGTCCTGACATCGTCGTCACCGATTACGAGATGCCCCAGATGGATGGCGAGGCCGTCGCCGTGGCGCTTAAGGCCATGAACCCCAAAACCCCGGTGGTGATGTTTTCCGGAAGTACTCTCATCCCGGCCCGGGTTGGCCGCGCCGTTAATGCGTTCTGCGATAAAGCCGCGTCTCGGGACCAGCTTCTTGCCACGATTCATCGTTTATTGACGAAGAAACACAATCGCGGGCTCGGCCCTCGGCCTCTGGCCGCCGCGCCTCATAGCGGGCACACGACGGTCGCGTAACGCCAGAAGTTTTTTCAATTTTCGTTTCCCTGGGAGCAGGGTCCCGCCATCGGGACCCTCAATTTTTGGCGGGGATCGCGGGATCCCCGGTTCACCCTGGCCTTCTTCACTGGAGTGGATTTAGTCGAGATCGAAGTCCCGGATCGGCCTCCCCGTATCGGGAGATTCCTTGGCTTTCCGTACCGCTTCCTGGAACTTTTTTTCCAGCAGGTCAGCGGAGTGTTTTTGCGCCTCAACCGATTGCCGGAAGATGGAATCCCGGCGGCTATCCTGCTCCTTCATGGCCCGTGCCGCCTCTTCCATGTCGTTGAAGGTCTTCGGCTTCACCGGGGCAACGTGAGAGATGACCGCCTCAGTTTCCGGATCAATCTTCAGCAATGCACTGCAACAAGGGCAGCTCAATTCGAAGCTCGAGGTCTTCGCCATAAATGTGGCCGCTCCAGGCCATCTTCGCTAGATGATAACGCACCCCTGAGAAGGATGTCGCCATGCCGCCCGTCGCGACGTCGCAACCGCAAGAGACCTACTGGGGCTCCAGCCGGATCGGCAGCACGTGAAAAAAGAAGAGTAATTCCCAGCCAATCATCACCAGTGATATCCCCGCCACCAGAATGGCCAATATTTCGCCGAATGTCATGCGCGTGCGCCCCGGCTCAAAGCGTTTGGCTACCAGTCCAAGAATATTAAGGGTGGCGAAACCGAAAACCGCGCCCCACAGGATGTCGTAGGCCCGGCCGCTGCTCACCGCGAACTGCAGCAGAAAAACGCAGATTGGAGTGAGCTTGCTCATGCAATGGCCGGTCCGTAGGCCGCTCTACATTACTAGTCCAGGGATCACTCGTCATCAATGGTCTATGCATGGTCTATGCACAAGCCATGTCAGGGCGGGTGTCTTCACCCGCTTAGGCCGGACGAGGGCGTCCGGTCCCACATGGTCTTTGCAGAGTCCGACAACGCCCCGGGATACACTCACTGTATGCCGATCAAGGCGCTTTTCTTCGATGTCGGGAATACGCTTCTCTTCCCCAGTCCCGCCCGAATGCTGCGCGCCCTTCACGACCGCCACATATTCCCGTCCCCCGAACTGTTGCGCCAAATCGAGCGGCAAACCAAACGCGAATTTGACCTCTTGAAAGACGGCGATCGCGCCGTTGACCACGGCTTTTGGCATATCTACTACTCGCACCTTCTCACTCAACTCGGCCTCCCCGATGATGCCATCTGCGCCGGCCTCGTCTCCTGTACTCGCGTCTCCGGCAACTGGTGTGATATTCGTCCACACACCCGCGAGGCCCTGTTACGGCTGAAAAGCAAATACCGTTTGGCGGTCATCTCCAACGCCGACGGCAAGATTGCCGGCATCCTCGAACGCTGTGGAATCGCCGGCTGCTTCGAAACCATCACCGACTCGGGAATCGTCGGCCACGAAAAACCGCACCCCGCAATTTTTGCCGCCGCCGCGCGCAGCCTCGGCGTCGCCCCGCAAGAGAGCCTTTACACCGGGGACGTTTATTCTGTGGATTATCTCGGCGCCACCCGCTTTGGCATGCAGGCCATACTCTTCGACGTGGCAGGCGCCTACACCGATAGCGGGCTGCCCAGAGTTGAATCGCTCGAGGAGCTCGAATCCAAACTGACTTCGGATTTCTCGTGATAAAACGAACCACTAGCCTCACTAGATTCAGGATCAGAGGGTGGATTGGGGGTGGTTTTCCCGGACGGGGGCGTCCGGGCTACATGGACGCGGGAGGATCGCTTGTTCCCTTGGCGATACAATTCTCCTTGTGAGCGCTAACCCCCTCCCGGATTCCGACGAACTCTGGATGCAGCACGCTCTTGGCTGCGCCCGCCTGGCGCTCGACGCCGACGAAGTTCCCGTCGGCGCCGTGGTGGTTCATCAGCAAAAAATTGTGGGAAGTGGATTTAATCGCAATCTTTCCGACCACGATCCCACCGCCCACGCCGAAGTGGTTGCTCTCCGCCAGGCGGGCGCCGCCATCGGCAACCATCGCCTGAGCGCTTGTGATCTGTTTGCAACAATTGAGCCATGCGCCATGTGTGCCGGAGCGCTGGTGCACGCCCGTATCCGCAGGCTGGTGTACGGCGCGGATGACCCCAAGGCCGGCGCCGTCCACTCGGTCATGCATGTGCTGAACCACCCCGGATTGAACCATAAAATGGAGGTCCGGGACGGGGTGCTGGCGGAACAATGCGCGGAGCTGTTGCAGGATTTTTTCCGCAGCCGCCGCTAGCCTTTTGCCCAGGAAGCTAGCACATTGTTCCGAACGCCTTAGCGCGAAGGATCAAATCGCGCTTACGTCTTATATTGCTCGCGCTCCTTGCCATCTCAATTTCCGCGTGTGAAAAGGCTTTTATCGCGCGGCTTTCACGGGGCAACCCCGCATCGAGGCGCGCCCGGACTTGCCCCTGGAGCCAGGCAGCAATCCGGCTCTTGATCGCCTGACTTGAATACTCGACGCAGAATCCAGTTTTGCCGTGCTGGTCGTCCCACACTACGGTCCCCTGGCCGCTGATTACTATTTCACTGTTTGGGATTCCCAGGACGATGGCCACTGATTCGCCAAGTTGCAAAGGAGCGGGGGTACTGACCGCCATTCCCGTCTCGCTCAGATTTATCGTAGTGCAGTACATCATTGGTCCCCCGCTTTTTTGTAATGTGACGGGTAATCCTACGGAGAGCCGCAAGGGTCGCTGATTGTCACGGAACATCCGCGCGCGAAGGACCCACCTAAATCGAGCATGACTCAGAACAGCTCCGGATGAAGCTCCCAGCAAAAATATGGCAATGATGATGAGTGGATTCACGAGGCGTTCTTGGTGTGACCCTGTGTCAATCGAGATTGGAGAATCGCAATTCTTGCCTGGGTCATGGTGCATTGAGAAAGCAGTACTGTAAATCGGGGTTATAACTGTCATCGCTGCGATAACAGCCCAGGTTTTCCTGTCAGCCAGTTCCCCTACAGAAAACCCTGTAGGCATTCTTGTTACGAATTCGGGAAAGAAAAATAATTTGTTTGCCGCATGATCGAGTCTCCGCATATCTTTACATATCTTTACATATTCTTCCCCTGCCATACTTCTCTACAGAGGGTTCCGGGAATTTCGGAGATGTACAAATGTATAAAGGGAGTGGTTCAAGCAGTCGCTCGTCTCCCGACGCAACGGGAGCTTCGCTTTTTTCGCACGCCGAGGTATCCCCAGCTTCAGATCCGGCTTTTGAAGTCAGGAGAGATCGCAAGCTTGGCGTGTTTCTGGTTTCCAGGTATCAGATCGTATTGGCAGCTCTGCATCATCTGTTGGCGTCCTCGGCCGACATTGAGATCGTGGGCGAATCCGAAGGAACCCTGCAAAGCGCAAGCGAGGCGATCGGAGGGCAAGCCCCCAATGTGGTTCTGCTGGAAATGTCTGAGACGGGCGATTCTGCCGTCCGGTTCGCCGGAAACATTAAGAATACCGGCGAGGTTGCAGTTGTGGTTTTGGGAGTTGACGGACAGCCCGCGGGTCATCCGCACCATGCTCAAGTCTGGCGTGACCGGTTATGTTCTCAAAGGCTCGAGCGCTTCCGAACTTAACCATGCCCTGCGCTCGGCTGCCTGCGGCCGGAAATTTCTGGATTCAAGGCTGGTTGATGCGATCACTCTATCCCGCAGCGACCCGCCAGTCGAGACAAGGCGCGAGGAAGGCCTAAGCCCGCGCCAGTTGCAAGTGTTTCGAGGCCTTGTGAAAGGCTATACTAATCTGGAGCTTTCTTGGGAGCTTCATATCAGCGTTAAGACAGTCGAGACGTACCGGGCTCGCATCTATGAAAAACTTCAACTGCACAATCGAGCTGATCTGATGCGGTACGCGTTCCGAGTGGGAGCAATTTCTCTCGCCTCGTAATCACGCCGGGAACGACCATCCTCCTCAGAATCAGACACGTCGTTCTCATAAAGAGTAGGTTTGATGATTGCAATCGATACCACG
>JBBSFW010000132.1:0-9810 GCA_038254805.1 Terriglobales bacterium
CAATGTGGCAGTCGGTCGGTTTGAACATTACCCACGTAGATCATCTGTCGATCTCGAATTTAGACGCCGGGACTCGCCTTTCCAGTTATGACGGGATGGTTCTTTCGGGGCCTCTCTGTTTGTCGGTCGACGGTTCTGGCTTGACGGGTTAAGAATACTTAAGCCAACTTCTCAAATGTACATTTAAACGAGTACACCCTGCGCACCTTAGCGTGTCCTAAATATTTGAGAACTACGCCTCGTCAACCGTATAGACTTCGACTGTTTTTGTTGAAACGCCTATTCCCAACTCCTTCAGTTTTTCAGCAAAATCGTCGCCGTCGAGCATGTCAATAGGGGGAGCGCCATCTCGCGTTGCTTCTTTTACTGCGGCGGGGGTGAATGTTCCTGTTGTGATAAAAAGGCCCTTGTCGGCGCGGCCCATCATCGCGCCGCGAAAATCTCTTATTTCGCCTGCGCTGACAGACCCCTTATAGCGTTTGCATTGGAAGAGTACATGGAAGCTCATCAGTCCATGAATGCGGGCTATCCCACGTCCATCGATTCCGCCGTCACCACTGCGGCCTGTAACCTCAACCTGTGTAAAACCTGATTCCCTCAACACACGTTGAACAAGCCTCTCGAACGCTGCTGGATTCAAATTTTGCGTCAGGACGACATGTAATTTCCGCTTCCATTCCGGCTCTTCTGAAATCTCGGCGATAGGAGCATCTTCGCCAGTAGTCACGCTGTTGGTCTTACTCCCTTTTTCTTTTTTATCGAGAGCACGCACGAACTGAACAACTTTTTGAGGGTCTAACTTGTCTGCATCTTTGGCCTTCTGGTTTAGCGACCATATGCCGCGAGCCGAGTTTTCTAATAGGCCGTACTTCTTCAGGTAAGTACGCGCCCATGCAAGGCGATATGCAACCTCTGTTTGGTTGCTTTTATCAGGCTCGTGCAATGGTGCGAGCACATCATCCGGGAACTGTTCCAACTCGACAACTTTGTCGTAGATTTCTTGAATCGAACCAGACCCCCCAAGCACCTGCAACGCTCGCGTTAGAGGCTTCATAAGCTGATCGAAGGTCGTTAATTAGTTGGCATGTCCTAGCGCGCTTTACTGTTTAATTTCATGAAATCATCAAACAGTAAGCATCAATAGCCGTGCGCGGCCGTAGAGCCGGCCAACGTATCCCCGGAAACCGGCCTTCCTTCCCATGACAGCCGCTGCGCAGAGTGTTGAGAAGACCGCGCCCTCGAGCGAATAAGCGGCGTCACCACCAGCAAGTTGCCTCATCCGGCGTATTCAGAAGCCGGTAGACCTGCGCCCGGTCGGTCTTGGCTCCGCTTGCCGCTTCCTCGAAGATTTTTGCGGCTCCGGTGTCGGTCAGCGCCGCGACACTCTGCCCTTCTGTAGATACCGGTGCATAGCCGTAATCATCGCCCATTATGCACACAAATTATGCACAAAAAAGTCACAATCGAATGAGAGGGTTAGGTTTCTGTGCATAAATCTTGAGTTTTCCACAAGTCTGCTTTGGGTCACGCGCTGCCCTCCGCTTCCATCTCGCCTGGCGCGAGGCTGAAGAACTCGTCTGCATCAAACCCGATTCGTTTCGCAGTCGCCCTTCAACGAGGGAAATAGTCTCCTCGTCCGAAATTTCGAGATCCTGAATTTCCTTGATGCTTTGGGGGAGCTTGCTCATCTCTTTCTCCGGAGGCCTACTAGCGTGGCCATACTTTTACAACACCTAATGCCGCTGCGATAAGAGCGAGAATGACGGCGAGAGCCTTTATCAGCCATTCCCATTCGGTCCACCACGGTTTCATGGCAGCCAACCCGGTTGCAATTCGAGACGGCTTTGGAAATTTCGCCGGGGTATCGACCCACCCCTTACGAGCAAGTCCCTTGCATTGTTCCGCCGATTGAAAAATTTTCCCTTTTGGGGCATGCTTCGCGTGATAGAGCCACGTTGGATATTTTTGATGCTCGTAAGCCATGTTTCCAGCCGTCACAGTACTGAAATGTGGGTTTGGATTATCTTACCATTGTATGTTTTCCCAAGCGCCGCCCGGGCAGCCAGTTTTGGCATGTAAGGTTTCGTCTCATAGCCGCCACCGCCTCATCGTGTTAGCATCGAAAATACGGTCACTGCAATATGGCGCGGATTCCCGGCAAACATTTCCTACGCAACCTGATTCAAGGCCGTACGCTCCTGTTCCAACTGGTGCGCCGCGATTTTCAACAGCGCTTCGTAGGCTCCGCCGCCGGCTGGCTTTGGGGCATTGTCAATCCACTGGTACAACTGGCCATTTACACCTTCGTGTTTCAGTACTGCATGAAACAAAAACCGCCCGCCGGGGAAGTCACTGACAACTACACTGTATTTCTCTTCACGGGCTTTCTCCCCTGGCTGCTCTTCCAAGAGACCGTGCTGCGCAGTTCATCGTGTCTGATTGAACACTCCAATCTGATCACGAAAACGGTGTTCCCATCCGAGATCGTGCCCGTCTCCATCTTCCTGTCTTCGTTGATGAGTCACCTGCTGGCGTTGTTGCTGGCCATCGCAGTGATCGGCATCTGGGTGGGGCACATCAGTGTCATGGCCCTGCTCTTACCTTTCTACATGGTGATGCTTGGCTTTTTGGCGATTGGCGTCGGGTGGGTGGTCTCCAGTTTGCAAGTATACCTTCGGGATACGGTGCAGGTGGTCGCGGTGGTCATGCAGCTCTGGTTTTGGATCACGCCGATTTTCATTAGTGAGGAAATGGTTCCAGCGCCGTTTCGTTTTCTGGTGCAACTAAATCCGCTCGCATACGTCGTTCGTGCTTACCGGGAACGTCTGTTGTCCATGCGTCCTCCCAGCTTCACTGAATTCGCCGTGCTTTGCGCCTATGCGGTGACCGCTTTCGTGCTGGGCGGCCTTTTCTTCCGCCACCTGAAGCGCGGCTTCGCAGATGTCTTATAGAAAGAGAAAGGATTGTGCAATTGAATCGTAGACAGTTTTTGATCGGCGCCTCCAGCGCCTCCGCATTTGCAGCTAAAAAGCCCGTAGAGCGGCCGAACATTCTATTCATCCTCGCCGACGATCTCGCCGCCTGGATGTTGGGATGCTACGGCAACAAGGAAATCAAGACACCGAACATAGACACTCTGGCGCGCGGCGGAATGCGGTTCGCAAACCATTTCTGCTGCACGCCGATCTGTTCGCCCAGCCGCGCCACTCTATTCACCGGCCGCGTTCCCCAGCAGCATGGCATCCAGGATTTTCTAACGCCCAAGCCTATTGCAAATCCGCCGCAGGGCCAGGAATCCGCGCCCGCATCTTTTGCGCAGGAGATCATGATCTCCGACATTCTGGCGCAACAAGGGTACAACTGCGGCTACGTGGGCAAATGGCACATGGGGGACGACCTGCAACCCAAGCACGGTTTCGAGTACACCTACACGATGCCGGGTGGTTCCGGGCCTTATCGCGATCCCGAGATGAGTACTGATGGCAAGCTGGCGAAAGAGCAGGGTTACTCCACCGATCTGATGACCCAGCATGCGTGTTCTTTTCTAGACCGGCAGAAAGTGGACAAGCCTTTTTTTCTCACGGTCGGCTATCAAAACCCGCACACTCCCTATAACGGACATCCGCAAAAATATTACGACATGTACTCGAAGGCGATCTTCGACACCTTCGGTTGGGAACACGCCGCGCCCAACGCGCTTCGCGAGAAAGAGATGTTGACCGATATCGTCGGCAACATTCGCAAGTGTGCTGCGGCGGCCACCGCGCTGGACGATCAGCTCCCCGTGCTGCTGCAAAAGCTACAGGAGCGCGGATTCCGCGACAATACCCTCATCGTCTTCGCCGGTGACAACGGATACCTGCTCGGCCGCCATGGCCTGTGGAGCAAAGGGCTCGCTTCAGACCCCATCAATATGTATGACGAAGTGATGCGCGTGCCGATGATCTGGAACTGGCCGGGCAAGATTCCCACCGAAGCAGTTGCACCGGATATGGTCAGCTTCTACGATCTGCTGCCCAGCCTGTGTGAGGTGACCGGTGCGCCGTTGCCGGCTGGCCGCAACCTTTGCGGCAGAAGTTACGCGCCCATCGCATTGCGCCGGCCGCTGCCCAAAAAGCATCCCTGGAAAGACATGGTGTTTGGCCATTTCCGGAACACGGAGATGGCCAGGGACACGCGCTTCAAACTGGTGATCCGGAACGAGGGCAAGGGGCCAAACGAGTTCTACGACCTGATCGCGGACCCACGGGAGACTTCGAACCAGTACGGCAACGCGCAATTTATCACCATCCGGGACGCGCTGAATCGCGAACTGTCCGGCTGGCGGCAGCGGACTTCTTAAGATCGCGGTGGCTATACCCGGCGATCCATAATCAACAGCACCAGGATGACGATGACGACGATCCCCAATCCCCCGCTCGGATAATAGCCCCAGTTTGCGCTATACGGCCAAGACGGGAGCACGGCCAGCAGGATAAAAATCAGAATAATCAGCAGCAGGGTTCGGCTCATCGGTTACCTGCCCTCTGCAAAATGCATCGCGCTGGAGGGTGGATCGCTGGCTGGAAATGATCCACCCTCCAGCTCGTCTTGCAACGGAGCGTGTCTGTCCAACCGGCTCCACGGACCATGTTGATAGGTTTTGCGTCCCGCGTTTCGGAAATAACATGCGGCGCCAACGGCGACCGCCGAGGCGAAAAACAGTACCTGCTGCTGCATTCGGTACAACGGGATAGGAACGATCATTACACCCTCCTTGGAAAGCGATACCGGTATAGCAGTTAATCTACCAAATGATTAACACGAGGTTCGTCGGTTTGTCTTGATCGAATGCCTTGTTACAGTTACAACAGCGTCGGCCAAGCTGCGCGAAGTTACCGTGATCGAAAGCCGCCACTCCCTGCGAGTAGTTTCTACATCACGTGGTCAAAGAAGCTTTTAAGCAGTAGCAGGCGCAGCCGGCTGCGCCAATCGCGCCGACAATTCCTTTCCTGGCTTAAACCCAGCGTCCCGCTTCGCGGCGATAGAAATGGTTTCCCCAGTCCGTGGATTCCGGCCTTGACGCGCCTTCTTGTCTTTCACCACGAAGCTGCCAAATCCGCGTAGATCCACACGCTCATTGGACCCCAAGGTCTCGGCGATCGCGTCGAATACCGATTCGACTACCGACTCAACTTCCGCCTTTCCTCGTCCCGTCTTCGTAGATACCGTATCGATCAGTTGCTGTTTGGTCATTTAGACAGTGTAAATGAATACGCCGGCTCGTGCAGCCTCTTCTCGCACCTGAAAAATCTATAGCAGCCGTTTCAATCGAAAGGTCTGCGGCGCGTTGGTCTTAAACGTAACCGCTCCGCCATTCCCGGCAATGGTGGCGCCCTCGCGTTCCCTGGTCAGTTCCACCTCACCGTCTTTCATACTCCCAGTGAAGCGGAGCTTGGTGTCGTTGATCTGGTTCCCACTCTGTTCCGGCGCGATCACCAAAAACGTAATCCGATCCCCAGCTATCTTTCCCTCGGTAATCGGGCTGCTTTGATAATCGCCGTATAGCTTGCCCTCAAGCGCGGTTCCTTTCTGTGTGAACTGGAAAGCAACGTCCTGGAAGTCGCCCTTATTACCCGGTATCCGTCCCACCCAGATACCAGCCACGTCAGCCCCAAGCAATGTCCAACCGCAGAGCAGGCCGCCAATCGTCAAACGACAAAGTCTTTGCATAATGCAATCTTACGATCGCAACAATCCGGGCAGCGCGCCCGTGCTGTCGGCAAAGCGTTCCACCGGCGCGCCAAACGCCTCCAGCATGGAAACGTAAAGATTCGCGGCCGGCGCGTCGTCACCATAAACCAGGTGCTGCCCGCTATCGATGCGGCCCCCCGCGCGGCCTCCCAGAACCAAAGGCAGCTTATGAGGATCGTGACTATTGCCATCGCTCAACGCCGATGCGAACAACACCATCGAGTTATCCAGCACCGTGGACTCCCCTTCTTTCATGCCCTGCAGCTTGCGCAAAAGATAGGCGTATTGCTCAACATGCCAGCGGTTGACCAATTGGTATTGGCGCAGCTTATCGGCGTCCTTTTGATGATGCGACACATCGTGATGGCCCGCGCTCACTCCTTCCAGAAACCGGAAACTCACATTGCTCACGGCATTGCCAAACATGAACGTGCAGACTCGCGTAGTGTCGCTTTGAAATGCGGCCGCCACCATGTCCAGCATCAGCCGGACGTGTTCCGCATGATCGTTTGGCCGGTCCGTGGGAAGCGCTTTTGGATCCATTCGCACCCGCGGCTTCCATGCCACTTGCGCCGGACTCGCGGCGCGCTGCACCCGCTCTTCCAGCAAACGCATCAAGGTCAAATACTCATCCACCCGCGCCCGGTCTTCAGACCCAACCTGGGCCCGCAGCCGCTTCGCATCCCCCAGCACCCGGTCCAGCAACAGCGTGTCCATTTTCGCGGAGTTGCCCTGCGGACTGGAAGACGCCCGGAACAGCCGCTCATACACGGACCGCGGATTGATTTCTCTCGCCAGAGGAGTTGCCGGATCGCTCCACGCAATGTGAGATCCGTAAATTCGCGTATATCCCACCACCGCGTCTACGCCGATCGCGACCGGCGTCACTCCTAATTCCAGGGACGGCAGTGGAGTCTGACTGGCCACCCGCTGCGCCGCTACCTGATCCATGGAAATCCCGTTGCCCAAATCGGCCCCAGGCGTTTTCTTGATCGTCGTGCAAGTCAGGATCGCTGCTTCCTTCACGTAATGCCCGTCACCGCCCTTTGACGCCGCATTCCAGAGATTGCTCATCACAACCACCTGGTCCTTCAAATCCTCCAACGGCTGCAGCGTGGGTGACAACGTGAAATCCCGGCCCGTGCCCTGCGGCGCCCACGCGCTCGTGTTCACGCCGTTCGGCATATAGAGCACAGCCATCCGGACCGGATCTTTCGGCGCCTCTGACGCCGCGAACGCCCGGGAGGGAGTCATCGCCTCCAGCCATGGCAGGCCCAGGCTGACCCCTGCTCCTCGAAGGATCGTCCTGCGTGAAATGGAATTTCTCATGGTTGGTGCTCCTCACTCCTTGGCGCCGCCCGTGGCCCCGCCGCTTGCTGATAACGGAACGGCACGCTCAACACAATCGCCTCAATCAGTGTCTGGGCCCGGTAATCGTTTTGCTTTAGTTGAGCCACAATGTTGTCCACTGTACAGGAATCCTTCAGCGTCAGCCCGCGCCCCAGCGCATAGCCCAGCATCTTGTTCGCCAAATTGCGAATGAATAGATCCTTGCGTTCCAGCAGAATCGTCCTCAGCTCATCCGGACCCGCAAACTTCGTCCCATCCGCCAATTCGCTCGAAGTATCCACCGGCTTGCCGCCATCCTCATCTCTCCAGCGGCCAATCGCATCGAAGTTCTCCAGCGCGAAGCCCAGCGGATCGATCCGGGCGTGGCAACTGGCGCAGACCGGGTTCGCCCGATGCTGCGTCAGCCGCTCTCGAACCGACTTCGGCGCTGCCCCTTCGTGCGCCTCCTCCAAAGCCGGCACATTCGGCGGAGGCGGAGGCGGCGGTGTCCCCAGAATGGAATCGAGAATCCAGGTGCCCCGCAACACAGGGCTCGTACGGTATGGATACGAGGATACTTCCAGCACAGCCGGCATTCCCAGCAAACCTCCGCGATGCGATCCCTCCGGCAGTTCCACCCACTGAGGCTGCTTCAGCGCATTCTTCAACAGCGGCAGCTTCAGGCCATAATGTTTGGCAAGACTACTGGTGCCAATCGTGTACTTAGAATCCAAAAGGTTTAATAAAGGTAAATCTCTGAGAAAAAGCTCTCGAAGAAACAAAACCGGCTGCAGCCGGATATCCGATCGAAGTTCCTCATCGCTGGCGTAAGCGGGAAACAACTTGACGTCCGGTGCTTTGTCCGTGCTCAACTCGCGCGTGCGCAGCCACTGCTCCACAAAACGCTGAACGAATCCAAGTGATTTATCATTGCGGAGCATGCGTGGAAGCAACTGCTTCAGCACCTCCGGGTCATGCAGCTTCCCAGCCGCCGCGATATCGAACAGCAACTCGTCGGGCATGCTGCCCCACAGGAAATACGAGAGCCGGGAAGCCAGTGCATACTCATCAATCGCCCTTGGCTCGGAACTGTTGTTCGCCGGTTCCGAACGGAACAGGAACAGAGGAGAAACCAGCGCGCCGCGCAGAGCGAAGGAAATCGAAGATTCAAACGGCTCGCCCTGCTTGCGCGCAGCCTGGAACAGATCCATATACGGGGCAATACCGCTCTCGTCCACCGGACGCCGGAACGCTCGCGGTAAAAACGCCTTTAGAATCGCATGCGCCGCCTGATCTTGCGATACCGTAGGGCCGGGCTTCGCCACCAAAAGTTTCGCGCGCGATTTGTATTCCTTAAACGCGAAGTCCATCGCGAACTTGGCCAGATCCATGTACTTTTCGGAATGCAACGGCGAGAGGAACAACGTCTCCGCCGCATTATCGAATCCCTCACCGCCCGCGCCATCCGCCGGCAGCGCATGGCCGATATCCATTTGGATGTCCAGCAGATCGCGAACGGTAGCCGTGTACTCATCGCGATTCAACCGGCGAATCAGGGCAGGTCCGGGAGTAATGCCCGCCGCACACGCCCCGGCCTGCAAAGCGGAGTTGACCCACTTGGTAAACTGCTCGCGCTGATCTAGAGAAGGAACTGGAGCGCCCCTGGGCGGCATCTCTCCATTCGTGACCCGTCTGGTCAAAGAACTCCATTTCTGCGTATCCGTCTGCAGGCTCGCCCGCGTGCCGACCCTCTGCAAGGGAAATCCACCTGCCGCGGACTTCCCTTGATGGCAGGCTTGGCAATACGTTTTTAGAAAGGTCTGGGCGCCCTCAAATGAGTAGGCTTCTGGTTGTGCCCGAAGACTCGTACAGCAAGCGGCAAAACAGAGGACCGCGGCCAGCCAGCGTGCGGGTTGGGCAACCATACTTATCCGAACTTAGTTTATCATCGAACCACTGAAATGGCCCAGCCAAACCGGAGTGGTGGTTTTCAACTACGGCGATTGCTCCAGTGGGCGTGGAAACTGCCGTGTTATCAATAGAATCTATTTGGACCTCAGTGTGCCTCATATAAATCGTACATTGGAGGTCTTCCATGAAGCGAGGTGGATAGTGTTGTGTAGGAAGTACGCTTTATCCGCATTGGTCGCCGGTTCACTACTGAGCTTTCTAAGCCCGGCCGCCCTGATGGCGAGAGACAGAGACGGTGGAGGACGCGGCCAATCCGGTGGCCGTGGCTATTCCGGCCGGTCGTATTCTGGCGGCGGTCAGCGCTACTCCGGCGGACAGTCTTATTCTGGTGGTGGTCAACGCTACTCCGGCGGACAACGGTATTCAGAGGGACACAACTACTACGGCGGGCAAGCCTATTCAGGACGCAACTACTATGGCGGACGGGGCTATTACGGCGGCCGCGACCGATACTATCGCGGAGGTGGTTCGTTCGGCTATTACATCCCCCCGTATACTTACGGCCCTGGCTACTACACCGATCCCGCCTATTGCAACCCAGCCGGCTACTACGATCAGTGGGGTAATTGGCATATCTATCCTGGCTGCTACGTCGATCCCCAGGGCTACTGATATCCTGCAACGCCGCTAATACCGGGAGCTTGGACTCCCGGTATTGTTGAGCTACGGCTGAATCCTCTTTCCTTTACCGTATTGAATCCACCCAGCGAGCATTTTCTAATCGAACCGTGAGCCTGGAGGAGGAGCGAAGCTCCGCCGCCGGGCCTCCTTTCTGAA
>JBBSFW010000133.1:0-9735 GCA_038254805.1 Terriglobales bacterium
CGGCCTTACGGTCGTGACACGATTTGCAGCGCGCTTAGTGATTTGCGACTGACCAAAACAACTCTTGATTTCCTTTGTGCACCTAGAGCTTCCATGCTGGCCTTACTTCTTTTCCCTTTCCGCGGGCCAGGCAATTGACGCGGAATCTTTCCCGCGTTTAATCCAGAACAGCCCGGCGTCTTGCACGGTCTCAGCGGAACTCCCGGCATTGGTGGACCTCCGCGGCATTGTTTTCTGGCAGCGCATTTTCTGGCGCGTTTTCCTGGATTCGTTCCGGTCGGACTGGCAGTGCGCTGAACCTCGGTTGCGTCATGAGTTCCAGCTTTCGCCGCGCCGAGTCTTTGCTGTCGGCATACGCGGCAATCGCCTGACGATATTTGAAACACTCCGCTTTCCATCGACCGGCCTTTAATTTTGTCAGCCTCCCCGCCTTAAAAAGAGTTCCCAGCCAAATTTCCGGATGACGATGGCTTCGGCGCGCTCTAAAAACCCCCGACCTTAGCCTTGCTACGAAATTTACTGTAGAAAATTAGCTCTCTTGTCGATTTTCCGGTTGTGTTCCAACCTTGTTCCAACCTTGTTCCAACCTTGTTCCAACCTCTGTTCCAACCTTAAGTTCTTTAGAATCTATAATGTCCAACCTGTTCCAACCTTTTCTCACATGTGAATGGCCTCCTTTTTGAACATAAAAACTTTTCGAAAATGGCACTTTAGGTTGGAACGGTTGGAACATAGAACCAAGACCGCTTACCTTCCGCACCCCCGTTTGGCAAATTCTTGCGCTTCCATCCCGCGTGTTTTAGGCAGCGAGAAACTTCCATTTCATCCCTGCGGCTGATGCGGTCCATAGGCTTGCCAACGCAATGAAGTAGAACGTCAAGCACAGTGACCCGCCCTGGTTTTGAATTGAATGGAGCAATCGGCAAGGATTCGCCGTGCACCCCGGCTCTTTCATTTCGTTGAACAGGATCTTCGGCCCAACTTAAAATCTCATCATCCCAGGGACCAGGTTCGTAACGTTCGTCTTGCGCCTGTTTCGCGAGTGCGTTGAGCTCCGGAGTATCCAGGTACCAGACGGCGCCGGCTTTGTATTTTGCGTAAGCTTCGGCCCAGATTTGATTCCGGTCGCGAGCCAAGTCAGCAATACAAATCTCGCCACAGCGCACCGGCCAGAATCTGCGGTTGCCACTCGCGTCTGTCAGCGGCGTATCTGAGTTGGTGCTAGCAGCGAATACGTTCGAGCGTGGCACGGCTTCGCTTCTGCGTCCATAGGGCGGACGGAAATTGTCAACGCGCGCCGTGAGGAATGCTTTTACTCGCTCTACTTCTCCCCGCCGGATAGAGTCGAATTCGGAATGTTCTATGACCCACTTGCCGTGCAGCTCCAGGCGAGAATCCTTTGACCCCAGGTCAGAGACATGGTCAGTGAACCACTCATCCCCGGTTAAAGTTCTGAGCGCGGTTGATTTGCCTTTACCTTGCGGTCCCTCGAGCAAAAGCGTGTGATCCACTTGGCAACCTGGTTGAAAGATGCGCGCCACGGCGGAGATTAACCAGCGCTCCCCGATGGCGCGATTCAAAACTGTATCTTCGGCCCCCAGGTAAGTCGTAAGCCACTTGTCAACGCGTGGAATTCCGTCCCACATCAACCCCTTGAGATAGTCGCGGACCGGATGAAACGAATTCTCTTTGCCGACAACCTGCGCAACTTCGGCGGCGGTGCGAGTGTTCACGGCCATGCCATTGCGCGTTAACCAATCGCCAAGAACGATATCGTCAATATCGGTCCAGTTGGCCCCGCCCGTACTTTGCCAGGGCGCGGGTTTATGGCTGACAACGTAGAGAGAAAACGCGTTGAGCGCGAGCACATCTTCCCATTCCGGCGAACTGCGCAGGATGGCGAGACAGTTGGAAAGGCAAGTTTTTATCTTGCCCTCTTCATTCCGCACAAATTCTTTCTCTGGTGATCTAGCTGTAGTCAGCAGAACGCTGAATGCCTCGTCTCCCATGATTGCAATGAGATCGTCCGGGCCATTCACTCCTTCGCTCTGGGGAAGATCAATGATTTGAACGTCTGCGCCCTGTTTTCGCAATTGCTGAACCAGAGCCTTGCGCGCCTTCTGCACCTTGAAATTCGTGGCGGCATTCGCATCCAGCATGATGTAAGTAATGCGTCCGCCACGACAGATATTCAAATCGCGAATCGGCCCGGTCTCTGGCACGCGTTCGCCATTCGCGGTTTCATTGATTCCAATTTTGCCGCGCCATCCGTACACCCCGCCCAGTGCGAGCGCGAGTAGCTTCCGGCCCGTGCGCTCCGCGTATGCCGTAATCGCCAGAGCGCTTTTCTCGGCTTCAACCAAGACAATGGGAACAGCGGCATCTGCAAACAGATCGGGAATGGGAGGAAAGTAAAGGTGTTTACGGTCGCCATACGGTGCGACGTACTTCCGCTCTGGCTTGCCGTGTTCGATTTCAGGGGAATCACGCCGAATCCGCAAATACCAACGGCGGGTACCATTCTTCATGGACGACGGTTCAAAATAGGGGATAAGGATCCCAGCCATGTCGCCAGCAGAGCAAGGCCCCAGTAATTGGCGGGCCTCGTAATCGTTGACGCGGCTGATGCCTGCCCGTTCCAGTAGTCCCGGCGGAATACGAAACTTTTCAAACATCGCCACATCAGAGGGGCGGAGATTTGCGCTCATGCCTCTACTCGTTTCTGCAACTCTTCTCGCATGTGAAAATATTTTCCCTGCAGATGACTGAGCTTCTGCTTCAGGGTCCTGATCTCTTCGGAGAGTTCCTCGAGACGCCAAATTTTGGCTTTCGGCTTTAGTTGCTCAACGGCTTCGGCATATTCGCTTCGCCAGCACGAGAGCCGCAATTTCCATTCGTGGCCTTTCCGGCATCTCACGCAAATCGAAAAGCCGTGATTGGCAACGATCAGCGGCGCATCGGGCTCAGGGATCGCCTCCTGCGTAATATGGTCGTCGCCACATTCCGGGCAACACATAAGTTGACTTGCACAAAACCAGCGGCGGCAAGTCTTTTGCAGCTCACTCACGAAGTTGGTGTAGTCGTTTTTCATTTCGAAGCAGGCTTTACCACTCCCATCACCCGCGCGAGCTATTTTTGGGGCGCGCATTTATTTCCGCTCCCGTTTTTCTAACTTTTCTAGCCACGCATAGACAGCCGCGAGGCGATACATCACGCTCCTGCCCACTTTTATGAATGGCGGTCCTGTGCGGGTTTGCCGCCACGTCCATAACGTGCGCTCAGTTTTTTTAAGCATGTTGCCCAGCTGTGCCTCGGTTACAACTCCCGGCAAGCCAGCGGCCTGCGCGTCGCAATCGACATGGGCAGGTCTCGCCGTTGTTTGTGTGATCATCTGAAAAACTCCTTTTTGGGTGAGATTTGGAATTGAACGGAAGACAACAAAGGGCCAAAGGGGAAATCCCTTTAGCCCGGAAATTGAAAAGGCCCCGCGTGGAGCGGAGCCTCTCTTATTTTTTTAAAGCGTCCTCAGGTTGAAACGCCCCCACTATCGCGGGGGTGCTGAGCTAATCAGCGCGGCATTCCGATTCGGTGCCGTCTTCGCGAATTACGCGGATGTCTTCAATTCTCATTTTTTGGGCGTGGGTTTGCCTTCGGTTGAGAAACTCCCCACTATCGCAGGGGTGCTGAGTGGATCAGCGCGGCCCAAAGGCTATATTGTGCACTAGTACTTGTGGCTGAATCTAACTGACGCTACCGCGAGTATCGCCTGTGCGTCAAGGACTTTCTTCGGAATTCTTTGAAACACATTTCCGCGCGGCAATACACGAGGAGATCAGAAAGCGGAGTCGTGTAATCATTTACACCAGAAAGTTGAGTTCTGCCGAAATCGGCGTTGAAACTTACGTGAACTCTAGGTATGGGCTGTGACAGTCACGGCTGATCTAGTACGCCGTGATGCGGTTCATCGCCAAACACGTTCGGGCCAGCCGTTTTGTCTTTGTAGTTTTTTGTTGGCTCATCCGGCGTGCTGACCTCAATCATCACGTTAGCGTTAAGAATGTCAGGCGATGGCTTGGGCATTTCATTGATGGTCAGGATGAACTTTTCCTTCACCCACTTTGCGTATCGTGGATAGAAGGTGGCGCCAAAACCGTTCTGCCATGTCGTCGTGCCCGATTCGGTTGGGTCACCACTTTTAGCCGTTGCGTCTTCAAAAATTTTGGCGTAGGAAATTTGCTGGAATTCTGGGACTAGATTGTTGGCGAACGTAATAAACATGGCGGTAAGTTTCCCGCCATCGAACTGTACATCGCCGCCGATCTGCCTGACAAAGAACTTAGCCCTGCGCCCTTCGGCTGCGTCCTTGATCTGGGCACAGCGTTTGATTTCGCTGTTCACGGTCATCTGCTTGCCATTTATTAAAAGCCCTTCTTTGCTGTGATGGTTTCGCACATATTCTTGACAGTCCGAGAGCCCGTTCGTGCCGGCTGCCGAAAATAGATCGGCGAGACTTTCGCCGAGAACGTGACCCTTTATCGAAAAATTCGTTTGCGCGACGACAGCGGAACTGAGCAGCAACAACATTAAGGCTGTTTTCATGGCCAGCCATTCTGCCACTTATTCTTGAGTTTGGGAAGGCTGAATCCGTTTGCACATCCGGGTTGCCCATTTTGCCGGCTTGACCATGTGGCAGCCCAACGGATCCGCGTTTTTCGATTTTTTCGCACAAAAAATTGGCAGACGCTCCAATTCCAAGTGTGGTCGCGATGCTCGTGTGCGAAGATCAAAGGCGAAAAATTGGCCGCGCGGAGTTTGGTCTTGGCGCTATAGGTTCCCGACATGTTTCGAAAGAACAGTACATCAAGATTCTCATGAGAAAAGAGTTATTGTTCCAAAAGCAGAAGAAAGCTGACGCCTCTTCACTCGGGCCGCACGGCAAACCAAAAACAAGAAGCGGTTGCTGTTTATGGTTTAGTTTAGAAGTCCCTTGTAAACCCTCCCGAAGACATCGGCTGTCTCTCGTAATGCCTTGTTGTCAACGTGTGCGTAGCGGTTGGTTGTTTGCGGTGAAGTATGTCCTAGTAGTTTCCCCACTTTATGAAGCGATTCCCCGCTCGAGACAAGATGTGACGCGAATGTGTGCCTCAGGTCGTGTATTCGGACGAGTGGCCTGTGAATGGCTAATGCCGTGCCACGTTTGCCGATCTTCTTTACCACCTGTGTGAGTCCAGCCGCCTTCAACACCTGCACCCACGGACGGCGAATGGTCACACGGCAACCGTTGTGCCCTGGGAACAGGTAGTTGCTGCCATTGCTCGAGGTCTTCAGCTCGGTAAGAATATGCATCGCAGCCGCATTCAGGGGAACGCGTTCAATCTTTTGCTGTTTGGTGTGATGCGAAGGTTTCGTCCAGATTCCTCGCCGCAAATCAAACTGTGACCAATCCGCCTTTAGGGCCTCGCCTTCTCTCGCGCCGGTCACAATGAGCAAGCGAATCGCATTCGCCGCCACCTGGTCGGAATATTCCGCAAGTGCTTTCTCTAGTTCTCGTAACTGCTCAATGCTGAGCCAATATTCACGCGACTCTTCGTGATAGCGTTTTACGCCATAAACCGGGTTGTCGGTCCGCATTGCCCTATCGATCGCAAACGAAAACATGGTTGAGAGAAGCGCCAGCACGCGGTTCGCACGATAGGGAGTCTTCTTGAGCGATCCATGCAGGAGCTCCACATCACGGCGGCCAACCGCAGACACTCTCAAACGTCCCAACCGCGGAAGGATGTGGTTCGCGAGCATCTGCAGATCGTTGCGAATGCTGGATGGCCGCTTCGTCGCATGTGCACGTTCCATGTAGTCTTGCGCCAAGTCATTTACGGTTGGCGCTCCACGCTGCTGCTCGCGTTCCTCGAGTGGATCGATGTTGGCTCTGATCTTCTGCCGAGTTTCAATAGCTTCGGCGCGGGCTGCTGTTGCCGACCACTCCGGAAAGCGGCCAATCGTATAGCGGCGCTGGCGTCCGGCAATGTAGTAAGTCAGGATGAAAGAAACTGCGCTCTGGGCTGTGATTCGCACACCAAAGCCGGGAACCTCTCCGTCATAGTGAATAACGTTTCCTGCTTCGGGCGGCTTCAGACTCTTCACCAACCGCTCTGTTACCTGCATCCTTTTTACCTTCCTGTGTCCATGCTGTGTCCACACAAGACATGCAATGAGCTTCCACGAGCTTCCGCCTAATTCAGCGAATCGTCAAGTAAAATCTGTGTGTACAGTGGTATTTACAGGTAAGCGATTGATTCTGCGTGTCCATGAAAACGGGAGGACAGCTGACTCTGGATCAGCATATCGGGGTTCGAATCCCTGGGGGGGCAGCCAAGATACTTTCAGCGGCAAGCCTATGGAAGCGATCTCGGCAGATTCCCTCTCAAGTTCGCCTCATACTCTTAAATTCCCTCAGCGCCGCCCTCGCCGCATGATACCCGCACATCCCGTGCACGCCGCCGCCCGGCGGGGTAGAGGACGAGCACATGAAAATATTCCGTGCCGAGGTGCGGTAGTGCAGCCATGTCGGTCGGAACAGAAATTGACGAATGTCTAAGGCCCCGCCTCCGATGTCTCCGCCCACAAGGTTAGCGTCCATGCTTTCGAGGTCTGCGGGCGAGAACACACGCCGCGCCAGGATGCAGTCGCGGAATCCGGGAGCGAAGCGTTCGATTTGATCTTCCAATCGCTCCAGCATGTCGGTCGTGGAACCGTTGGGAACGTGGCAGTATGCCCATGCCGTGTGCTTCCCTGCCGGAGCCCGCGAAGCATCAAACAAACTGGGTTGCACCAGCAGAACAAAAGGACGCTCTGAATGCCGGCCATTGCGCACCGCCCGCTCCGACGCGGCAATTTCTTCAAAGCTTCCGCCCAGGTGCACGGTGGCGGCGCGTGAGCACTCGGTGGCCTTCCAGGGGATGGGCGCGGTCAATGCGTAATCTACTTTGAAAGCGCCCGGTCCGTAGCGAAAGCTTGCCAGCTGGCGCTGGTAAATGTTCGACAGGCGCCCGCCGGCAATGCTGAGCAACTGCCGCGGGGTCACGTCGCAGAGAGTCAGGTCATAGCCGGCCAAGGCTGCCAGGCTCTCAACCCGTGAAGAAGTCTTTACGGCGCCGCCCAGGCTGGCGAGATAGGCGCATAGCGCGTTGGTGAGCGATTGTGACCCCCCGCGCGGAATCGGCCACCCCACGGCATGCACAGAGACTGCCAGGAGCGTGCCAAAAGCGCCACTCAGAGGCTCATCGAGGCTGAGAAAAGAATGGGCCGCCAAGCCCGCGAATAGCGCGCGGGTTCGCTCGTTGCGAAAGTGGCGGGCAACAGTTCGTGCCGAAAGCAGAGCTCCGATGCCAAAGCGCGCCATCAGCCAGGGATGTCTTGGCATTGATGGGAACGGACGCAGCACTCCGGGGACGAAGTCGCGCCATCGTTCAACGAACGGCAGCACCAGCTTGCCCCAAATCTCGCCATCAACACCCAACGCGGTTTTGGCGTGGCCCAGATCGCGCTCCAGCAGCACGGCGGTGCCATCATCGAGCGGATGCGCCAGCGGCGCGGGAGAATGAGTCCACTCAAGCCCGTAATCGCGCAACGGCAGCGACGAGAAAAATGGCGATCCCACAGCCAGCGGATGCACCGCTGATCCAAAGTCGTGCAGGAAGCCCGGCAGCGTCAATTCCATGGTGCGCGCGCCACCGCCTGCAGTGGATTCGGCCTCGAAGACATCTACTCGCAATCCTGCCTGCGCGAGCACGATCGCCGCCGCCAGCCCGTTCGGGCCGGAGCCGGCCACGCACGCTGTGCTCATGGGCAGGTTGCCTCCGAATAACATGAGAATTGCTGAGAGCCTGGCGATGCCCTTGGTGAGAGGAAGTTAAATCCCAGGTGACAATTTCGCAACCGGCGCGGCTGTGAATCGCGCGCCAGGCCGCACGGGCGGGTGTATCCTCCCCGCCAGCCGGAGCCGACAACCGCCTGCGGAGCGCGCTCCCCTGTTCTATAATCCGACTGCCTGACAGGTTCGACCCCGGGGAGTTTCCAATGCGCGACGGTGCAGCCGCCAGGGCTGGCGCTGAATACAGCATTGCCATCATTACCGCCGAAAGCGCGGCCTTCCCCGATATGCAGCATTTTCTTGCTCCCAGATTCGAAGCTTCTCTGGTGCGCACGGAAGCAGAGATTCAGGCGGTAGTGGACGATAGCCACGTCCGCGCGGTCCTCTTCGATCTCGATAGCATCGGCGAAGATCCCTCCGAAGCGCTTCGGCTTCTGCATGACATTCGCCAGGTCCGCGATGACCTGGTTCTTGTCGCGATCACCCGCTCCAACAGCCGCATCATTCCTGTGAAATCCAGCCAGGCGGGTGCGGACGAATTTTTCCTGGCGCCCCTGGATTTTCAGGAGCTGCAAATCGTGCTGGCACGGGCCATCGAAAAACGGAGCATGCAGATCGAAGGCCAGCGGATGATCGAGCAGGCCGAAAGCAAGTCTTCGTTTTGCGGGATGATTGGCGGCAGCGAGGCCATGACCCGTGTCTATCAGGCAATTCAGGCGGTCGCCAACAGCGCAACCACAGTGCTTCTGCGGGGGGAGAGCGGCACGGGCAAGGAACTGGTGGCCGCCGCCATCACCCAAAGCGGCAACCGTCGCGATAAACCTTACGTGTGCCTGAATTGCTCCGCCATTCCCGAGAGCCTGATCGAGTCGGAGCTGTTTGGCTACGAAAAGGGCGCGTTTACAGGCGCTGAAGCGGCCAAGCCGGGGCTGATCGAAGCCGCCCAGGCGGGTACGCTTTTTCTCGATGAAATCACCACTCTCGATCACAGCCTGCAGAGCAAGCTGCTGCGAGTGCTGCAGGAACGGACCGTGCAGCGTATCGGAGGGCGAGCGGCGAAGAAGATCGACTTCCGCCTGATTGCGGCCACCAACGACGATCTGGAGGAGCTGGTGAAACAGGGGCGGTTTCGCGAGGACCTCTATTACCGGATCAATGTGGTGCCGATTTTGATTCCGCCGTTGCGCGACCGTAATGGTGACTTGCCGCTTTTAATGGACCATTTTCTGCGCATCTACTGCGCGGCCAACAACCAGCCGGTCAAGCAGTTGCAACCGGAGGCCCTGGAGATCATGGAGGACTACTCCTGGCCCGGGAACGTGCGCGAGCTGGAGAATCTGGTGCAGCGCCTGGTTCTGATGAATAATTCTGCCGTGATTCGAGCCGCCCATCTGCCTCAGCAACTGCTGTATTCCAGCAATGCCAGCCAGGAGGCCATTCTGATCCCTGAAGAAGGCGTGGACTTTGACGCCGAAATCGATCGCATCGAGCTTGCCTATATTAACGCCGCGCTGCGCCGCACTGGGGGAAAGAAAACGGCGGCCGCATCCCTTCTGCGCATCGATCCGCAACGGATGAAATACCTGTGCCGCAAGCGTAAGCTGAACGGAAAAGGTTAATATTTAACCTGCAATAGGTTAATTATTAACAGTAGTGCTATAAGTTAACTCTGGCCGGACTGGGGCTAAAGGGCGCAGCATCGGTAGGTTGTTGATTCTATTTTCATTTGCGGACAATCTGGTTCATGCACAGGGTTTGGCACGGCGTGTGCTATAGACCAAGCATAGTTCGCAAATCGAAACCGAGGAGCAGACAATGTCTATCGAAAAGAAATCGTTAATCAGCAATCGCGCCGCCGCCAAGAA
>JBBSFW010000134.1:0-9690 GCA_038254805.1 Terriglobales bacterium
CTATGTTACGGGCCGATTAGTCAACCGCAGCACTCCAATCCGAATGGACGAACTCTCTCTCGTATACAAAGGCAGCAATACGGCTGTGCCCTGGAGCCAGCAGCCGAACGTTTTCGGGAAGGCACGCGAGGCGGGTTTCAATACGGCAGCCGTAGGCTGGTTTCTTCCATATTGCAGAGTCATCAATACGAGCCTGGTTAGCTGCGATTGGTGGGAAATGGCGATGCAATATAACAGCATGGGAGCTTCGTTTTCGGAACTGGTGCCGAATCAGGTGCGGAGCTTATTTGAGACGACCTTATTTTCACTTTTTGGGCAATCCCTCTCGACCCGGCAGCACATCAGGACTTATTACGAGATGATGGCCCGCACAAAACAAGTTGTTGTGGACAAGAGCATGGGCCTGATGCTGATCCATCTGCCGGTTCCCCATGCGCCGCATGCATATAATCGAACCACAGGCC
Organism: Terriglobales bacterium; assembly: GCA_038254805.1. Lineage (GTDB taxonomy): Bacteria > Acidobacteriota > Terriglobia > Terriglobales > Acidobacteriaceae > Gp1-AA145. The sequence goes on from JBBSFW010000134.1 coordinate 465, forward strand.
AGTTCACGAGAAAAAATTCACCTATCAACGGTTATGTGGATAGTCTGGCTCTGATGGACCGTACCGTGGGCGAGCTCCGGCGGACGCTGGAGAGTGCTGGGATGTGGGATAACACGACGCTTCTCATCAGCTCCGATCACGGTTATCGCGGGTCAGAAGCGCTGGACGGCAAGAGCGATTCGAGAATACCTTTTATTTTGAAAGTCGCCGGGCAGAAGCAGGGCCTTACCTATGATCCTGAATTCAACACTATAGTAACGAGCGACCTTTTGTTGGCCGCGTTACGCGGCGAACTGCATACCCCAGGAGCGGTCTCGCGATGGCTTGACGACCGGCGTTCCGCTGCAGCCAAACCGTGATTGCCGGCCTTCTCTTTCTGCTGGGCGCCGCATTCCTGCTTTACGTACTGTTCGGATACCCAGTCTTGTTGTTGCTGAGAGCACGGCTCTTTGCGCGGCCCATTCAAAAAGGGCTTGAGTTGAAGAGCGTTTCGATTCTGATCGCCGTGAAAAACGGAGAGAAGTTCATCCAGAACAAGCTGGAGTCGATTCTCTCGCTCGATTATCCGCGCGAGTTGATGGAGATCCTGGTGATCTCCGATGGCTCTGACGACCGAACCGATGAGATTGCCGCTCAGTATGCTCCTCAAGGCGTACAATTGATCCGCATTCAACCAGCGGGAAAAGCGGTCGCGCTAAACGCAGGAATGGAGTGCGCCAGCGGCCAGATCCTGTTCTTCACCGATGTCCGTCAGCCATTGGCCGCGGATAGTTTGCGAAATCTCATCGCCTGTTTTGCGGATCCGAACGTCGGCGTGGCCAGCGGTGAGTTGGTCATCCTGGACGGAACGACGGATGGGGAAGCCAGCGTGGGAATGTATTGGCGCTACGAGAAGTGGATTCGCAGGCATTTGAGCCAACTCGATTCTGTAATGGGCGCCACAGGCTGCATTTATGCCATGCGGCGCGAGCTTGCCGTTCCACTTCCACCAGGCACACTGCTGGATGACGTCTATTTACCGCTTTCCGCGTTCTTCCACGGATTTCGGGTGATCTGGGACGGGAGCGCAAAAGCATTCGATTACCCAACGCCGCTCAACGCGGAGTTTCGCCGGAAGGTTAGAACGCTGGCCGGCGTGTATCAAGTGATTGGTCAATATCCTCATCTTCTAGGGCCACGCAACCGGATGTGGTTGGACTTTATGTCGCACAAGCTCGGGCGTCTGCTGCTGCCTTATGCGTGCCTGCTGATGGCGGGTTCAACCTTCTTTGTGCCGGAGCCCTGGCGCACAATATGCATCGCCGGGCAACTGCTGTTCTATGGACTTGCGCTAATGGACCTCTGGCTTCCCGAGGGCGTCTCCTTCAAGGGACTGACATCCCCCATCCGCGCGTTTGTTGTATTGATGACCGCCGCTTTCTGCGCCGGCTCTATTGTACTTTTGCCAAACGGATATTTTTGGAAAGAGAGCAAAACCGGAAAGGAACGGGAGATGAAAGGTTGAGCACTCCCGTCCCTATTCTTCTGATGGTGCGGGAACTCGGAGTGGGGGGCACCGAAAGGCAGCTTACAGAAATTGCGCGGTCACTCGACCGGACCTTGTTTGAGCCCCACGTAGGATGTTTGCATTCCGCAGGCTTGCGAGGAACGGAAATAGAATCCGCAGGGGTGCCGATTGTCCGGTTTCCGGTGAAGTCGCTTTATCACCCTTCCACCATTACAGCGGGCCGCGAGATGGGGCGCTATCTGCGGAACCATGGTATCCAGTTAGTGCATACGTTTGATGTTCCAATGAATCTTTTCGGCGTTCCGGCGGCGCGCGTATACCGCGCGCCGGTGGTGCTCTCAAGCCAACGTGCGTTTCGCGATTTGACCTCCCACATTCACCGGCGTCTTTTACGCCTTACCGACCGGTTGGTGGATGGGATTGTGGTGAATTGCGAAGCGATCCGCCAACATCTGCTGACAGAGGAACGCGTTCCGGAGGCACGAATTCACGTCTGCTACAACGGGATCGACACAACGGAATTTCAGCCGGGTGTGCGGTCCCACAGCGGTCCGGTGACCATTGGCGTCGTCTGTGCATTGCGTCCGGAGAAGGGTCTGCCGGCGCTGATGCGTGCGTTCGCGCAGATTCATCGTGAGGACCCAGAGCCGCGGCTGCTGATTGTGGGGAGCGGGCCGATGCTTGCGCAACTTCAAGAGCTCAGGGGCACACTTGGTATTGGCGATTGTTGTCATTTTGAACCTGCGACCAATCAAGTATCCGATTGGCTCCGCCAACTTGATATTTTTGTGCTGCCGTCTCTGTCAGAGGCGCTATCGAACTCCTTGATGGAGGCCATGGCGTGCGGATGCGCGGTAGTGGCATCCGAAGTGGGAGGCAATGTCGAACTAGTGGAGCCGGGCGTCACAGGACTGCTCTTCCCGCCCAACGAGGTGGACAAACTTGCGCTGAATCTGCGGAAACTGATTCAAAACAAGCCCCTGCGGCTGGAGTTGGCCGCGAACGCGGCTCGATTTATTCATCACGGATTTTCCCTAGAAACCTCGGGACGCCGAATGTCGGAAATCTACCAGGCACAGCTTCAAACAGCAACTCCGCGCACAATGACCTTGTGACCGGCATCCCTCAGAATCCGTTCTTGCCGCGCGAGATCCAGGTCGTGCTCCACCATTTTTCGAATCAGTTCTTCAAACGTGACTTTCGGTTGCCACCCCAACTTCCGTCTGATCTTGCCCGGATCGCCCAGAAGGTAGTGTACTTCGGAGGGCCGGAAATAGCGTGGATCCGTCTCGACGTGCCGCCGCCAGTCCAAATCGACATACATTGCCGCTAAATCAAGGAACTCCGTAACGGAGTGGGATTCGCCGGTAGCCACCACATAATCGTCTGGCTGGCCGGCTTGCATCATCATCCACATGGCTTCCACGTAGTCGCCTGCGTAACCCCAATCGCGCTTGGCGGTAAGGTTTCCGAGAAATAGTTTGTCCTGCAATCCGAGCTTAATTCGGCCAAGGCGCGTGTAATCTTCCTGGTGACGAACATTTCGCCGCGCCGTGGCGACTCGTGGTTGAACAAGATGCCGTTGCAGATGAACAGACCGTATGCTTCCCGGTAATTCACGGCATACCCATGAGCTGCGACCTTGCTGACCGCATACGGACTGCGCGGATAGAACGCGCTCGTCTCACTCTGCGGAGGGTTGGTTGCGCCAAACATCTCTGAAGATCCTGCCTGATAGAACCGGACCTGTTTGCCCGAGGGCGAAACGTAATCGCGCAAAACTTCGAGAAACCGGAGTGTACCAGTAGCCACTACGTCAGCCGTGTATTCAGCCTGATCGAAACTAACGCGAACATGGGATTGAGCCGCAAGATTGTATACCTCATCTGGCTGCGCCTTTTCCATGATGTGCCGCAGGGAAGCGCCGTCCGTCACGTCGCCGTAATGGAGGTGAAGCTTTACGTCCGGCTCATGAGGATCCAGATAAATGGAATCCAGCCGGTTTGTGTTGAGGGTAGACGCCCGCCGGACGATGCCGTGTACTTCATAGCCTTTGGCCAGCAGAAGTTCCGCTAGAAAAGACCCATCCTGACCGGTAATACCAGAGATTAGCGCTCTTTTCATAGAGCCGCTAAACTATGGAAGCAACCGGCGACGGCACAGAGGATTCCGTTAAATTGAGAATTGGTAGTCCACTCTCCGCGATCCGCTGTGCCATTTCGGGAGAGGGCTTTTGCGTGATGACCAGACATTGCGCCCACTGCAGCAGATCGTCCAGCGTCTTATCGAGCAGGCGGCCAATGTGAGGAATCGCATTCAGAATGAAATTCCGGTTACTGCCGTAAATATTATCGAGCCGGATATGCGGATCGAATACGCGGACGTTCCGGCCCTTGCCGATGAGTTGTTCGAGCAGCGAAATTACCGGGCTTTCGCGGAGATCATCCGTATTTTCCTTGAAGGCCAGCCCGACCACGCCGATGCGCTCAAAGTCCAGTTCAAGCACCGCCTCAATCGCACGTTCCAGGTGCTCCTGGTTGCTGGGCAAAGCGGATTCAAGCAGAGGCAAATTTAGATCGAGCCGGTTCGCCCGGAAAACGAGCGCTCGAAGATCTTTAGGCAAGCACGAGCCGCCAAAAGCAAAACCCGGCTTCAGGTAAGCCGCTGAGACGTTAAGTTTCGCGTCTTTGCAGAGCGTATCCATCACTTCACGGCCGTTCACACCGAGCTCGGAGCTGAGCGCTCCAATTTCGTTAGCGAAGGAAATCTTAACAGCGTGGAATGCGTTACAGGCGTACTTGATCATCTCCGCCGTCCGCAGCGACACCAGACAGGGGGCAATTCCCAGCCCACCGTAGAGGCCAGCCACACGATGCACCGCTGCGGGATCGTTCCCGCCGACCACTATCAGCGATGCGTCCAAAAAGTCACGAACGGCTGTCCCTTCGCGAAGGAATTCCGGATTTGAAACCACACGAACATTAGGATGGTTTGCGAGGTGCGATTCGACGATTTCCTCGCAGGTCCCCGGAAAGACCGTGCTCCGCACCGCGATAATGAGCGGTTTTGTGAGCTTCGGAATGAAGGAGACAATATCCGCGATAACACGGCGAAGCTGGTCTAGACCAAGATTGCCGTTCTTTTCCGAAGGGGTGCCCACACAGATGAGGACCACATCCGCTTCGCGCAATCCATCCTCGTTTGAAGTCGAGGCAGATAAGCGGCCGGCAGCTACATTGTCCTTAACCATCTGATCGAGATCCGGCTCATAAAACGGCGCTGTGCCGTCCAGTACGTTCTGAACCTTGTGTTCGTCACGGTCCACGCCAATTACGTTGTGCCCAAGCTGCGCCAGACAGGCGGCGGTTACACAACCCACGTACCCCAGGCCGATAACCGCAACTTTAGAGTGTTCTTGAATATCGCCGATAACCTTCACCTCCGCTTATTATGACATGAGGGCCAATTCGCCCCGGCGATTATCGTAATTCTTGGCATAATAGTTCTGATATTCGCCAGATTTCACGCGGTTGACCCAATCCCGATGGACTTGGTACCATTCGACCGTCTTTCGCAGTCCCTCCTCAAAGTTCACCTCGGGAGCCCAACCGGTTTCCTTCCTGATTTTCTCGCTCGACAGGGCATAGCGGCGATCATGCCCGGGGCGGTCGGCCACGAATTGCATTAGACTATCCGGCTTGCCGGTAGCGGCAAGAATCTGCTTGACCACTTCTAGATTCGGCAGTGACCGGTTGCCGCCGATGTTGTAAATCTGGCCATCCCTGCCCTTTTCGAGGAGCATCCGGATCGCGCGAGTGTGGTCTTCAACGTACAGCCAATCGCGGATCTGCATGCCATCCCCATAGATAGGCAGCGGCTTGTCCTCAAGTGCATTCGAAATCATGAGCGGAATCAACTTCTCAGGAAAATGGTACGGCCCATAATTGTTGGATGCTCGCGTGACCAGGATAGGGGACTTGTACGTGGTGTGATAAGAAAGAGCCAGCAGATCGGACCCGGCCTTGGCGGCTGAGTAGGGGCTGCTCGCCTTTAATGGATAGGATTCATCCGCTTCGAGCGGCACCTCCAAACTTCCGTAAACCTCGTCGGTAGAAACGTGAACGAACCGCGCCAGGTTGTATGCCCTGGCTGCTTCCAGCAGAACGAACGTTCCTCGCAAATTGGTTTCGAAAACCGGAAGCGGCGAAAGGATGCTCCGGTCAACGTGGGATTCGGCGGCGAAATGGACGACCGCGTCCGGCTTGGCTTCTTCAAACAGCCGGTTGACCAGCGGAGCATCGCAGATATCGCCCTTGACGAATCGATAGCGGGGATCGCCGGCTACCGGGGCGAGATTCTCCAAATTGCCCGCGTAAGTGAGCTTATCGAGAACGGCGATTTCGACAGCGGCATTCACTGAAAGTGTCTGCCGGACGAAACAGGAGCCGATGAATCCAGCGCCGCCCGTCACTAAGAGCTTCATTTATGTTGTGTCTCCCAGTCGTAGTTGATATCGGGGTGATCGTGCGGGATGCGGCCTTCGTCTTTTGGATTATAAATGCGGTCCGTCACGTAGACCAGCATTGCCGCTTCCGGTCCAATCACCTTGTAACCGTGCCCGACGCCTGGCGGGATCAGGATGTGCCAGGGGCGCAGCGAGCCGACGTACAGCGTATTTCGCTGGCCGAATGTTTTCGATTCGACCCGCAAGTCCACCAGTGCAACCTGGAACATACCGGATGCTGGAACCCAGAAATCGGTCTGGTGTTGATGATAATGAAATGCTTTGACAGTACCCGCGTAGCTTAGCGCGGCAGAAACCTGTGTAGTTTCCGCGGGAAAGTGGCCCGCAATGCCCTGCCCCATTCGCATGACTTCCAGAAAATAGCCGCGGTCATCAGGCCAGAGCGGATGAGGCTCCACCAGTACTCCTTCGATGAGATCGGCAGAACCCGGCGATTGGATCAGCTTCCCAATGCTTTTCTCACATTTGGGGGTGCTCAGCTTGCGAACGTCAGACCACAGCGAGGAAGTACTGGCCATCAGAGCCGATCCGCAGCGGCAGAGACCGCCAGATCCGCACACGATCCTGCAACCAGATTTGTCGCGCGGAGCAGCGACTCAAAGGTGCCGGCATCGGTCCACCAACCGTCCAGATAGGCGTGAGTCATGATGCCTTCCTGAATATAGGCGTTGTTGACGTCTGTGATCTCCAGTTCCCCGCGCCCGGATGGCACCAGATGACGCACCTTCTCAAAGACCGTCGCATCGTACATATACACGCCCGTGACAGCGTAGTTGGATTTCGGCTGCGCCGGCTTTTCCGTAATTCCAACGATGCGGTCCCCGTGGAATTCGGCCACGCCAAAGCGTTCGGCATCGGGAACTTCTTTCAGAAGAATTTTAGCCCCGCGATCCTGTTTTTCAAAGGCTTGGACAGCATTGCGCATGCTCTTTTCTAGGATGTTGTCGCCCAGAATGACGCAGATCTTCTCACCATTGGCGAAGTGCTCGGCAAGCGCAAGGGCGTCGGCTATCCCCCCCTCCCCTTCCTGGTACGTGTAATTCAAGTGGCTCAGCCCAAACTCTTTTCCATTCGCGAGCAACCGCAGGAAGTCACCTGAATTGCGCCCTCCGGTGACCAACAGGATGTCTTTGATGCCCGCATCCACTAACGTTTGGATGGGGTAATAGATCATCGGCTTATCGTAGATCGGGAGCAGATGTTTGTTCGTAATCTTAGTCAGCGGAAACAGCCGGCTTCCTGTTCCCCCTGCGAGCACTATACCTTTCACAGCAAATCCTCCACAAACCCCCTAGGATACAGTACCCGAGCTGAAATTTGCCATGTAGGATTTTGAGGAATGAGCCGATAAGTAAGTCATATGGGACTCACCCCGCTTACATTTACTGGAGTGAGCAAGTACTCCAACGATTTCCAGACGATTCTGCAGCGTGCGGTGAGCATCGCGTCCCTGCCGGCCAAAGCTCTTCAGAATCAACAAGCCGACCTGGTTCAGAAGAAGCTATTGACATCAAATCTGGAGGATACGGTGGCAGCGTTGACTTCGAGCCTGGCTTCGCTGACCGGCATTGGCGATAACAAAGGGCTGAACGCGAGCAGTTCGGACAACTCCAAGGTGGCCGTTCTGAGCTCTACGGGAACTTCCCAGGCGAGTTACACGATCACCGAAATCACCTCGATTGCGAAAGCCGCATCGGAGACATCGCTGGTTGGTTATGCGGATTCGAGCCTAACGCCAGTATCGACGACGGGAACGGTGAAGCTGACAGTGGGGGCGAAAGATTACACGATCCAACTGACGCCCCAAACCAACAATGTTGCGGGCTTGCGGGACGCGATCAACAACTTGGGCGCGGGGGTGACCGCGAGTGTCTTGACCACGGGAACAGGATCCGACCCGAACTATCTTTCCGTGTCCTCGAACAGCACGGGTGCCGCAGCGCTTCGCATCGTGGATGACCCTGCTGGGGCTTCCACTGACCTCCTCACCACGAATAATCAGGGTGCAAATGCAGCTTTCAAGCTCAACGGGGTCTCTGTAGTAAAGCCGAGCAATACAATTAACGATGTGCTTCCCGGAATCAGCTTCCAAATCCTGAATACCACTGGGGGTGCTTCTGTCACGTTATCTCTCGCCTCCGATCGGACGAAATTATCTAACGCTTTGCAGAACTTCGTGTCCAGTTTCAATGAGGTGAGCAAGCAACTGGATGCCCAGATCGGGCCCACCGCCGGCCAGCTAAGTGGCGATTTTCTCATCCGCGAAGTACAGAACGATCTTCGCCAGTTGACGACGTTTCAGGGAACAGGCGCCATTAAGAACTTCTCCGATCTCGGTTTGGAGGTAAGTAAAACCGGCGAGTTGTCGCTGAATGCAGATACCTTCAACGCATTGTCGGCCAACCAGATCGACTCAGCCTTCACCTTCGTTGGGTCGTCGATCAATGGCCTTGGCAGTTTGAACTCGAAGTTGACGCAGCTTAGCGATCCAATTACGGGACTAATTAAGATTCAACAAGATCAATACGAAGCCACAAACACTCGGATAGTGAATAGCTTGTCCGATCTCAACACCAGAATTACCGTGATGCAGGCTGCCATGGCCCAGAATCTGCAAGCGGCCGATTCCCTGCTGGCCGGGCTCGAATCGCAGCAGAGCGTGTTGACTGGAAGCTTACAAAGTCTGTCATTGGTTTTGTTTGGGAAACAGCCGGCTTAGCCCATGTCTGAGCTTGAGCAACGATTGCAGGCACTCGAACGCGCTCACCAGATATTGGTGGCAGAAGATCCGTCCGACTTCGGCCGCCTCGAACAAGCGGTGCGAGGCCGAGGATTGGCGATGGAAGCGGTCTTGGGATTATTTCCAGCCTCTTGGCCCTCAGCCGGGCAACTGGCACGGTTGAAGCGCATCCACTTGAGCGGAATCCTGACCACGGAGCGAATCCGGTTGGCCAGGCAAGCGCTTTGTGCGGAACTCAGCGCACTCACTCAGCAAAGTCACGTCCTCTCCGGTTACCACTCCAGTTCCTCCATTTAGTCTTCACAATCTCATAATCCTAAATCCGGCAGTTAACCAAAGCGGTCAAGGGCAAATGGGCTGGGTCGGGCGACTGGGATTTGAGCCAATCGCGAAAAATGAAGCGCAGGAGCCAGCGCCAGCGTTGATTGACGGTGAAGCGCTCCGCGGTTCGCCC
>JBBSFW010000135.1:0-9678 GCA_038254805.1 Terriglobales bacterium
CAACGTGTGTCCCGAGGAGCATAAGAGTTAGACCGGGAGCTCACAAAAACACCGCAAATCAAGACCTTCGACATCGCGAACCATGAAACAGAAAGAAAAACACCGAATCCATCAATTTTTCAGCAGCCTGCTAGGTACTGGAACAGCAGCCGCTGATACAAGCTGGCATCAAGTAAACGTAAAGTGCGACACCTACAGCACCCCCCGCTTTTCGACTAGGAGGATCTGCCGACACTACGATCAGCGGCGCATCCTGCTGCTCGGGCACATCCCCTGGGGCAACTGGCGATTCGGTGGGTGCAATAGGGGTATACGGATCAGAAACTCTTTCAATGGAGCTCGCCGAAGAAATTGTTTACACGCGCGCGCTCAGCTCAACCGAGATCAGCACAGTTGAAACGTACCTGAACTCTAGGTATGGGATGTGAGGTCACTGCGCGGCAACCAAGCGCACGAATGATTTACCGCAAGTGTCACAAAAGTTTGCTGTCGGCTGAGAATATTGACCGCAATGAGAGCACAGAATTGGCCGAAGCTGCTGCATATTTTGAATAACGACTTGCGGCGGTGCCTCGTTCTTGACCGCCCATGCGAGAGCAATGACCCATCCCACCAGTGTCCATCCTAAAAAAACGTTGATCGCGAGCACAGAACCGAACTGCGGTTTATGCCATGCGAGTTCGGGCGGGAAGAAAATAGAGGACAACGATAATAACGAGCAAAGTCAGCGCGCCCCAAACGGTACCGGCGTCATTCATGGCTGCACTCCAACGGCCAGCCATTCTGCCACTTATTCTTGACTTTGGGAAGGGTGAATCCGGTTGCGCATGGGCCTCAACCAAGAGTTTAAGGAAATGCTGAATTCCGGCCCGAGACTCTGGGTATGGCGCGCTTGGGTGCCGCCGTTTCTTAGAGGATTATGGGCGCAACGTGCCCCTTTCGTTTGGATTTTCATGCGCAAAGGGCCGCCCTGTTTTATGAGAAAGTAGGCGCTACTAATTAGCGGAGCGCTCTCGCATCCAGCATATCCGCTCCAGCCGTTAACCTGATTGTAGGCGCCCCATCTCTGCTCTGTACGAACCAGTACCGCAATCCAGAACCGCAATAAAATTAGCAGAGCGTCCGCCGAGAGTCCCTGCAGACCGCGCGGTGTGCCCTTGCCCAGCAATTGCCGCATCACCAGCGACAGATTGAATCCGCCCACGTGAATCAACACCCGCTTGAGAATATTTTCTCGTCCCCGCAAGTGCGTGCGCCGCATGCCACCCGTCTCATTAGGCATGCGCAAAGCTGCGTTCCAGCAACTCCCCCCGCCGCCGCAACAGCTCTTTCCCGTGTTCGCTGCGAAGTCGTCGTCGGTTGCCGTAATTCTTATTCCGCGTAACACGACTGCTTACTAACTTCGTCGTCGTTTCGTTGTCGGCCTGTGGCAGTATTGAGTCATGCACGCACTCGTTCCGCCCATCTTCGAGGAATCGGATTGCTCGATTTGGCTCGTCGGCTGGCATCGAGAGGCGCCGGTCTTTCATCGAACATCGCGCTTAGTCGAAACTGAACTGCGCTTTCTTGTCTTAGCGGGTGAAAATTTGGAGTTGATTGAAGTGATCATCTCAACTTTGCCAACCAATGCCCGCGCAAACTTCTCGGTCCCCTGATAAACAGTCCATCACCAATGTCGTAAAGGCGTTTGAAGAAGGTCTCCAGCATCGCGATCTAAAGCAGATCGAAAAAACAGTTTCACCAGAAATTGTGGTCTTTGAAAACGGACATCGCAACCATGGCTGGCAAGACTTCCGTGACAACCATCTCCTACCCGAAATGAAGGAGCCGGCACCCGCGATGAAGACTGAGCTTAAGAAGGTCAGGTTGCGGAGAACATCGCATGGGCTTATTCCAATACTGAATTTCCTGTAAAGACCAAGGCCGGAAGTGCTTTTCCGCCGCTCGGCTGAAATGAAGTTCTTCTGCTACTGCGACAACATACCGCAGTCGGAGCTCAACACCCGGAGACCCACCTTGCGAGGTCTGGTATTCGAATGGGTATGCCGTACTACATATCGGGACCGACACTTTGACCAGGCCGAGAATGTGTGTTCTCGACTCGGTGGCATGAAGTTCTAGATGTAACCAAAACAGTAGATGGTTGTGAGTAGCTGGATAGAAAAACAACAAGTTTGAAATTTGCCCCTGTCCGTCGCATCCATCGGGACAATGACGGGATCGGCCGTTTGGCCAATTTCGGGCGGCGAGTTGCGCATCGCGACGCAGGAGATTAGCATCAGAAGTCTGAACGGAGAAATATTCGGTTGCGCGGACGAAGCCTCATATCTGCTTTTTTAGTTCTCGCTCTGCTGCCAATTTATTCGTTTGGCACAATTTGTGAATTGAATTGCCGAACCGCAGCCATGCCGGAAGCGGTTATGTTGAAGTCGATGGCAATGAGTTCAATGGAGCCTGGCTCCGCTCATCACCCTACAGCTGCCAACCATGCTCAGCATCATTCTCACGCACGACACTCCGCAGTAAAGTCTGACAATGCGCTTTCAGTGACAACGCCACAACAAAACACAGCTACCCAAGGTTGCTGTGACAGCAGCCAAGCCCTCTCCACATCGTCCTGCGCCGCTCAAAACCAGAATGTGCTCCGGGAGCCTACCAGAACCACTGAGTTTGACAGCAACCCCGCAATTTTGCAGACGAACTCAACTATTCACTCCTCGGTCTTCCAAGCTTCACGTTCTATCAACGCTCCGCGAACAGTGGTTCGTGACGAAGCGCCTGCCTCTCTCACTCTCAGAATCTAGCTGGATAACGTCTGGTCACGCATGCAGTGTCGCTGACGTGATCGCACAGGCCTGTCTGTCTACAGACCCGAGCGCACCTCCGCGTCCCCGTTGAGAAAACTGATTTTCAGACAGTCGCATGAGGTCACAGGCATGAACAATCGTCGCAATTTTCTTCAGCATGCAATCGCGCTAGGAGCGGGAGTGCTCTCGGCACCAAGAATTTTTGGTCAAGAGAGCACCGGCAACCCAAATTCAGGCATGGGAAACATGCACATGAGCAAGATGGAAATGAAGCATGCCCATTCCATGGGCGGCCCTCTGTCAGTGCAAACGCCGGACGTTGGCGATCTTCCGTTCCGCCTGGACAATGGCATCAAGGAATTTCATCTCGTTGCTGAACCGGTAAAACAGGAGATCAACCCAGGCCGGGTGGTGAACCTCTGGGGATTTAACGGCAGCGCCCCTGGACCGACCATTCAGATCAATCAGGGCGACAGAGTTCGAATCGTTGTCGATAACCACCTTCCAGAGCCGTTCTCCATGCATTGGCATGGGTTTGAGATCCCTCACGATATGGACGGAGCGCCCGGTACCAGCCAGGATCCAATCAAGCCCGGCGGCCGATTCACTTATGAATTCACGCTGCATCAGGAAGGCACTTACTTCTACCACTCGCACATGGCGATGCAAGAGATGATGGGAATGCTGGGCGCATTCATCATGCACCCAAAAACCGCCTACAAGCCGCACGTGGATAAAGACTTCGTCATCATGCTGCAGGAATACGCCGTACTTCCCAATAGCCCTAATCCAAATTCCATGAACATGGAATTCAATTGGCTGACTTTCAACGGTAAAGCAGGGCCGGCCACTACTCCTCTTATCGTTCGCCTCGGTGATCGGGTGCGAATCCGCATGATCAACCTTGGGATGGACCATCACCCGATCCATCTTCACGGACATACTTTCGTGACCACCGGCACCGAAGGCGGACGCCAGCCGGAATCAACATGGGGGCCTGGAAATACTGTGCTGGTGGGCGTCGCGCAATCGCGCGATGTTGAATTTGTTGCCAACAACCCCGGTGACTGGATGCTCCATTGTCACCTGCCTCACCACATGATGAATGCCATGTCGTCAGTTGTGGGCCGCATGACTCGCGGCAGCAGCGGCATGCCTGCTGGCGTTGGCATGGAAGAAGGCATGGGAATCATGAAGGAAGGCAATGCTCTATCCGATAACAAAAGTCCTAGTTTAGGAAGAGGGATGGGCGTGGGGGCCACGATGGACGAGCGCAACACTAACGGGCCTCTTTCTCAACAGAAGATGCAAGGTATGCAGCACGGCAACATGCAAGGTATGGGAGAGACAGACGTAGCTGGCAATGCGAACTCGGTCCCCGGCTTCCCCCAAGACGCATTCATGGAAGGCCCCATGATGGCCATGGACAAAATGGTGGACAGGCCGGAGAACTACGGGTTGCGGCCAGGATGGAGCGGATTCATGCAAGGCATGATGACTTTTGTGCGTGTGCTTCCGCCCGACAAGTACGACAAGATCATGGACCTTATTCAGAAAAACCGCGGCAAGCAGCCGAACGCCATGCCGGGAATGGAGCACCACCATGGCCAATGAACGGAGAGCAATCGTGATGAAGATGAACAGCTGTTGGCTTCTTTGTGCGCTGATGGCATTAACTCTGCCTTCAGGAGTTCTTGCACAGACACACGAGCATTCGGCGCAACCTGCCCAACAACCGCCTAAGGGCCAAGGCCAGACCACACAACCGATGCCGGGTATGAATATGCCTGAGCAGAAGCCACAACAGCCGATGCCCGGAATGAACATGCCGCAGGAAACGACCCCGCAAACCGAAACGGCAAAACCCGAAACCCAGCAGAACCTTCCCGTGCTGACGCTGGAACAGTTGGAGCAGATGGCTCTGGCGAAGAATCCCACTCTTGCCCAAGCCTCTGCTGAAATCCGCGCAGCAGCGGGCCGGACGAGGCAAGCTGGTTTGTATCCGAACCCCACGGTCGGATACCAGGGGGAAGAAATCAGAGGTGGATCCTTCAGGGGCGGAGAGCAAGGGTTCTTCGTTCAGCAGGACATTGTGCTTGGCGGAAAGCTCGGTCTCAGCCGTAAGGTTTTCCAGCAGGAACAAAGGCAAGCGGAAGCAGAAAAGGAAGAGCAGCAATTGCGAGTGCTCAATGGCGTGCGGGTCTTTTATGTTCAGGCCCTTGCTGCGCAACAGACACTCGAGCTTCGCCGCAAGCTCAATCAGCTGACAGAGGATGCATTGGAGACTTCTAACCAACTCTTTAACGTCGGCCAAGCCGACCAGCCAGATGTCTTACAAGCGCAGGTCGAAGCCGAGCAGGCAGAACTCGCCGTGATTGGGGCGGAACAAAACCAGCAAAGGGTGTGGAGGGCCCTGGCGGCGAATGTCGGAAATCCGTCACTCCCACTGAGCAGGCTTGAAGGAAATCTGGAAGACACCCCGGACGTCAATCCCGAGCAGTGGCTGCAAACAATCCTAAAAGATAGTCCTGCTGTAAAGATCGCCCAGCTTGGGGTTGATCGCTCTGAAGCGGTGCTCTCGCGAACCCGTAGGGAGCCAATCCCGGATCTGCAATTACGCGGCGGGCTGCAACAGAACCGCGAACTGAATGAGAGTACTGGCAGGCCGGTTGGAGCTCAGGGTTTTGCGGAAGTAGGAATTCGGATTCCGATCTTTAACCGCAACCAGGGAAACATTGAAGCGGCAAAGGCAGACCTCGAACGTTCCAAGCAGGAGACCCGGCGCATTGAACTGCTATTGCGTGAGCGTACGGCGTCCCTCTTCCAAAACTATGTCACCTCCAGGGTAGTCGTCGAAAGGTACAGAACCAAGATGATCCCGCAGGCAGAGAAGGCCTACAGACTCTACCTGCAGAAGTACAACAGCATGACCGCAGCTTATCCGCAGGTGCTCGTCTCGCAAAGAACGTTGTTTCAACTACAGACGGACTATGTAGCAGCGCTGGAAAACTTGTGGACGAATTCAGTCGCAATCAAAGGCTTTATGTTGAGCGACGGACTTGAAGCTCCTTCCAGAGCTGGCGAGATGGACCGCAGCATCCGGGAGATTAACGTTCCTTCCGGTTCGGCCACGATGAGAGAAAGGTAGGTACAGATCATGCATGTAAAAATTAAACATCTAGGTCTGTTGGTTACCTTCGTCGTCGTAGTCGCGATCATCGGCGGGGTTATCGCAATCCATCACGGCTTCAGCGCCCGAGATAATCCTTCGGGAGTTGAAAAGGTTGTAGCCCGAATGGCGCGAAGCCTGGCAGTACCTTCGCGTGCGAAGAAGATGAAAAACCCGTTGCCTAATACTCCGGAGAACCTGCACGAAGCGATGGCACATTGGGCTGACCATTGCGCCCTCTGCCATGCGAACAATGGCAGTGGCGATACGGAGATTGGCAAGAATCTCTACCCTAAAGCTCCAGACATGCGTTTAAACGACACCCAAAAGCTGAGCGACGGAGAGATCTATTACACGATAAAGAACGGCATCCGGCTGACTGGAATGCCGGCATGGGGAGAGCCAGGGGACGCGGATGACGAGAATTGGAAGCTGGCGTACTTCGTACGTCATCTTCCAGAACTCAAATCTGACGAGATTCAGGATATGGAGCGGCTCAACCCAAAAGGCCCTCCAGAGATGCAAGAAGAGCAGCAAGAAGAAGATTTCCTAAACGGGAACAACCCTTCTCAACCTAAACTACAACCGATGAAACACCACTAAGGAGGAAGATGGATGAAACCCCGAATTGCAACTGTATTGGCAATGCTATTTGTGGCAACCGCAGCGTTCGCACATGGCGGAGCCACACACGTCATGGGAACCGTCATAAAAATCTCTTCGAGCACCATCGAAGTCAAAACCACGAAGGGCGACACCAAGCAGGTCATGTTCAATGACAAGACGACGTTTACGAAGGCGGGCACGAAGATCAATGCCACCGACCTCAAAGAAGGCGATCGAGTCGTGATCGAAACGCACGAGAGCAAGAGCATGAAGGGCATGTTCCAAGCCGAGTCGGTGAAGGTTGGTTCAGTCAAGGGCCAAACCGTCGCGAAGGAACACAGCCACTCACACTAATAGGAATGAACCTGCGCTTCTGGCCATTCTCGTAGTCGCGGGTACGCCGAAAATGGACGATACGACCTTCGAACGGCTGTCTCTATTGTGGCCGTGCATTTGTTCCGATGGCGAGGCGGTAGAAGACCGTGGGCTGCAACCCGAGGTCTCGCAGAGCTTCGAGATAGGCTCCTTCTCCAGCAGATGCCGCCTCGGGATGGCAAGCTTCTCTTCTGGAGCGTAGTGCTTCCGTTGTTTCTTCATGCGTTCTCTCCTTTACCTTACTCGGAGAACGCCTTCTCCATTTCCAACTGAACCGGAACAAATGGTTCGAAGGTGCTGCCGCTGAGCCAAACTCAAGGGAAAGTCGCCGACTGCCCGTCTCCGGCTCCTTGGCGAAATTTATTGCAATCTTCGGATTTCCTGCCGAAGGCGCGGGCGGATCGGATGTTCCAAGCGCTTGCCTCTTCCGTATTACGAATAGTTGCCCGATCGCCCAAGCCAGAAAAATTAGATACAGAATGCTACCGTAGAGTCGAAGAAAGTCGCGAAATGCATCTTTTGTAACGGAGTGATAAAAAGCAACCGCACGGAAAGTGACGGACACAATCAGCAAATAGAGGAGATACCTATAAAAAACGAGAGCCTGTTCTCTGTGGTGTCGAGTGCGCTGAGGAATTTGCGGCGATCTTCAGGCGACCATGCCATACGCAGCGCTTAGGATTGTACACTCAAGGTTAACCGATAAGAATCGCCGGAAGCAAGACCAGCCACAGCAAAACGCCGAGAATGGCGCATGCCGTGAGCAGTCTGAATGTTTCAGAGATTGCGATACGAGGACGGGGCGGCGATCCCCGCTTCTCGGTGACATTACGGTGACATAACTACCTGCAAATCGCGGCAAAGCAGTGTACGTCCTTGCATGGATCGATACCACGCAAACCAGCGAAAACACTGGAGGAATGCACGCTGGTGCAAACCATTGCCAATCCCGCCAAACTGCCCGTTTAGCCCTTTCACGGCGGTAACACGGGTTCAAATCCCGTCGGGGACGCCAAAAAAGGCTACCAATTTAGGCGGCCGACATGCAAACCGGAATCCCCAAAACGGTTCGGCTCGCCTGGGTTCCAAACCTTGCAAGCGCCACGGTCGTCAAGAGTGCTGGCCCTGGAGCCTACAAAGCTTACAACGTTCATAACCTGCCCCGAACTCTGTCACAATGTTCCTCGACCGTGTACCGGATTTGCTCACGGAATAGTGCCGCCTGGTCGCCGCCCTGCGTCTGACCTACGCCAACTTCGATTCCGTTCTTAAAGCGCCAGGGGCTCGTTAGTGAACGAAACGAAATGCGGCAAAATAACTTCGGAGCCTAGTCGAGTGGTGCTGTTCTGAATTTGGAACAAGCTGAAGCAGTTTTGTTCCAAGTCCGGAACAGCGGTTTTGCTCGAATTCGCGAATCGGGATATTCTGTTCAACGCCAAGCGCGGTTCAGAACAATACCAGTCAACGAACTCATCGATGGCGTGACGATAACCTCGCTGGGCGTCCAGACTGGTGAGACCGTTCAAGACTGCAGCTTTTGCATGCTCGAGATCGGGCAGGCGCAAGACGGACTTTGTCGTAGTGCGTTTCGTTCGGGAGTGCGGCTTCCTCTTCATGACCGGTGGCCTCCATGCACCGATCAATGATCGAAGTAGTTCCGCGAACATAAAGTCAGGATAGCCCGTGGTTCGTCCAGAACCGCATCCCGCTGGCTTCGATATCGCTGGCCAATTTTTTGCGAAAAAGACCGGACTAGTCCCCCCAAATCAGCGCGCGCCATCGATGATTCAGTTCAATTCTTTCGCCGACCTGGCCCCTCGGTCATGCAACCACTCGACCAGTTCGCTGGCGCCGCTTCGGGTGGCCGCATCCAAGGGCGTCAACCCGTCGTATCCAACGCAGTTCAAATCGGCACCGCGTTCGAGAAGATACTGAGCCGCGGCCTGCTGCCCGCCATGGCACGCCGACCAGAACGCGTTCGTAATCTCGTCTGGGGTCGGCGGCGATTCACTTGCGAAAGACATCTCGACACGAATCATCAATCCCAGAGCAGCGGCCTGCTACAGCAACGTCCGCGCGCCGCGCTCGACTAGACGGCGTGCCGCCTGCCATTGCGGAAAGCCACTGCATCAGCCAGCGGTGTGCCACCGCCAATTACCCCGCCGCCAGCTTCGATCTGCGCCCCGTGATCGAGGAGAGCATTGAGGGCACTGGCGTCATCGCTGCTCGCAGCCCAGTGGAGGGGAGTCTCCGAATGGCCGCCAATAAACGCTGCGTTTACCTCGGCGCCGTGCGCGATCAGTGCGGCCACAGTCGCTTCACTGTTTGGAAAGTGGGCCGGCCAGTCGGTGGCTACGTGGGGAGCAGGGTACGCTTCCCATCGATCCTTGCCGTCACGAGGCTGGGGTTTTCTCTCAAGAGCTGCTCCAATAACGCGAAATTACCCACGTGGATCGCTTGAATGGCTGTGGCGGCCAGAGAATTGGCGGCGGGGCTGTCCATTTAAACTCGAAGGCTAGTAGATCATGCATTGGCCCAGCGTTTTCCGCAACCATCAGGAAGGCCGTCGGTAGGGTTGTCGAAACGAAAGCCGGATTTGGGATGTGTCGTCGGCTACTCTTCCCTAACCGAATAATCTCCGGCTTGCCCGTCATCTACCAAACGGAAGAATTTCGTACCAAATAGCTCTACACTTTGCGACAGGGCAGCCATCACAGCCCG
>JBBSFW010000136.1:0-9678 GCA_038254805.1 Terriglobales bacterium
CGCGCGGCGCAGATCGAGGCGGGCATCCTCGGCGGCAAGCTCTATCTTGGCGCTTACGCCCTTGGCCTCGGTGCCACCGGACTCACCTTTTACGACGACGAGGTGGTCGGCTTTTTCTTGCCGCACGCCGGGGGCAAGAGTGCGATTTTTCTGGTCGCCCTCGGCAAAAGCGCCAAACGACGTGCCACCTAATCGTCCCTTTGCACGGCGTTGTGCCCGAGTCACGTTAGTGCTTTTTCGGAGGCGCGCCTTTGTTGAGTGCTTGAGGCGAAGCGGAGGTTGAGGCGCGCGTTCGAAAAAGCCGTCAGAAGGAAGCCGCTGGCGCGGCGGACGCGGGCCTTATGCAAATTGAATGCAGCGAAGGAGAGGTGTTGCAGTTTGGCGGGAGATAGCACGGAGGGGAGGAGAACTCGGCGAGCATGTGGGAGCGGGAATCGATGGTCGAGAACGGTCTGACAGGAGGCGCGAAGTAGGGCTCGGGACAGGAGCAGGACGGACGGGGGCACAGCGCGGTGAACCGTGCAGAGTTTTAGAGTTGTGGGCGAGCAGTTTCATGCGGCAGTAGTAGCCAACAGTGGTGGAGAACGGAGCTGGAGTTGAGCAGCGGTAAGTCGTTCGATGACCGCCATCGGTCCGCCGCACTTGGGGCAAAGCCAAAGAGGGTGTGATTCCTGGGTGGGAGAGGTTTCTGGCTCGATCTGCGATGGAACTGAGCCCAGTGCTGCGAAGCAGAGCGGCAGTAGCGTGGAGCGTCGGCGGTTGGCAAGGAGGCCGAAGTGACGGATACGAACGAAGCCCTTGGGGAGCAGATGGAGTAGGAAGCGGCGCAAGAACTCATCGAGCGACACGGTCATCGGTTTCTGCTCGTTGTGGTGAGCAGAATCGCGCCAGCGAAAGGTGACTTGATTGTTGGCTAACGAGACCAAGCGATGGTTGGAGATGGCCACGCGATGGGTATAGCGGCCCAGGTACTGGAGCACATACTCGGGGCCGCCGAAGGGTGGTTTGGAGTAGACGATCCAGTCTTTTCGGAACAGCGGTCGCAGCCAGGAAGCGAAGATATTGGGCTGTGCGAGCAGAGCCAGATCCCCGGAGAGGTGCAACTGGTCATGCTGAAAGGCCGACTTGAGACCGGCGACGAACTTGCCGCGAAACACACGTCGGAGTACTTGAATGGGGAGGAAGAAGTGAGGACGGGATCGAATCCATCGGGTGTGATCGAACGAGAGTCCACCGGCGGGGACGACACAGTGGACATGGGGATGAAGCTGGAGCTTTTGATTCCAGGTGTGCAGCACGCTAAAGAAGCCGATCTCGGCACCGAGATGTCTGGGGTTACGAGCTACTTCGATTAGAGTTTCTGCGCTTGCACGGAGCAGCAAGCCATAAATGACTTTCTTGTTTTGTAAAGCGAGCGCAGCCAGTTGCGGCGGCAGAGTGAAGACGACATGGACGTAGGGTGAGGGCAGAAGTTCACGACGACGTGCTTCGATCCAGCGTTCGCGAGCGCTGGTCTGACACTTCGGGCAATGGCGATTGCGACAGCTGTTATACGAGATGATGGCGCGATGTCCGCAGCGGGTGCACTCATCGATATGGCCGCCGAGAGCGGCGGTGCGACAGCGTGCGATGGCGAGCAGGACCTTAATATGCGTCCAACGGAGCCACAGACGGTTGCGTTCGATGAAAGCAGTTCCTGCGGTACGAATCAGATCGGCCACCTCCAGCGACGGCCGAGTCATCTATGTCTCCGGTTGGGATCTGCCTTTCAGCACCAGCGAGTCCAGGGGGCTGGCAGTCGCGTGCAAGTGACGTTGCGAAAGGTGGAGATAGATGGCGGTCTCTTTCAGATCGCGATGACCTAACAGGATCTGAATGGTGTGCAGGTCGGCGCCCGCTTCGAGCAGGTGGGTGGCGAAGCAGTGCCGCAGCACATGGGGATACACCTTCTTTTTAATCTCAGCACGCTGTGCAGCGTACTGGCAGGCGTGGCGCGGGGTCTTGGTATCCATGGGCTGATCTCCGCTGTGCCAGCGATTGCCGGGAAACAACCAGATGCTGGATTTTCTGCGCAACCGCCGCCAGTGAGCGCGGAGTTCGTCGAGCAGGACGGGACTGAGCATCACGTCGCGGTCTTGGCGACCCTTGCCGCCTTGAACGTGAACAACCATGCGTTGGCTGTCCACGTCGCTGATCTTCAGGCGCGTCAACTCCGCATTCCGAACGCCGGTGGCGTAGAGAGTCATGAGCACGGTGCGATAAAAGGGAGTGGGAGCAGCATCGATAAGTTGCGCTACCTCTTCCTGACTGAGAATCGTGGGCAGGCAATGGCGTTTCTTCGGATAGGGAGTGTCGGCAATGCTCCAGGGTTTCTTGAGTGTCTGGATGTAGAAAAACCGCAGCGCGCACAGATGGTTTGTCACCGTACCGGGCGACAGCTTCTGTACCGTGAAGAGTTGGGCTTGGTATTCCCGGATGTGCCGCAGGCCCATGCGATCCGGCGAACAGTGGAAGTGTCGTGCGAATCTTTCGACGAAGCGGATGTAGTGTTGTGTGGTAGCCTCCGAGTAATGACGACGCTGGAGTTCTTCCAGCATGATTTTACGTAGATGGGTCACAGGGACCTCCTTGTGACCCACAATTTATCTGAGGGCAAAACCCACGAACCTCGGCCCTACCTACGCGGCAGCGTCCGCCGCGCCAGCGGCTTCGTTCTGACGGGCAAACAGGAAGGAACCAAATTACTTCTTGTTTGCCGACAATCCGGAGGTTACAGCGTGTGGCTGTTTCGGCGCAGGGGATCAGGACTTCGCCGACCTGACGAAGTCTCTAGCGAGGGGTAATTTTTGTTGACCTAATAAGGCGCGAGCAAGCACAGAGTAAGCGAGCCCTTCGTCATCGAAAGCCTTCTCCGCCCGAAACCCTTCTGCTGATTTCCTCGCGGCCTCCTCCGCCTCGGATTTTTTTCCTTCCTCTAATGTGAGTTGCGCCAATTGGAGGCGGCTTTCCGCAGTTGTAAGCTTTTCTCCTGCAGCGCGTCTTAACTCTAAGGCCTGCTCTTCTAACCGTCGAGCGGTTTCCAGCTTATCTTGTTCGGTCTCTACCTCACCTAAAACTGAAAAGAGCATAGGGTGGTTGAGTACTTGTCGCCGGTCTGGTTCCAAGTTGCAATAGATTGTTTAAATTTTTCGCGGCGGTCACGAGTTCGCCTCTGAGTTGTTAAGCAACGCCGATGTTGTAGGTCCATAGCGCGCCCCTCCCAGGATCACCCGTTCGATTGGCGATATGCAGCGCTGCTCCGTAGACTTTTAGAGCATTGACTAGTTTTCCTTGGAACTCATAAAGCAGCCCCATATTATTCAGCACACCGCCTCGCCGGAGACATGGCCGATTCTGAGCCTGATGGCGAGAGCTTCCCAATCGAGTTTTATGCTGCCCTCGACGTCCGAGAATTGTCTAGCGCGCTCTGGGCATCCCGTGATATGCAGCGTTGTTCGGGTCTTGCAACCACTGTGATGCCACGCACTTCTTGACGGTTAAGGCCGGGCCCCGCCGATTGTTGGAGCTGTTAACCAAGATCGTCATATTTACATCCCCCTCAAGCTGCACCACCACCCAACCAACAGATGAAATTTGCGGGGGAGCACTCGGCGTATACTTAAGAGCTGCTGCCGACCTCGATCAGCAAAGGCGACACCTCCACAGTTTGGGGCCGAAAGCGGATGCTGAATCGCCCCCCCATCCCGAAGATGCGCGACCTTGCCCAGCGGCTTCTTGCTTACGAAGCCGGGGCTGACATTCCTTCCGGCTCTGCCGCGGCCAGCGTCTCTGAGAAGCTGAGCCGTCCTCTCAGCACACTCGTGGGAGTCGCCGGTTTTCGGTCGCTACTTTCACGTGCTCTGTCGCTGGGCAACACAGAAATTGCCTGGCTGAAAGCGGTCCACATCAAGGCGGATGGATCTTTGGAGGGGTTTGACGAATCTGGGGCGCAACTTTCCAGCGCCGAGGTGGCCAAAGGAGAAGTCATTCTCATTGCCCACTTACTCGGACTGCTGGTTACTTTTATTGGCGAAGCTTTAACGCTTGGTCTGGTGCAGGATGCGTGGCCGAAAGTGACCTCTGACGATTCTGATTTTGATAAAGGGAAAAACCTGTGAGCAAACAAAATAAAACCCCGGCACGCAAGTCGCCGAAAAAAGTGAACCCGCCGGATAAAGTGAAAATCCGCCATCTGCCGACCGGCGTGCGCGGCCTCGATGAAATCATTGGCGGCGGGCTGCCGGAATTTTCCTTCAACATCATCGCGGGCGCGCCGGGTTGCGGCAAGACCACGCTGGTGCATCAAATCCTTTTCGCCAATGCGACCCCGCAGAAACCGGCGCTTTATTTCACCGTCCTCGGAGAGCCTGCGCTAAAAATGTTGCGCTACCAGCAACTATATTCTTTCTTCGATCCAGCCAAGGTGGGCAAGGCCATTCGTTTTATCAACCTGAGCGCCGTGGTGTTGGAGAAGGATTTAGGCGGCGTCCTAGAGGAAATTCTCAGGGAGGTGCAGGCCTCCAATCCCAGCATGGTGGTGGTGGACTCCTTCCGCACCGTGGTGCGCAAAGCGCTGGACGGCAGCGGCGAAACGAAACTGCAAGCCTTCATCCAGCGCCTGGCTCTGTTCCTGACCAGTTGGGAAGCCACCACTTTTTTGATCGGCGAATATACCGATGGGGAGTTGCGCGACAATCCCGTGTTCACCGTCTGCGACGGCCTTTTCTGGCTCACTCAAAGTACGCAGCGAAATTCCGTGGTGCGAAAGTTGCAAATCATGAAGCTTCGCGGGCAGGACTCGGTGCCGGGGTTGCATACCATTCGTATTACCGGTGACGGGCTGCAAGCCTTCTCGCGCACTCTGGGCCTGGTCGGAAAGAAATTAAGACCTCTCCAACGGCGGCGGCTGTCCAGCGGCATTCCCGAACTCGATAAGATGATGGGCGGGGGCATTCTTGAAGGCGACAGCGTGCTGGTGTCCGGACCTTCGGGGACGGGAAAATCAGCGATGGCGACCCATTTTCTCGCCGAAGGTCTGCGCCGAGGAGAACCGGGAATCGCGGCGATCTTCGAAGAACGCCCGCGAGGCTACGCGGCGCGGGCCAGCTCTTTTGGTCTGGACTTGGAAACGCCGCGAAAAAACGGAAAGCTCGAAATGCTTTACTTGCGTCCGCTGGATCTCTCGGTGGATGAAACGATGCAGGAGATTCTGGATGCTGTGAAAAGGCTCAAGGCCAAGCGGCTGGTGATCGATTCGCTGGTGGGCTTCGAGATGGCGCTGGCACCCGGTTTCCGGGAGGACTTTCGTGAGTCTCTCTACCGCATGATCGCGGCATTAACCGGAGCGGGGGTGACGATCCTCACCACGGTCGAGATCGAGGATTCATTTAACTCATTTGAGTTTAGCCACTACACCATTTCGTTTCTCACCGATGACATTATTCGCATGCGTTATGTGGAGATTGACGGTCAGCTTCGCAAAGTGATCGTGGTGGTGAAAATGCGGGGCGGCAACCACAGCAAGGACATCCGCGAATATGTGATCACCAAGGAGGGCGTAGTCGTCATCGGCCCGCGCCAGACGGAGTATACGCGATTGACCAGCGGGCTTCCGGAACGAATCGGCCAGATGCCCCACGAGATGGCGCCGGAGCCGAAAGCCAAAGGGTAGGAGCGTAGCCGCGCTCACTAGAGCATTTGAAATCTGGAGATTTATGGGAGCGGAACGAACATCCGGTAAGACAGACCCATCGCCCGTCCTGCGGAGTCGATCCGCGCCGATCATCGAGCGCGCGCCCCTTCCCATTGTCGAGCTGCACGGGAGCACGCACGCTGTGTCCTATGTGAATTCTGCCTTTTGCAGCCTGCTGGGGAGAACCAGAGGGGAACTACTCGGGAAAAGCTTCGCCGAAATCGTGCCTAGGGGGGGCGAATGCGTGCCGCTTCTGGATAGGGTTTACCAAACGGGAGAGGGCTTAACCCATGAGCAGGAGGCCGACTCCGAAGCCGATCCTGCAACCTGGTTGTACGCAATGTGGCCGGCGCTGGACGAGCCCAACGAACGTCCGGTGGGAGTCATCATCCAATTGGCGAAGGTCGCCAATTTTCGTCAAAACGTCACTGCGATAAACGAGGCTTTGCTGATCGCTGGGTTGCGCCAGCAAGAAGCGATGGAAGCGGAGGAGAAGCTGAACGCGCAATTGCAGGGAGAAATCGTCGAGCGTAAGCGGGCGGAGGAGGGGTTGCGTGAAAGCGAGAAGCGTTTTCGCGCGCTGGTGACGGCCACTTCGGATGCGGTTTATCGCATGAGCCCGGATTGGAGCGAGATGCGCCAGCTCCATGGCAAGGATTTCATCGCCGACACAGAAAAGCCAAGCCGCACTTGGCTTCAGGAATACATTCACCCTTATGATCAGCCGCGCGTGATGGAGGTCATCAACATAGCCATCCAGACCAAGAGCATCTTCGAACTGGAACACCGCGTCCTGCGCGTGGATGGCACCTTGGGCTGGACGCTCTCTCGCGCTATCCCGGTGCTGGATGCGAACGGTGAAATCGTCGAATGGTTCGGCGCCGCGAGTGATGTTACTGAGCGCAAGCAGGCGGAAGCGGCGCTGCTGGAGCAAGATCAGCGGCTGCGCAAGGCCGAGAAGATGGCAGCGGCGGGCCAGCTCGCTGCCTCCATGGCGCACGAAATCAACAACCCTTTGTCTTCAGTAACGAATGTGCTCTACCTGCTTAAAATCCATGTTCACCTCGACTCCTTTGCTCGCGACCTCGTGACCACGGCCTCCATGGAACTTACCCGCGTCTCTCGCATTGTTAAGCAGAGCCTGTCTTACCATCGGATAGGGGCGACTGCTGGGCATTTTGATTTGGGAGAACTTGTAAGCGATTCTTTACAAATCCTTCGTGGCAGGCTCGAGCAGTCGGGCGTTCAATTGACGCAAAAAGTCGAGGGGAGACTATCTGCACTCGGCTTCTCAGGAGAAATTCGCCAAGTCATAGATAACTTGCTCCTCAACGCGCTGGACGCAATGCCTGGCGGTGGCCGTTTGAGCATTGCGGTACGCAAATCGTCCGACTGGACGAATCATGATCGAGAGGGTGTGCGCCTCACGATTGCCGATTCTGGATGTGGCATTCCTAGGGATATTCGTTCGCGAATCTTTGAACCGTTCTTCACCACAAAGGCGGAGAAGGGGACCGGACTTGGGCTTTGGGTTTTGCAAGGCATCATCTCCAAGCATGAGGGCGCCATAAGCGTGCGGAGTTCGGATATCAAAGGCAAAAGCGGAACGGTCATTTCCGTATTCTTGCCTTCCCATACACGCGCAATCCTCTCCCCGCGCGGGCTCAAGATGGAACAGGAAAATGGCGGGACTTGAAGCAGATTCACTGGCACGCAGGAGATAAGCGATCAGCCGCTGGCGCACCGTGGTAAAGGGAAAGGATCACTGACCAATTTGGCCGAAGAAAGTCTTCGTCTTACCGTTACCAATCGGGAGATGAGACGGTACTGGAGGGTGGATGCTCAAAACACTTTGATCCTTTCTCGCAACGCCTTTAGCGTCGGACAAATTAGATACCGGCTGTCTCTATCTACTGCTTCGAACTCTGACAGGCAACTTCTAATAACCAATTTTCAAGCGATCGGTGTAATCCTCCTGGAACATTGCACATCCATTTTGCTGGCTATGCCAGCAACGCGTAGCCGAAGCAGCCGCAGTTTTTAGTGCAACCGCTCGGCTGAAAACAAAACACTCCGATTGTTGCCATACCTCGGGCAACTAAAACCTCGCCGTTCGGAAGGATTTCAATATCGTCGCCGCATGGTTTACCAAAGTAAGCGGCATGTTCCCGGTCCTCTCCTGCTCCAAGTGCCCGCGATGGGGTCATATAATTCTGCAGTCACAGAGTGCAGGTGTAATCGGGACACCCATCTGTGACTAACACCTGCCGTTTGCCAATAGAGTTGCGTGTGACCTCTGCTGGCATCATGCATGCTGCCGGTACTTTTCCAATTCTTAGTTGCCGGGCCGTAAACTTCCGCCACTTTCAGAGGTGCCGCACAAGATGGGTCGGAGCATCCACCAGCCACTAGAACTAAT
Source organism: Terriglobales bacterium (assembly GCA_038254805.1). Classification (GTDB taxonomy): domain Bacteria; phylum Acidobacteriota; class Terriglobia; order Terriglobales; family Acidobacteriaceae; genus Gp1-AA145. The sequence goes on from JBBSFW010000136.1 coordinate 8,151, forward strand.
CCGTTCTTCAAGAGAGTTGCTGTAGATTCGCTTCGAAGAATAGCCATACTGCCAGCTTTGTGCCAGCGACCGGTCCGATAGTCGTAGAGCTCAGCAGAACGCAGCGTACAAGGACTACCTTTGCAGCCTCCGGCCACGAGTACCGACCCGTTTTTCAATAGAATTGCAGTATGCGTGGCGCGTGGAGTGTTGATGGAACCTGTCAAAGTCCAGCCAATCACCGCGAAGGCGAAACACAGGTATTCGCAACATAAGCATCTCCTAAGAATCGCCAGCCAAAAACGATCTCTATGACATGCGATCGCCCCTGCGGCGACTCAACTTCTCATTGATTGTCTTGATCAGGGCGTCTATATCCGCCGGTTTGACCACGTAAGCGTCCACTTCTCCTACGGCTCGTAATGCGGTGCCAAAGGCGGGGTAGCCTGTCATTATCAACCTAATGCAACTGGGCTGCGCTTTACCCATAGCATTAATCACGTCGAACCCGTCTTCCGGTGCACCAATGTTAAGGTCGGAGATAAGAACATCGAACTTTAAGGAGTTTATTTCGAGGAGGGCTTCAGGAACTGTGCTCGCAAGCCGCACGTCAAAATCATGTTGCTTCAATATGAGCGAGAGAGTGGTTCGAATATTCTCTTCGTCATCCACGAACAAAAGCCGTCTCTGCACGGGCATAGCTGCAAGAGTATATCTCACAACGTAGGTTTAGTCTGTGTCATGGAATACCGCCCCAACGATACTCCGATAGTGAAATCTTCTCGGCGCTGACCGGACCGATCTTTTGTACCAAGTGAAGTGTTAGTGTAACGCCTCTTTCGACATTTGTCCGTAGTCGCCGCCGGGGGTGTGGAGATGTGGGAAACGTTCTTTGTTTTCCACATCTCCATGCCCATTTTGCTTCGGCAAAATTGTTTGCGGCGCCGGCGGCCTGTAGCCCAGCGCCGAGTGCGGCCTCTCCGTCTTGTATTCCACGCGCCACCTTTCCGTCAGAATCTGGGCCTCCTTCAGCGAGTAAAAGATTTTGCCGTTCAGAAACTCATCGCGCAGCTTCCCGTTGAAGCTCTCGCAGTACCCGTTCTCCCACGGACTCCCCGGCTCGATGTACAACGTCTTGCTCCCTACCCCCGCCAGCCATTTCCGCAATTTCTTGGCGATGAACTCTGGCCCATTATCGAACAATATAGCTCCCACCCAAAAACTCCATACCAGTGCCATCGGCACTTTCGGCGCCGCCAATGCGTAGATGGCCAGCGGCATAGGCTCCAGGAACGAAAATAGCCCGTCCAGCATCGCCACCACTCCCAAGACCACCGTAAAGTAGCCCAGCGTTCTCGCTTCAAGTCGCAGTTGCAAACCCAGGCCAGTCCACCAAACTCCGCTCAACATCAGATAGGTCGTCTCTAGTGGCGGAGTAATTCCATGGGTTGTGCCTCCATACGACCAGAAGCACAGTGACACCACGCCGCACACCGTATAGAGCCGCAGAAAACTCGGCCGCTTCGGACCGAGCCATTGCCACAACGCC
>JBBSFW010000137.1:0-9648 GCA_038254805.1 Terriglobales bacterium
CGCGCTTTGACATCTTCGACATCGCAATGGTCAATGCGGTTGCCCCCAGTGCTTTTATCAAAGTGGGATGTTGTGCATAAAAGCCGCTGATCGAGTCAACAATCGATGGGTCCTGCTTATGGGTTTCGGTGGCAATGGCCTACGACGTGTGTCAAGGCAACAAATTAAACAAATCCATTGAAAGCGAACTTGCCAGTTCTGTCCTGAGCTATGGGTACAGCCGAGAACGAAAACACGGACGTCATTCCGGTCGAGTTACACCCATATAGTTCGTAGTGATAACCTGCCCTGTCACCGGAAGCCAACACTGTATCGATAAGGCCTGCCTGAGCAAGTTGGCGAAAATCACATGTGAAACCAGTGGCTGGAAACCCTCTAGCGTACTGCCGTCCGCAGCAATCAATTGGACTGCCGAATGCGCGGCTCGCATGTGATTCATAGGAATCCGCGCATGCGAGAGCGGTGCTAGAGCACCAATCACGATGCCAATCACGACAACGACACCGCACCCGGCCAAGAGGATAAGGGGGGAAATGAAAGGAGCGTTGCGTCGAACGACTGTCCTGTGTGCGGTAAATTCGCCGTCCATACGCTAATTATCACCTCTGCGAATCGCCCCTGGCGATTTGTCACAGCTATCGACGAGGGAATCACGCGATTCCAGAATGTAGCGTTCCTTCCATTCACCCTCGAAATACGCCAGCCTTCCCGGAACGCACGAAATCACAGACGTTCGTGCAATCATCTGCCAGCATTGACAAAGCAATATCGATGCGAAAACGCGTCCCTCACGATACCGGTACACGCTGGCTGGCTTGATCAACTTCGAAGGTCTCACCCGGTAACTGCTTGTGCTGGAAAAAGTGCTTTGTCATCGAGCAAATTCAAGTCCAGCAGGCTGATAGAAAATTGGTGTTGCAAAAGATGACCAAATTCTCAAAGCGAATGCTCGGGAAAAGTGATACTCGGGGCAAGGTTTTTCGTGAACACAACCAGATCCGCTTCTATTTACGCGACATTCGCTCGTATGTGGTTCTTGATCGCGAGGGCAACCCAATCACCTTTTTCTTGGACAAAGTCGTTGAGACAGCTTCAGGGTCCAATACACTCCCCGGCCAAAACCCCGCCGTATCAAGCCCCGTTTCTGGACCATCATCCGCGTCGAAAACTCGCAGTTCTTTGGGACTGTCGGGAGCAGACTGGATGCAAGGCGAACAAAAAAGGCGTGGAAATCTTGCAACTCGCAGAAAATGGATCGGCTCAAATCGCGGGACTGCACAGAGGCGACGTGATCAGCGACGTTGGCGGAAAGCAAGTACGTTCGACCGCGGAATTGGCGGATGTTCCGGGCCAAATCGAACCCGGCAGCAAGGTGGTTATCGGCTACCTAACTAAAACCTTTTTGGGCTGGATGCCCAAGGAAACGACTGCAATCTTGGCGAAAGCGGAGTAGGCGTGAGCGAGCACTCTTGATGAGCGAATTACGTCCACCGATCTACATCGGACAAATAGTTCGTGCAATCAATTGCAATTTGTAGAACACATACGCTGATCGAACTTTGCAAACCATCGAAATTCGCCGTGGAACGCCACAGAAGGCCTAAACCTCATTGATTTTGGCCGGAATTAGACATGTAGATTACCGGCAGTGTCTAAGTGGGGTGTAGAACCTGTACATGGTGTGACACCTTTGTCTCGGCCCGAATGTTTGCTCGTGGTTCACCGCCCGATCCAGGGAGACGAACCCGTTTCCCCTGTCCAAGAGAGTCTCCCGTGTTAGAGCAGCTTGCGGCGGACAATTGGGTTGCCATCTCGCATTCAGGAAAACAGCTCTTTCCATCACCAGTTCTTGCTAACAGATAGACTCACTCAGAACGAGGCGGAGCCTGTATCCAACTCCCAATTTCCCATCGTTCCCATCGACCAGCCACCGAAGAGTGCTCCGAAAACTTGCATTCGTCTAACGCGAATCCCGCGCACCATCGTTATAATTGCGTTTTGCGCGAGGAGGGGGGGAATGGGTCTAGCGCTGTGTTGCCACCCTATACGACTCGATTGGATGTCTGCTCTGTTACTGGCCCACGTTATCTAGCACCCAGATGCTGCCGGAAAGTTCTTGCATGGTCAGTACTAGCTTATCTTGGTTAAGTGAAAGCTCAACATCGGGGATGCTCCTTGGAATCATAAGACCAGGAGTTTCAAATGACGTCACACGGAACGGTTTGCCAACCGGGTTTCCGCTGGAGGAGTCGAAGTGGACTCCCCAAACATTGAAGAAGCTGCTGCGGCCAGAAACGAAATAAATCGCCTTGCCATCGGGAGACCAGCGAGGCTTATCGTTCCATTGCTTGGTCGCCGTGATGCGAGTCCATCGGCCACCTGTCGCGGGTATGGTGTAGAGAGTGGACTCTGCCGCACTAGCTGAGTTGATTACTGCTTCGAAGACAATCCATCGCCCGTCAGGAGAGAAGTGTGGTTGGTACAGATCATAGGCTGGGTCAGAGATGATCCTTTGTGCCGCCGCTTCCGCATGCGGGGCGGCGCCCACGGGTACCAGCCAGACTTCCAGCCGGTCACTAGTTGCCTGCGATACCAAAAGCCTTGTGCCATCGGCGGACCAATCGTACACGATCTTCCCTGCGGCGCTGGATGCCGTGAGTGGCTCTTCGTTGCGGTTCTGGCCGGACCAAACCATAAACTGCGCCGCTGCCCCATACTTTTCTCGCACATACGAGAGGCGCGTGCCGTCTGGCGCCCACACCGGGAAATTACGGTGGTAATCGTCAGCCACGATTGGAGCCTCGCGACCGTCTACCAGCGATTTTTCCCATAGTTCCCATTTGCCGGCGCGTTTGGCGCAAAATGCCAGCTTCTTGCCGTCGCGCGACAAGTTCTGCCGCCAAGCTTCCATTCCAGGTGAGGTCACCGCTTCGCCCTTGCCGGTTATACGGCCACTCCTGGCATCGAATGGGAAGAGCCAAGCCCGGATGTATTGCGTTCCCGCTGTAAAGGCCAGTTTCCTTCCATCCCTCGAAACTGCAAGTTGGGTATCAGGCCCAGTTCCGGTAGTCAGGCGCTCGATAGCGGCGGCTTTAAAGGTGTTCGGATCCACAGTCATCTTCCAGAGATTTTTGGCCCCTCGAAAACTGCGTTCGAAGTAAATCGCTTTCCCCGAAGGCGCCCAGGAGAACTGGATATCGATTGCCCACACGCTCTCGCTGGCTCCGGACACTTCTTCCAGCTGTCTTACCATTTCAGGCGCAATCTCCGATTTCACGGCGACGTCCCCCGCGAGCGACACTGTCCAAAAGTTGGGCCTAGCTGTAGGATTCCACCCCCAGATGGAGATCCTCTTCCCGTCGGGATGCCACGCGGCTGAATGCGCCCACAGCTTGTTCCGTGTGAAGAATTCCGCCAGGATCTCGCGCGGGGCGCTTCCGTTAAGGTCAACCACATAGAACCTATCGATGTGAACGAGAAAAGATGTCTGGAACAAGACCTGCGAACCGTCGGGCGACCAGAGAGGGTGGTACCCGAAAGAGGCGATCCTTCTTTCCAATCCTTCACCACCCAGGGCCGGTACGATGAACAAGCCGCCCTCACCATCTTCAGATCGGTATGCAATGTACTTCCCGTCGGGTGACCAGTCAGGTTGCCAGTGATGACCCGGCCCCTTAGTGATCTGCACCGGATCGCCGCCGCTGACCTGCTGCACCCATATATCCAACTTCCCGCCACGGTCGGAGCTGTAGGCGATGAAACGGTTGTCCGGTGACCAGGTGGCGCCAAACTGCAAACCGCCATCGAAGGTGAGCCGGGTAAGTGTTCGTTGCGCCGATAACGCGGGACTCCGCAGCCGCTTGTAAAGAAAGAGGGCCACCACCGCCAGCAATACAACCAGAGCGAAGGCAATCGAGTAACGCAAAACCGGTGAGCGAAAGTGCCGTCCGTGTTCCGCGCTATCCTCCGTGGTTTGCACTGCCGGGGTCGCGGGACTCTCTACTGGTGCTACAAAACGATAGCCTCGCCGTGGCAATGTCTCTACGAAGCGCGGACTCTCCGACGAGTCGCCCAGCACTTCACGAATTTTGTTGATGGCAGTGTTGAGATTGTGATCGACATCGACGAAGGTGTCGGGCCAGAGGCGCTTTTGCAGTTCGTCGCGACTTACTACTTCGCCCGGCCGCTCCAGAAGAATTGCCAGCACCTGGAACGGCTGGCCGCTGAGCTTTAGCCGAACGCCGCTTTTCCGTAGTTCGCCAGCACGTAAGTCAGCCTCAAACGTCCCAAACCGAATTGGACGCACGGTGCCGGCGGCATTCTCCACGTTACAGCTACCTCAAGAGACGCAAGTTTAGCACTGGAAACAACAAAAGCGCTGCCGCTATCGATTTTGTTTTGGTTCTTACCTGAGCTTCTAACCTTCTCAGGTTCAGCAACTTACCCATTGACCTTCTTCCGAGCTTTTTACGACTCGATTTCGACCTCCCATGCATTGAGGTAGCTGCCCCACCAAGCCAACGTTGCCCACCGCGCAACCAGCGCGAGTGAGGGCACCGTGAAAAAACTTCGATTTGCAGAACTTACAGTCCTGATCCTGGCGGCGATGGCATTGACTGCTGGATTGACCTCGCCTGCACAAACTTTTGCCCAGGCAACTGAACCAGCCGTCCCGTTTCAGATTCTGGTCTTCAACTACACGAAGGCTTCCCCGGAGAGCCTGGCCGTGGCGGAACGGGAAGCCGGCCGGATACTCGCCGAGGCCGGCTTTCTTGTGACCTGGTTGAATTGTCCGGTTACACCGGGAGGGTCAGCTACCTGCCGGAAGGAGGTTGACGCCGCTGATATTCGTGTCCGCATCGTTTCGTTGCCGGAGCAGAAAAAGAACATTTTTCACGACAGCGTATTCGGTTTTGCCATGGCCCCGGCTTTCGCCAGCGTCTATTACGAATCTGCTGAGCGACTCGCAAAACTCGACAATGCAAGCTTCGAGATGCCGGTGATTCTCGGATGCGTGATCGCACACGAGATTGGGCACCTCCTGCTTGGATCGAATGGCCACTCCGCTAGCGGAATTATGCAGCCGCAATGGGAGCGCAAACAGGTTCAGCAAGCCATGACGGGCAGGCTGCTGTTTACTCCGGAACAGACGAAGGTGATTCAATCGGAAACGCAGGCAAGAACGCGGCTACAGATTGCGGGAACGATTCAAGCGCAACAGTAGACAACCTCGCGAGAGAGAAACAAGCGGCGTCAAGAAGAGATCTTCGCGTTCCTCACGGCGAGAACCCGTTTTGTACTCAAATATTGCTTCAAGCACCGGACGCATGGCGTGTAGCCTTCGGGCATCGCGTCGCGCGCAACCATGGTGATCTATTCTGCCGTCGGCTCCGTCATCCGACGAAACCAGTACCACCATGTCGGGCGGAACTCCGGATGCCGATTGCGCGTGCTCGGAGCGCAGATTCGAGTTGCTGCTGGATGCAGACCGTGCCAACTCGAAACTGCCTACTGCGATCATCGCCGCTGCGGCTGCAACCATCCATCCCATGAAACCCCTGCGGCTTCCCGCACGGCCCGGACAAAAAGCACTAGGTTCGCGATTGCAATTAATGGGCGTAGCAATGGTGCGGGGCTTTGCGTCACGGCACCATCATCCGCCCAGGCCGCAAAACCCAACGGCACGTTTCAAATCCTGGTTTTAACTACACCCATGCGTCCCATTGGCCGGGAAGCCACTCCCGCAGCACCAAAAAAATGAAGCTTTTTTCCTGCGAATGATCACCCGAGCGCCAGATTTTTGTGGCCCATTCCCTTGCAAATGAAAGTGTAAGTGTTAAGCTAAGTTATTGAGAATAAAGCACTTATATCCACTCGCATAAATCGCATATGGATAGCCAGGCTTTTCAGGAATTGCTCTACTACCCTGAGCAACGGTGGGGTAAAGAGGCGGACTCCAGATGGCGGTTGTTGTGCGACCGCCTCGCTAATTATGGGCCACCTCGCCAAACGTTTGAGATCGATACAGCCCGCAAATGGGAGTTGGTCTCAGCTTTTCAAAAGTCGGTTCGTCGCGCCGACAAAGGCATCGCATTAAGTCTGGTGTCAGCGATGAACGGTATGCCCGAGCAGTACGCGTACTTCTGGAGGCGCCTATGCGTTGTTGCCTGTGAGGATGTTGGCCCAGCCGATGACACACTTGCGAAATTCGTTGTTGCTTGCGCCACATTGTTTGCTCGCAAGAAAACAGGCCCCGAAAACTATCGGTTTTGGTGTTTCCTCGCTGAGCAGATGTGTAATCTCCCTAACCGGAGTCGTGTGTATTGCAGCTATGGCATTCTCGACCTGGCAATCACTCGCTCAGAACTGCCGCAGCTTACCGCAACTGACGCAGAAATCATCCAGACCATCCTCGACCAGAGGCGGTGGGTCTTGGCAGGTGATCAACCTTCGAACAGATGGCAGAGAAAGAATGATTGGAGAACAGAAGGACTTTTGAGGTTCGTGGGGATGACTTCTCCCACTCAACTTACCCTTGCGGATTCCCCTCTTCCGGCCTCAAAAATACTCTTCGATCTCCCAAGCTATTGCTATGACATGCACACCCGAGTCGGGCTAGAAATGCTGAGGCGCCTGGTGCGAGGAGTGGCGGGAGCAGAGTGCATCGAAAAGTTTTTTCGACACAACCAGGCTAAGGGTGCGCATCGAGCATTAGGGGCCGCTCTGTTTTTTGAGGAGGGAGGACGAATTCAGGGCGAACTGGTATACGGGCCTCTCTGTTCCCTGGAGCAGCGGTTTTTTGCCCACCAGTACGGACTTCGTTTGGATGACTGGTGGGAGCTGCGCTTTGTGGTTCGGAACGCGCTCGAAAACGGCATAGTGGATCGCGTCAGAGAAAAAGTCCTGATGGAAGTATACGGGCAGAAGACATTGCAATTCGTTTGTCAATGATGGCACTCGATTGCCGGGACGAAGACAGACATGGAGTTCACACAAGACTGCCTGAGCAGAACAGCTCATCGGGAATACAACAAACTACCCATTCTGTTGCATTATCTAACTGCCCCCTTGCTTAAACAAACAACTTACTGATCGATGTGGAACACCGAATTTGAACATAATGTTGCATTTCAAAGGAAAATCAAATGCCAGCAACCGTAATCATTCCATGATCCACCTTGAACCGATCGAGGTGGTGTCGGTTCTCCGGGCGGCAAAGGCTAGGGGCACTCGGGAATGGGCTATGTTCCTTCTCGCTTACAAGCACGGCATGAGAGCTTCCGAGGTCTGCAACCTCCGGCTCGATGATATCGACATGAAAAATGGCAGCATCGTTGTTGAACGCCTCAAAGGCTCGCTGCGGACTACGCAGGCAGTGACTGAGCATCGCGGGGAGCCGCTGCTCAACGAACTCAAAGCCCTTCGGGAGTGGTTGCGACAGCGTCCAGAAGATGGCTCAGATTACCTGTTCACAAGTCAAAAAGGCGGACGGCTTGACCGATCGCAATTTTTCCGGGTGTTCCGGTCAATTGCCACCGACGCTGGATTGCCGCCGGAAAAGCAGCATCCCCACGCCCTAAAACACTCCATAGCCAGCCACCTTGTATCAGCAAACGTCAATCTCGCCCTGGTGAAACAGCAGCTTGGGCATAAGTCGATTGGTTCCACCATGCGCTACGTTACGACCACTGACCACCAGGCTTCAAAAGCCACGACAACCGCCCTGATGAGACTCTATTAAGCGATGCCCCATCTTGGATGCACTAGTTTTCTAAGTAAAATGTGCATTTTGGTTGCCCAAAAATTATCCCCAAGCCTTCATCGCTCGCTAACTTAAAGAAAACAAAGCTCAACGGCGTGAGAGGTATCGTGAATGGTGGTGGAAGCCCGTGCAATTGATTGCACAAAAATACCCAAGGGAGCTGCTCAATGAAAGGCAAGGACTTGCCATGAAGTGCAAATTGTTGGTCACCACGAAACGGCCAGGAATTGGCGGGCACCCTTACCCTCAACGACAACAAGTGGCGTCCCAGCCGGAGAAGGGTTATGAAATCTTGCTGAAGAGTATCTTGGAGGAGCCGGTGGTCGTGGATGACACGTTGGTGAATCTGAAAGACGATCCACGGAAATGTTTGAAAACGCCGCGACAATACAACGGCAGCTATTGAGAGCGCTTTGATAGAGAAGCCCTTTACCTCGGGATTCCACCCGATATTCGGGATCGGGGCGGCGAAGGACGATATTTGGGCGCATCTGACGAGAGTATCTTGTGTCGCAAGTCGATGAAGATTTCGAAGTCCAAGTTCACGGCTGGCGTGCAGTGCCTGAAACGGCTCTATCTTCTGGTTCATGAGCCGCAATCGGGGGCGCAGCCAAGCGGTGCTGGTGACGCCACCATTGAGCAGGGGCGAAAGGTTGGCCTCCTCGGCCGCCAGTTGTTTCCGGGTGGAGTCGAGGTTAACGCGCGGGGCCTCGAAGCAGCGATCCGCATGACCCGAGAGCTAGTGGTCAATCCTGAAGTCCCCGCTATTTTTGAGGGTGCCTTTGAATATCAGGACGTAGTTGTTAAAACTGATATTCTGCAACGCCGGAAGGAAAACCATTGGCGTCTTGTGGAAGTAAAATCCACCGCCGATTTGAAAGACCACCACCTGGAAGACGTGGCAATCCAGACCTATGTGCTTTCTCACTCCGGTTTGAAATTGTCTTCAGCCTGGTTGGCTCACATTAACCGCTCATATGTGCTTACTGGAACAACCGTCGATCCTCGTCAGTTCTTTTTGTTTCGAAACCTCACACGCAGAGTACAGAATCTTCAACCCGCACTTACGTTTCATCTTCGTTCACAGTTTCGTGTTCTTGCCGCGCCCCAAGCTCCCGATGTCCCGACCGGGCCGCATTGCATCAATCCTGTCGTCTGCGAGTTCTTTTATCACTGTAATCATCCCAAGCCGGATGACTACATTGGCTACATTCCACGCCTTCATGCCAGTGCACTGGAGCAGCTTGAAAGTATGGGGATAGAGTCCATCCACGAAATGCCCCCGGATTTCGAACTAACCGAGTTTCAAGGTCGCGTGTGTACGGCGATGCAAACGGGACAACCATGGTTTAGTGCAGAATTGAAGACTGAACTAGAATCTCTCAGCTACCCGCTTTACTTCATGGATTTCGAAACCGTCAATCCGGCGATCCCACGATTTCCCGGCACGCATCCTTACGATCACCTGCCTTTTCAGTGGTCAGTGCATGTGCAGAGGGTGCCGGAGGCAACACCTGAGCATTTCGAATTCTTGGCGATGGACGGAGACGATCCTCGAAAGGCCTTTATCTCTTCGCTCTGCGAGGCGCTGGGAGATCGTGGAAATATTATCGTGTACAACCAGCAATTCGAGTCTCAGCGCCTCTGGGAACTTGCGGGTTGGCTACCTGAATACACCCAACCCATCAGAGATATTCAACGCCGTCTGTGGGACTTGCTTCCAGTTGTACGCAATCATATCTACCATCCTGCATTCGGTGGTTCGTTTTCTCTGAAAGCCGTTCTGCCCGCTCTGGTGCCGCATATGACCTACGAGGGCATGGAAGTGCCGAACGGACAGGCTGCCGGCCTGGCTTGGGAGGAGATGATCAGTGGGAATTGTAGCG
>JBBSFW010000138.1:0-9632 GCA_038254805.1 Terriglobales bacterium
CCCCATCGAAATCGCGCTCAAGATCAACGCGGCAACAAGAAATACATGCTCAATTTTCCCTACAACGGAAGCCACGAGTTTGAGCAAAGCCACAAACACCGGGTATCCCGGAGGCTGCGGTTGGTGCTTTGGGGGACTAAACTCTTCAATGGCCAAAGCGAAATTGATCTCGTCGAACGTAATCAGATAGTGAGGAGCCAGTACCCACCGGGAGATCGTCAAACCTAGACAAAGTATCGATCCCCATATCAGCCTTTTCTGAAAACACCGCGCCGGAGCTCTTCGCGGCGAGGTCGCATCCGCATCGATCGGAGCTACTGGCTCAATCATCGTACCCAAACGAAGGTCGTGCGTAACCGCTTTAGGGGAGGCAGAAGAACGAGCGCCCAGTACAAGTCGAGTAGCTGCCGGAAAGTCGACAGCAGGGATCGAACGCGGAAAAATTGTGAACGGCCATGCAAGCGGGGATAGTGATGCACGCCCACTTCCACAATCCCGCAACCAGTCAACTCTATACCGCGTACCAGTTCGACGCAAATTGCACCGGTCTTGGACCGCAAATTCAGTTGTTGAACGATGTCGCGCCGAACCAGACGGAAATCGCAATCGATATCCCGGATTTGTATGCCGAACAGGATCCGGGCGAATTTGTTATACAGCCATCCGATAAGGACGCGGCGCCATGGGTCGTGGCGCTTCAACTTGAATCCGTTTGCCAGCCCCACGTCATCCCGTATCTCTCGAATCAAAAGCGATAACTCTTGCACATCATACTGGCCATCGCCGTCGGTATAGAACACCCAGTCATACCGGGCGGACTCAAAACCGGTTTGAAGCGCTTGGCCGTACCCGCGGTTTTCCGGGTGCTCTATGACCCGGAGGCGCATGCCGAAGCGGGATTGAAGCTGCCTCAAAACCTCGCCGGTGTTATCGAAGCTCCCATCGTTGACCACGACAACCTCGAATACTTCCACTGTTTCCGACAGAACCTGGAATGCCTTCTCGATGAGCGAAGGCAGAGATGGCGCATCGTTGTACGCGGGAAAGAACACACTCAAAGAAGGCGCCCTGGCGATCATGCCGCTTTTTCTCCAATCAGAATCAGAGATTGCCCGAGCGGCATATTATGTCCGGATTTCAGCCAGCGGCTCTCGGCGGACAGCGGTAAGTTCAGCAGCCGATTTAGCAATCCCGCGTGCAACCGGACCCCACTGTCCGGGACCGTATTCATTAGCGGCTCCCAAATCCTGAACTTCGCGAAGGCAACTGGAAGCAGGAGCGTATTCGCATAGCTGCACCGCAGCACGCGAATTCGCTGCTCAGCCACTCCGGAGATGAGCCTGCTGGAGGTAAAGCGTTGTCTCTCGAAAGTAAACTGGGAGTGCCGGCTCCGGAGAACATCCAGCGCCGATACGCGTAAGATCAGCAGTCCGCCGGGGGCCAGCACCCTGACTAACTCAGCCAATGCCCGGCTCTCCTCACCTCGCGGGAAATGTACGATCACATCCAGGCAGGCCACCGCGTCGAATGCTCCCTCCCGAAAAGGCAGCGCGGCTACGTCCCCTTGCGTTATACGCGTCAGGCCCAAGGCTCCCGCGTACTTCAATCCTTCCATTTGGAGATCGACAGGGTAGGCCCGCCATCCATAGCGTTGCTCGAGTTCCACCGCGTTGTAGCCGGTGCCGCATCCGGCCTCCAGCACAGATTGAACTTTGCGATTCTCAGCCAGCGGGTCCAGCATCGCAAAGAGGATCTCGCGCATACCCCGGTACCACCAGAAATCTCGTTCGGCCTCGGAGATGTTTGCGAACTCGGCCGAGTTCATCATTCTTGAAAGGCCATTGTTCTCCATGGTTATATACGATTCGGGACACTGTTGGCAACTTTGAGGAAAAGCCGGGTAACCTGGTGGCCCTGAGTTTCGCCAGCAATAAAACGCATCGGCTTCGTAACATAAGTAGCAGTCTGCAACGTCTGTGAAATACGTCGCGATGAGGATTCCCTTCAGATTCATGCCAATGCTGGCGCTCGCCGGCGTTTGCGCGGCCCAACGAGCGGAGTTGCGCTCCGCGCCGGCTCTGGCACTGCCGGCGGCAACAGACTCAAATAGTCCAGCATTCTGGCAAGACCGGGAGCTTGTGGTCTATAGTTCCACCGGAGACGGTCCAGTCTTCAGCGCGGGACCGAACAAGTCGCGGCTGCACGTGTCAATGCCGGTTGTTCTCGGCCAGTCTATTCACCGTCCTTACTGGATTGAAGCGGTTTGGCGCGATGAAGAAGACGGAACGGTTTACGGCTGGTATCACCATGAGCCGGCTGGGCTTTGCAAGGGCTCGCGATTAACGGCGCCGGAAATTGGAGCCTTGGTTTCACATGATGGCGGAAGGAGTTTCAGCGATCTCGGGATTATCCTGTCAAGCCCCTATCCCTTGAATTGCTCGGCACAAAACGGATACTTCGGCGGTGGCAATGGTGATTTTACGGTCGTTTTAGGCCGTGCCGGAACCTATTTTTACTTCCTGTTCAGTAATTATGGCGGGCCGCTGGAAGAGCAGGGCGTTGCGATCGCGCGCCTGCCGTTTGCACGAAAGAGTTCTCCTTTCGGCGCAGTCGAGAAATACTATAACGGGTCCTGGAACGAGCCCGGAACAGGCGGCTTTGCTACCCCGGTATTCCGTGTGTCGGTCGCCTGGGAGCGTGCGAATGCCGACGCTTTCTGGGGGCCTTCCATACATTGGAATACATACCTGGAAAAGTACGTCATGCTCCTCAACAGATCTTGTTGCTCCCCCGGCTGGCCCCAGGAAGGCGTTTACGTCAGCTACTCGGATTCCCTGTGGGATCCCGATGGGTGGAGTCCCCCGAAAAAGCTGATCGACGGCGGCGGTTGGTATCCGCAAGTTCTTGGAGATGGACCAGGCGGTACCGACAGCAAAGCCGGTCATAAATCGCGCTTTTATATGAACGGGGTCTCGGAGTGGGATATCACCTTCGAGAAAGATCCCGAAGAACCCTCGACGGTTAACTAAACCCTGGTTGCCAAGCCGGACAAACTCCGTTATAACAGTTCAACCGCGCGCTGAGTGCCGCTAAACTGAATTCCGGAGGAATGGACCCGCGGTCCGCTTAATTTTTTGAATCCTACATATCAAGGCCAGGAGGTGCTGATCACCGGTGGACTTGGCTTTCTCGGCAGTAATTTGGCAATTCGCCTTGTGAACCTTGGGGCGAGAGTAACCGTAGTAGACGCGCTCGTAAATGGCTGCGGTGGCAACCTCCACAACATCGCACCAGTGTCAGAATGCGTGCGGGTGATTCAAGGCAGGATCGGCGATGCCCGCCGGCTACGAAAGGTCATTCGCCCCGCCAACGTCATTTTCAACCTCGCGGGCGAAGTTAGTCACAGTCACAGTATGCGTTTCCCGAAGCGGGACGCTCTACTCAACGCTTCCGACCACCTTGGCTTCCTTGAAGAGTGTTCCAATGTAGCGCCTGGCGTGCGCATCGTATACGCCGGAACGCGCCAGATTTACGGGATTCCGCGGTACCTGCCCGTAGACGAAGACCATCCGGTCGGCCCCGTGGATTTCAACGGCATTCACAAGTACGCGGCAGTCATGTACCACGAACTGTATGCCCGGCTTGGCAAGTTAGACAGCGTTGTCTTGAACCTCACGAATTTGTACGGGCCTCGAATGGCGCTCTCAGTGCCATGCCAGGGATTTCTGGCCAATTTCGTCCGGAAACTGGTCGCGAAGCAGCACCTGGAGGTATTTGGCGATGGCAGTCAGCTACGAGACCCGCTCTACATCGACGATGCGGTCGAAGCATTTCTCACTTTGGGACTGGCGGATCGGCATGCCTTCAATCTCTACAACGTTGGTGGACCGGAGCCTCTCGAAATTGGAGAAATTGCACGCATTGGCAGCCGCATCGCCGGTGTACTCCCACCAGCCTTTCGCCCATTTCCAGACGAAACGAAACGCATTGATATCGGAAGCTACTATGCCGATTGCAGGCGGATTCAGCAGGAGTTCCAGTGGGTTCCCTCAGTGAGGTTCAACGAGGGTATTGAATGCACTCTGTCCTTTTACAGCCAGGAGCTGGCGCACTATATTGATCCAGCCCATGACGGAGTACGTTGTCTGCTCGACGCCTCTTCGTCCGTAAAGACCAGGTCTGCCCGATGATTCCGGAACCGGGGGCCGACCTGTATTCGACGGTTGGAAACTTATTCCGCTCGTTAAAAGAACAGAGTTTCCCAACCTGTGGGAAGAGCTTCGAAGTTCCAATGGTGAACCTGCTGCCGATACTCACTTCCACGTTGCCGCAGTGGGAGCAAAACCTAAGACAGTTGTTCGAGCGCATGCAGTTCGTCCTGGGCGGGCAGGTGGCAGCTTTTGAACACGAGTTTGCGGCCCGTACCGGGGCGAAGTACGCCGTGGGCGTGGGCACTGGCACGTCCGCTCTGGAATTATGCCTCCGGGCAGCGAAAGTAACCCGTCCGGGGCAGCAGGTGATTACTTCGGCATTGACGTCGCTGTTCACCGCTCAGGCCATATGCAGTGCCGGCGCGAGGCCGATATTCGCCGACATCGATCCCGAACGGTTGCTTATTGATGCAGGGGACGTCGCCCAGCGCGTCTCTGAAAACACCGCTGCGATCTTACCAGTCCACCTCTATGGCCAGCCGTGCGATCTCCAACGGTTACGGAAAATCGCCTGCGCCGCCGGGGCAGCCTTGGTGCAGGACGCCTGTCAAGCCCATGGTGCGACGTTGCAAGGGAAAGCTCTCACCGCGTTCTCGCCGTTTGTAGCATACAGTTTCTATCCAACAAAGAATTTGGGGTGCCTGGGCGATGGCGGCGCTGTCGCCACCAGTTCCGCTAGTCTGGCGGCGAAAATCCGGATGCTCCGCGACGGCGGTAGAAAGCGGGATCAACTCAGCCGGATGCCCGCAATGAACTCGCGCCTGGATGAAATGCAAGCCTGCTTCCTGCGTGCGTTTCTTCCTAAACTCACGGAGTGGAACAGCCACCGCGCCCGGCTGGCCGCACTATACGATGAGGCCCTATCCGATTGCCATGAAGTTCGACCGGTCACTCGCAGCCGGGACTCCGTCAATCATCTGTATGTCATTCGCACACCACGACGTGAGCACCTCCGCGGTTACTTAGCGCGGAACGGCATCGCGAGTGCGATCCACTATCCGATTCCTCTGCATTTGCACCCTGCTTTCGCGGATTGTGGTCTCAAACGTGGTGCGTTGCCTAATGCGGAGCGCGCCTGCCGTGAAATTCTGTCGCTGCCGCTCTGGCCTTACATGCCGGAATCCGCGGTTCTGGCTATTGCGGAACGGATTCGCGGGTTTTTCGCGAACTGAACCGGCCAGAGGCATACTGAATCGCGAAGAACGGGCTTTTTCCGTGCTTGGGACGAGGTAAGAGCCGTGGTTCCAAAGGCGGCGTTTGGAAAAACGATGTAGTATAGACCAACCCTCTTGTAAGGATGGGAGGTCGTGGGCGGAAGATGTTTTGCGGCCGGACCATCGCAGCAAGGATCACACTATTGGTCATTGATTGAGACGGGGCGCACCGCTAACGGTCAAAATCTCCTTTGGCCGACAACAAGCGCAAGATGAGGTCGTTCCGGAGTTGTTCATGATCGTTCAAGTCCTCGTAGTCCAAAACCAATCCATAGATTCGCCACGCGACTAACTCCTGCACTGTGTGCTCGGTCCGCGCCGCATTACGGTCATCGGGAAAGCAGCCGGCCAGACGTAGAAATAATTTAACCTCCGGTCTGTCTCCCGCGGAACAGACCGCCTGCATCGCGGTCGTCATAAGCGGGCAACCACCCCGCGAACAATGCCCTTTGAATTCGAAACCGGATTGGTTACACTCTGTCATAGCAAAGGCCTCCTCCTTGGCGTTAACCGTTGTGCGGAAACTCAGTTAAGCCGGAGCTGGCGGCTTTTTGCTAGACCTTTCATGAGAAATGCAGACTAGAGTGATTCAGCCTCTGATCGATATCCGCGGCTTGCAATACAGCTACGACGATGGGACTCAAGCGCTGAACGGCGTCGATTTCCAATTATTTTCAGGTG
The DNA here is from genome assembly GCA_038254805.1 of Terriglobales bacterium. GTDB lineage: Bacteria > Acidobacteriota > Terriglobia > Terriglobales > Acidobacteriaceae > Gp1-AA145. The sequence goes on from JBBSFW010000138.1 coordinate 6,107, forward strand.
AGACGGTGGCATTGCTGGGAGCGAACGGGTCGGGCAAGACGACGTTTGTACTTCATCTGAACGGGCTGCTGGCAGGGAGCAACTCCGTTGTGATCTGCGGATTGGAGGTGAACGGGAAGAACCTTCCGGAGATCCGGCGCAAGGTGGGGGTTGTGTTTCAAGATGCCGATGAGCAACTCTTTATGCCGACCGTGCTGGAAGACGTAGCGTTTGGTCCGCTAAACCTGGGGCTCTCGACGGCTGAGGCATTGTCAAAGGCCGGCTTGTGCCTACAGCAGGCGGGGATTGCGGACGCTGCGCACAAATCGCCATATCATCTGAGCGCGGGCGAGAAGCGGCAGGTAGCCATCGCCGGTGTGATTGCGATGTCACCTGAGATTCTGGTTTTGGATGAGCCAACGACTTTCCTGGACCCGCCAGGCCAGCGAGAACTTTTACAGCTACTTCGTGTACTGCCGCAACCTAAGATCCTGGTTACTCACGACGTCCCCTTCGCACGCGCCATCGTTACGCGTGCGGTGTTCTTTGAAAAAGGCAAAATTGTGGCGAGTGGAAGCGTGGACGAAATCGTGAGCCGATTCGAGTGGCACGCTAAGTGAGGACTACTTTTCTTTCGGGGCCGCGTGGGTCTTGCGGAACTCCGCCCACCGTTTCTTTTGAGCAGCCGCGATGCGCTTGCGTGCAGCCACGCTGAGCTTTCTACGCTTAATGCCGTGCGTAGATTCCGAATGATCCACCGGAACAGACCGCGGCCGCTCTTTGCCGAGCATGGAGCGGACTTGACCTATTTGATCCTCGATTCTCTGCCTCTGTAGCTCAAGACCTTCGAGCGCCGCCTGTAGCAGCATCGGGTCGCTTGGAATTTTTGCGGATTGTGCCATTTGCCTCCCGGTGAGAACCGGATACTTACTCTTCTATTGTCCCTCTAATCGATTCACATAACAAAGTTACTGGTCCATCATTCACTAAAGAAACTAACATGGCTGCCTGAAATACTCCACTTTTGACCGTTAACCCAGTTGTTTTGGCTCTTTTTACAAAGTGTTCGTATAAAGACCGGGCAATGTCCGGCGGGGCTGCTTTATCAAAGCTGGGGCGCCTTCCTTTGCCGCAATCGCCGTATAAGGTGAATTGAGATACCACCAAGAGGCTGCCGCCGGTTTCACGCAAGCTGCGATTCATTTTGCCTTGGTGGTCGTCGAAGATTCTTAGCTCCACGATCTTGTTCACCAAGTAATCCGCATCTTGACTCGTGTCCGACGACCCTATGCCCAGCAACACCAGCATGCCTGGGCCGATGGCGCCAACGTTACTTCCATCCACTTCAACATGAGCTTCGGTCACCCGCTGAATCAGAGCGCGCATGGTATGAATATGGCACGCCTGGACACCGCGAACATGCCCAATGAAAGGGGGGTCTGGCGAAGCTTTGTGGAGTAACCGTTGCTTACGGCCGATCGATGTTAGCCAGTAACATGTAACTGCGTCCCGGTAAGGGTAACGAAGGTGGGCTGCATGTAATCGTGCGTTTGCGCCACAAAGCTGGGGGAAAAACCCGGCCGTGGTTTTGTTGATGCTCAATTGAGACCGCCTTCTTCAGAGAGGGTATCGTTGTTATAGGGATGCAAGATAAAAAGCGAATACTCTACAAAGACGCGGGCGTGAACATCGATGAGGCGGACAAAGCCATCGCACGGATTAAGACTCTGGCGCGAAAGACAACCACTCCGGCTGTGCTTGCGGGTATTGGGAGTTTTGGCGCCGGCTATCAACTGCACGGCTATAAGCACCCGGTGCTGGTTAGTTCGGCGGACGGCGTGGGGACCAAGCTGAAACTCGCCTTCATGACAGGGCGCCATACTACGGTTGGTGAAGACCTTGTGAATCACTGCGTGAACGATATCGCCGTCCAAGGCGCCGTGCCCTTGTTTTTTCTGGATTATTTCGCGGTTGGAAAACTCAATGCAACAGTAGCGGCTCAGGTGGTGGAAGGCATCGCCCGGGGGTGCCGCAAGAACGGCTGCGCGCTGATCGGCGGTGAAACGGCGGAGATGCCGGGCATGTACTCGGATGGCGAGTACGATCTGGCAGGATTTATTGTAGGGGCAGTAGAGAAGAAAGACTTACTAACCGGCAAGGACATCAAGGCCGGCGATATTCTCATTGGCCTTCCGTCAACGGGATTGCACACGAACGGATATTCTCTGGCGAGAAAGCTGGTATTTGAAGTAGCGAAGTACAAGCCGGACAGCTTTGTTCCCGCTCTGAACTCTACGATTGCCGATGAACTATTGAAAATCCATCGAAGTTACCTGAACCCCATCCGTCAACTGATGCTTGCGAAAGTGCTGAAAGGAGCGGCGCACATCACCGGTGGCGGGATTACCGAAAATACTCCGCGGATGCTGCCGGCGAAATATGCGGCGTCAATCCGGCTCGGCGGGTGGCCCGTGCCGCCGGTGTTCGAATTCCTGCGCGAAATTGGCCGCGTTCCACAGGATGATTATTTGCGTAGCTTCAATCTGGGGATTGGAATGATTTTCGCGGTGGATGCAGTGAAACTGGCGCAAGCTGAGAAGATCTTGAAACGGATTCGCGAGCCGTATCATCTGCTTGGCGAAGTTGTGAAGTGCAAGGCCGGGGCGAAGGCGCGGGTCGTCTATCAATGAAAAGGCTGCAATGAAGAAGCTGGGAATTCTGCTTTCCGGCCGCGGATCGAACTTTGAAGCCATTGCGAATAGTGTAGCGTCGGGAGTACTGGATGCGGGGATCGCGGTGGTGATTTCTAACCGGGAAAATGCGGCTGGTTTGGCGGCAGCCAGGGAAAGAGGGCTGAATGCCGTTTGCCTGCCATCGAAGGGGCTGGAACGCGCGGTTTACGACCGGTCGCTTGTGGCGGAATTACGCAGGCACGAGGTGGATCTGGTTTGTCTGGCGGGATTTCTGCGATTGCTCACCGCGGAGTTTGTGAGGGCCTTTCCAGGGCGAATCCTCAACGTCCACCCTTCGCTGTTGCCCGCTTTCCCAGGGCTGGATGCACAGCATCAGGCGTTGGCTCACGGAGTGAGAATCACGGGCTGCACGGTGCATTTTGTGGACGAGCAACTGGATGCCGGACCTATTATTCTGCAGGCGGCGGTGCCGGTGCTGGACGAGGACACGGCCGAGTCGCTATCGGCGCGGATTTTGCAGGAAGAGCACCGGATCTACACGGAAGCGATTGAGCTTGTGCTTTCGGAACGAATTCGGGTTATTGGACGGCGTGTGGTGAGGGCCTGAGTTGGACGATTGAGGTTTGAGCATGGAGCCGGAAAATGACAGCCCGCGTATTTCGAGATCATCGACTTTATCGCCGCAGGCACAACGCCGGAAGCGGTTGCCCATTTCCGGCCTTCACCTGAAGCGCAACAGAGGGTCGTTGATCTGATCAAGCACGAGAAAGAATACAGCTTATCTCTGGAGGAGCAGCGGCGTCGCTTCGATCAACCCGGCGACAGGAGAAGCTGTCCGGTTATTCCATCCTCGC
>JBBSFW010000139.1:0-9573 GCA_038254805.1 Terriglobales bacterium
ATGGACTTTCTCGATGCACTCACAAAAAAGCTGGAACGAGGAGATGGAAAGGCAAAACAGACCTCGCGCGCCGGAACGAAAGGCTTGCACCACCAGCTCGCGATTGTCGGCCTCCATCAGCATAACCTGCGGTATTTCGGGGTGAATTAAATGAAGAGTGCGAAGCGCGGCCATCTCCGGCGCCGCAGCGTTGGCGCCCGCAAGGCTGATTACTGCCACCTCGGCGGCGCTAGTTTCCGCCGCCTCTAAAATGGCTGCCGTCTCACTTTGGCACAAAAATACTCGAAAGCCACAGCGGCGCAGCGCCGCGGCCAAAAGCTGGCTTTCCATCTGTTTGGAATCGGCAAGTAACACGCCGATACCGGCTGCGCCAGGGACGCGTGGTTTTGTCATAGGCGGTGGGGGCGAAGATTCAAACTCTTCGGGAAGATTGTATTGACTTCGGCGGTGGCATTTCTGTGACCGAAGAACCTTGCGAGCGGTTGTCATCTGTGGAAAACCGACAGGTGCCCGATTCGGGAAACATTCCACAAGCAGTGCTGCCGGAGGCTGGCTTGACCACTTCCCCGAAGTTGTAGCCCGAATAGCTACTTTGGAGGACGCTACTTTTCATGCCTTGCCAGTCATTGTTCGCAGGATTACGTTTCCGGTGCGCGGCGAAGTCTGAGCGGCGTTCTCCCCCAAATGAATTACAGAACTGCGGTTTTATTGCTATTGCTGACTCGGCTGCCAGCCTTACCACCGCTGGCCGCGCAGGTGGTGGCAAGAGCCGCGGAAATCGCCACTTCAGAAAATGCCGCGGTGACCGGAATTGCGGACGGCAAAGGAAACTTCAATGCGAAGAGTCCGGCCGTGACGGGGGAACGCCGTCCGCTGTACCGGCTTCACAAGAGCGATGTGATTGAACTGAGATTCACCTTTTCTCCCGAATTGGACCAAACCTTGGCGATCCGGCCAGATGGTTTTGTGGCTTTGCAGGGCCTGGGAGACCTTCTGGCGGAGGGACTGACTATCTCTGAGCTACGAGAGTCTGTGAAACAGGCCTATAAATCAGTCCTCCGGGACCCGGAAGTCGGTGTGATTTTGAAAGACTTTGCCAAGCCGTACTTCCTGGCCGGCGGCCAGGTGGGCCATCCCGGCAAGTACGAACTGCGAGCGCCAACCAGCGTAGCCGAAGCGGTCGCCATGGTCGGTGGTTTTACCGATCAATCCAAGCATTCGCAAGTTGTGCTGTTCCGCCGCCTTGCTGAGGGCGTGGTTGAAAGCCATGTCTTGAACATGAAAGCTATGCTGGCGGCGCGGAATCTGGAAGAAGATTTCGATCTCCGGCCCGGCGACATGCTGTTCGTGCCGCAGAACAGAATATCCAAACTGCGAAGGTACTTGCCGGCGTCAAGCCTGAGTACGTTCTTTACGCCCGCGCAGTTCTGAATTGTGTCTGAAGAACTACAAATCGTCCGGCCACGATATCGGCGGCTTCCCCCCAGCCGGCGGGACATCGCGGCGGTTTTTTTTCGCAACCAGCGTTTGCTGATTGCTTCGTTCTGTTTGATATTTCTGAGCGGCATTCTTTATGCGATTGTGGCCCCCTCCTATAAGGCAGAGATGAAGATTATGGTTCGGCGTGGACGTGTAGATCCCGCCGCAGCCCCGATTCCCAGTGTGTCACCGGTGGTTGATCACGATGAAATCACGAGGAGGAAATGAACTCGGAGTTGGACCTGCTGCAGGATCAAGACCTGCTGCGCGACGTGGTTTTCGCAAATGGTTTGGCTGACAAACCTTCATGGTTCTCAAATCTGAAAGGCGAAACTGCGGAGACGCGAATCGAGCGTGCTGTCCGGCGGCTGGCTGGGAAGCTGGATGCACAGCCAGTAAGAAAATCACGGCTGATCACCGTCTCCTACAGGTCGGCGGACCCCCGTTTGTCCGCTGCCGTGCTGAGATCACTGGCCGAAGTTTTTTTTGCCAGACAAACGGAAATTCGGCGGCCGCCTGGCCAGCAGGCATTTTTTGAAGTTCAGATGAAGGAATCGCGCCAGGCGCTGGAATCGGCGGAAGCGCAACTGCTCGATTTCACCCGCGGAAAGGGCGTGACCTTAGCCGGAGTTCAACGCGATCTCGCGCTTCAAAAGCTGAGCGAGGCCGAAGCCTCTGACTTCACGTTGCAGGCTTCCGTGGCCGAGGCAACAGAGCGCGGACGATCCCTTGAAGCTACCCTGCGTTCCTTGCCGGAGCGTCGCGTCACTCAGATCAGGAATGCAGATAATCCCCAGCTGCAGGAGAAGCTGAAGTCGAAGCTGCTGGAGCTGGAGATGCGGCGGACGGAACTTCTGACGAAATTCCAGCCTTCCGCCTGGTCCAGGAAGTTGACGAGCAGATTGCTCAGGCTCGGGCTGCCATCGAAGCAGAAGATCTGAAACCTTTACGTGACGAAGTTACCGAGCGGGACCCCGAGTACCAGTGGGCGCACTCGGAACACCTGAAGAATGAAGTCGAACTGAAAGCGCTGCAAAAAAAACAGTGAATGTGTCGCGACGGCCCGCCGCGTACCATATTGCGGTTCTCCATGATGAAGAGGGCACCGTTGGTCTCACGCGTCAGAACTTTGAAGTCCAGATGGGTGTTGGCGCGTGCGGCCTTGTGGGGCTGCCCGGTGCGGTCAGCGCCTGTTCCGACGAGGTGAACGTCCTGCGGTTTTTCGTCCCCAATGGCACGACAGGGAGCAAACGGAAGGGCAGCGAGTACTTTCAGCAATGAACGACGGTCGATCTCGTGCATAGAAAGGTTCCTGCCAGCCAACGTTGTAATGCTAGACGATCAGAGATGGTACGAAAAAGGGCAACTGGCGATAAATTGCCATATCACTCATTTGACAGGGCCACCAAATCAATGAGTGCCTTTGCTTGCGCAGCCATTTAGCGTCGTTAGTGGGATTCGACGTGCTGATTATTTGGAACTGCTGAAACCGGTATGCCGGTTGCGCTCCGAACCGTTTCGTCCTTGTCCAGCACCCGATACAGCGTCTGCATTCCGCCCTTCATGTGGTCGTCCACGTGGCAATGGAACATCCATGTGCCGGCCCTGTCCGGCACCATATCGGCGGTGACGACTTGCGCCGGGCCGATCGTCGGCAGCACGTCCATGTACTGCCCGCGCACGCTGACCACGTTGCCATGCCAGTGCGCCGTATGAAAGTTGAAGCCGATACCCATCGTCATCACATACCAGCGCACGTGCTCTCCCTTGCGCATGGTGATCATCGGTCCGTTGCTGAAGAGGTATCCGTTGATCGTCGCTTTCATGTTGCTTGTGCCGAACCCGGTTCCCAAGGGTAGATCTCCATTACCCTCTGGATCGAGCGGAATATATTCGGCGATATTGACCTTCGAGCGGTCGGGGAAATTCGTCTTGACGTTGTGCTCGAAGTAGCGACTCTGGTTCTCATCAATGATCATGAACAGCGAAAAGAACTCATGCGAGATGTCCTTGGGCGAGCCGGCGGGACGCGCCATGCCTTTCCGGGTGATCACAATCGCGCCGATTAGGCCTGCGTTTACGTCCTTGGGTTCGTAGTTGTGAGAGTGATAGAGCCACGCGATCGAACTTCCATCCTGCGGTCCAGGGCCAGCCTCGGGGCGCACCTCCCAAGTGTAGGTGTGAGCCTTGCCGGGAGGCACTAGGCCATTCGCCTCGGGATGCTCCATGCCGTCCGCATACATGGCGCCTTCTGAGTCGCGCTTGTACGCTACGCCATGAGGGTGCAGGCTGACCGGAAAACTCGTATTGTTGCGCAAAACTACCTTGATCGTGTCTCCTACCTCGGCACGAATAACAGGCCCGAGCAGTCCCATATGCGCCAGGTCCGGCGGACGAGGTTTTTTCGTGCTAAACGTGCCGTCGGTATATTCGTGAAAGACAGCTTTTCGATAGGTGCGCCCGATGCGGTTTGCGGTATGCTCGGTGAAGGCTTTTCCATAACCGTCGAAATCTTTGCCCATCATGACGTCTATTCCATCCGGCGTGTAGTCCCAATCAACTTCTTCTGCGCACAGGTAGTACGTGCGCACTTTCGTGGCGGACGTTTGTTTTGTACCTCCTTGGTGTTTGTTCGGTTGCGAGTAGCCGTTTGTGCAGAGCAGCGCGACGACCGCAAGACATGTCGGCAGCAGTCGAGTTTTCATCTGATTTCCTCTTCGTGAAGAGTGACTAGCGCAATCGCGGTTGATTCTACATCAGCACCAAATCGACTCTTTTTCATTTCACTAAAATCTTGGGGACTCGGCGACTCGGAACCTAGCATCCGTCGGTAGCTGGCGTAACTCGCCTGCTACCGAGCCATGCGTAAGCCATCGGTCGTACTCCTGCTCTTGATTGCTACCGCAGTCATCCTGGATGGCGGAAAAAAACGCGATTTCCCCCGACCGATCGGCTATGTCTTTGCGAACGTCGTGGATGTACCCACCAAGAAAAAGGGCTGCGGCAGACTTTCGATTAAGTTTGCTAAGAAAAAAAACGTGCCCTCAGCATGGGTCTGGGCGTGCGCCTCAAGCGCATTCTTTCCGACCGAGCGCCGACGCCGGGAGCCGTTTTCGTACCACTCGATGTAGTACGCGCCCTCGCGATGAAGCTCGGGGCTGCCCACAGCGAGAACGTATCAGGTTTGATTCGTCCGTTGGCCGAAATGACGACTGGACAAAACCGCCACTGGTTTTGCCCAATGTTTACATACTTGGTTAGATTGACGTTCGGGGCCTTCGCGAATGGAGAGAATCCCATACCCCCACGCTCCAGACTGCTCTAAAAGCGGTATGGATTGTAGTATGGATCCCTGCAAAGTACAAAAAATTAAAAGAACTGGCGGAGAGAGTGGGATTCGAACCCACGTTAGAGTTTCCCCTAAACACGCTTTCCAAGCGTGCGCCTTCAGCCACTCGGCCATCTCTCCGGCGCTATGAGGAAGCTACTGCGAGGAACTATGCGCAGGCGGAAAAACCTGCTGCTTCGATTCTATGGGCGTGAGGCGTCGTCCGCAACCTGGAAGCGAGGAACAGCGATCAGCAATCAGCGATCGAAGATCAGAAATCAGCGATCAGCGATCGAAGATCAGGGATCAGGGATCAAAGATCAAAGATCAGGGATCAGGGATTGGTTATGAGCGGGACGAGCGATCAGTGGGATCAGCGATACGATAACCGGTGAGACGATGACCAGGAGGAAGAGGAAGCACGAAATCAGGAGTATTTTTCCGGGGAGTTACTGGCCGGCTGCGGATCCGGCTGCTTGGTCCGGTCCGGCAACTGCCCGGAGGCCACTGCGGGCGCCGGAGCGTTTTCCTGCATCAGCTTGCCGTTGAGGCAGAAGAGCGCCAGTTCGAGGCGGTCGGCCACGCCCAGCTTGTCGTACACCTTGCGCAGATAATTCTTGACCACCTGCTCGGTGGTGCCAACCCGAATGGCAATTTCCTTGTTTTTCATTCCCTGAGTGACACAGGTGACGATCAGCGTTTCTTTGGGAGTGAGTTGGGCTTTGGCGCGGGAAGAGGTTGCACGCCCGCCCTGCCTGCGATACGCCTGCAGCACCCACTTCACCGCGTAATCTTCCAGCCAGGGTTCGCCCAGCGCAGTTTTACGCAGGCACTCGACAAACAGCTCGGAATCAATTTCGCGGGAGACGATGGCGTGAGCGCCGCGGCGGAAGAGATCGAGGGTGAGCTCTTCATTGGGCATTTCGGTTACCACTACGAGCCGGAGCGCCGGCGCTTGCTTCAAGATTTCCTGGACGGCCTCGGCGGGATGTTCGGCCAAGGCGGCTTCGAAGATCAGAATTTCAGCGCTGAATTTTGTGGCGGCTGCGATGGCTTGAGATAGCGTCTCGGCTTGTCCCACAACCCGAATGTCGTCTTCAACGGCGAAAATCTTGCGCAGGCCGGCGCGGAAGATTGCCTGCGAGTCGGCCACAATCACCCGCACGAACTGCTCCCTGGTCTCCATCTGCGGAGCGGCCTCTCTCGCTTCCCCCGTGCTCAAAGCAGCGCTTGCCATTGCTTAACCGTTTCCGCGCTCAGCGGCGTTCAAACTGATACTCGTCAATCATCACGCCCACTCCGCACCGCCCCTGGTTCAACGTGCTGCGGACCACGCGCCCGCGACATTCAATCTTGACGTCGCACTCCGCGCCCACCACTTCGGCAGGAAGCGAAATCGTGAAGTCAATGGTTGAGCCAACGGGCATATCAATTTCGTGCTGGAATAGAACGCCGTTGGAGGAAATGTTTTCGCTCTCGGTGCTGCGGTCCCCACCTTGCGACTTGATCTGGATGGGAAGCTTGACCGGAAAACGCGGCGCGCTCTGCACGTCCGCATAGCGCGAACGCACGGCCGCCGCGGAGGCGCTCGCTGAATTGGCAGATTCGTGGGACATCAATGGCAGACTACATGGCGAGATCAGGCCGCGAAAGTTACCGAAGTCATTGGCCTTTGAGGTCTAAATACTTGCGGGAGAGGGAGTTGCGGGGGAAACTCTCGGCACTCAGCAGCCAGCATTCAGCACTCAGCATTCACCACTCAGCAGTCAGCATTCAGTAAGGTTGGCGTTCGCGGCGTGAATGATCGATGTTCATATGACCCAAGCAAAAGTGAGCTGCGTCACTGCAGTTCCTGTAGTGGCGGCATGCTGTTGATCGTTTGGGACACCTCGGCGATGCAGGATTTCCGCAATCTGCAAGTTTGGAGCAAAGCGCACGCGCTCACGCTCAAGTGTTACGAGATGACAGCCTGCTTTCCGAGGTCCGAAACATTCGATTTAACGAACCAAATCAAGAGATCGGCTGCATCCGTAGGCGCGAATATCGCGGAAGGCTGTGGGAAACGTAGTAACGGCGAATTTCAGCGGTTCCTCGGGATCGCAGCCGGATCGCCAGCGAACTGGAGTACCATTTTCTGTTAGCACGCGATCTAGCATTTCTAAAACACGATGAATACAACTGTCTCGCCTTGGCTGTGGTTGAAGTCAAACGCAGGTTGGCTTCGCGAATTCTTAAGATTGAAAGACGAACGTCGCGCGAACTGAGTGCTGAATGCTGATTGCTGATTGCTATTGCTGAATGCTTCTCTCAGAATTTGGTCACTTCCGTAAAATTAAACCCACTCACCTTCATCGCAGGAACCACCATGTCAAAGGATTCCTCTCCACTGGAGCGCACCGGTGTGCTCATGTCCTCGACGTGGGAGAGCATTGCGATCAAGCTCTGATTGAAGCGAAAATTCCGCAATCCGCAAATGACTTTGCCGTTTTCAATCAGGAATGTGCCGTCACGAGTCATGCCGGTCAATATTTTCTCGTAAGGATCAACCTCGCGGATGTACCACAGCCGGGTCACCAGGATTCCACGGCCGGTGGAGGAGATCATTTGATCCACGGTCTTGGGTTCGGCGGCCGGCTCGAAGACGATGTTCATGGGCGCCTCCCCCATCTCGTTGGGAATGGAAAAGCCGTGCCCGGTGGCCTCGATTGCGCCAACCTTGCTCGCGTTTTCGGAGTTTTTCATCTTCGCGGCGGTGGCGCGCGCATATACCAAACGTTGGACCACGCCTTTTTCAACCAGCTGAACTCGCTGGCGCTTCATGCCTTCGCCGTCAAAGGGCGAACCAGATTGCAGAGGATGAGAGACGTCGTCCCAGATGCTGATGTTCTCGCCGAACAGCTGCGTACCGATCCGGTTATTGAGAAACGAGCGCTGGTCGAAAATCGCCAACCCACCGAAATCAAAAAATGCGAAGCCCACGGTGTCGAGCACCGCTGCCGGTTCAAGAATGACGGTGTACTTTCCTGGCGGAATCTCGCGCGGGCTGGCGGAAGTCGTGGCTTTTGCGGCTGCGACCTGGGCCAGAGCCGCGGGATCGAGAGTGGCGGTATCCGGAGAGTTGGCTTTTTGCCATCCCGAGGAATCTCCGGCCAGCATGGTGATGGAAACTTCCGCCGAGGTCTGCCGGTGCCAGTCGCTGAGTCCCCGCGAGTTGAAGATGCCCTCGACGGTATCTGAACTGGAGAAAATTCCCGCAGCCGTCAGATTATGCTTCTGCGCGATTGTAACCATTTTGCCGACAGCGTCCGCACGTTGCGCGGGAGTCAGACTGGCGGTGGCTTCAAAGTGCCGTGCCGGTGCTTCTGGTTTGGATTGTGCCGGTGCGGCGCTTGCCGGTGTGGCGCTTAACTGTGTGGCGCGGGCGCCCTCGCCCGCGTCCGGCACCGCCAACAAATCGGGATCCGGCTCCTGCACACGGGCCAGGCTTTCGGAGGCGCGCACCACGTTCGCTAGACTCACATCATCGAATTTGTTGGTACTCGCGCGCGCCGTTCGTCCACCGAAAACCGTGCGCACGGAAGCTCCGTAATTCTCCTCTGCTACATTCTGATGGATGGTGTTGTTGGCAAAGCGGGTCAGCGCCGAGCGCCCGCCGTAAAAAAGACACTCCACTTCGTCCGCGGTGGAGTACTTCCGTATGCGGGAAAATATTTCAGAGGCTTGATCGCGAGTCAGCATGTTTCTTAGCGTTCCGCGTTCAGCAGTCAGCAGTCAGCAGGTAAAATTCCGGCTTAAACGCTTCGGCCGAAGTTCCAAAATGACCGGGCGTACAAATTTGCCGGCCATACCGCGTTTGGCTGAATGCCAGATGTCCGACGCTAGGCGCTCCCATATGCGCTCCCCACTTTCACTTGCCTGAATCTTGCCGGACTCGCCCCATGCCCGGTGCCCATCACCTGTTGGGGCTGGCCTTTGCCGCAGTTTGGCGTTCCCCACAGCGTCCATTCATCGCGGGAGCAAATGGCGTCCATGGAATTCCAGAAGCCGGTGGTGAATCCGCTATAGGAGGGATTTTTCAGCATGCGTACGCGCTTGCCGTTCTTGATCTCCCATCCGATTTCGGTTCCAAACTGGAAGTTGTAGCGCTTGTCGTCGATGGACCAGGACCGGTTAGTCTGCATGAGGATGCCGTGGCCGGTGGAAGAAATCAGCTGATCGAATGTGAGCGGCTGTTCACCGGGGAGAATGCTGATGTTGGTCATGCGGATGATGGGCAGCCGGTTCCAGCTTTCGGCGCGCAGCGTCCCACCCGAGCGCTCGAGGCCGATGGCGGGAGCGGTCTCGCGCGAGCTGAGATATCCGGTGAACAGGCCGTTGGTGATGATGGGAGTCGATTGCGCCGGAACTCCTTCATCATCGAAGGCGAATGTGCCCAGGCCGGGACCGTGCTCCTGGCGGGCGTCGGCGACCACATTGACCAGTTCGCTGCCATATTTCAGACTGCGTAATTTCTCCAGCGTCAGAAACGACGTGCCCGCGAAATTGGCCTCCATGCCCAGCACGCGGTCGAGTTCAATGGGGTGCCCCACAGATTCGTGAATCTGCAATCCCAGCTGAGAACTTTCGAGTATTACGTCGAACACGCCGGCGGGACACTGCTCCGCGCTATGCAGTGCGACCGCCTCTTCGCCGATCCGCCGCGCGTTTTCGATCAGCTTGAGTTCATCGATCAGCTCGTAGCCCTTGTTCTGCCACTGCCCTCCAAA
>JBBSFW010000140.1:0-9572 GCA_038254805.1 Terriglobales bacterium
CTAAGAGTTGTCGAGCCGCCCTCAATCAGCAACGCCCAGGCACAATGTTTACGGTGGTTTCAGCGCAAGTGAGGAGTTTCATAAATTCCTGCAGAATGGATTTTCTGCCGTGCCGTTGAACGCGGCCGCGTGATCGATGCGACTGGGCTCACGTCCGCCGGCACGGCACTAGTCTCCACTGGACGAAACTCCGGCGGATGTAACTCGCACCACCACCGTCTAAGGCGAGGTATTCGCGACGCTCGAAGCGGTGAAGATGTTCACTTGGTTGATGCATCACACGAGCGACGGCAGGCGGTAGGTCACGCGCGCCGCCGTGGGGGCTAACGCCAGCGCGGCCCGCCATCCGGATGGCCCATGCGCTCAAAGAGAGTCATATTCCGGTAATGAGACTTTCCAGGTAGAATTTTCAGATGCCCGCGATAGGCTTAACTTCCGAGTGGCGCGTCGCTCATTACCGTCCGATATCCGGTGATAGAATCAGCGTCATGGCACCAAATGGCTTCACTTTTGACGGAAGTGAATCAATAGATGCTTGACACGAATTCGCAGCTCGATCCCGGTCCCATTCTCCAGACGGCCTTCGCTTTCTGGTCTTCCAAGGTTCTTCTCACAGCCGTCGAGTTCGGCGTGTTCACCGAACTCGGTGATCGCCGCATCACCGGCGCGGAACTAGGCGCACAGCTTGGCCTGCATCCACGCGCCGTCAGCGATTTCTTTGACGCGCTGGTCGCAATGCGTTTCCTTGAACGCGAGGGCGACGGCCCGACCGCGCAGTATTTCAACACTCCCGCCAGCGCCCTATACCTCGATAGCGGGCAGCCCCGCTATGTGGGCGGCATTCTCGTGATGCTCAATGTGCGGCTCTTCAAGTTCTGGCAAGACCTACCCGAGGCTTTGCGCACTGGAAGGCCGCAGAATGAGACCAAGCATGGCCAGAAAGGAATGTTCGAGGAGCTTTATGACGAGTTGCCAAAGCTCGAACAGTTCCTCGGCGCGATGACCGGCCTCTCGCGCATTAATTTCGAGGCGTTTGCGGCAAAGTTTGATTTTTCAAAGTTCAAGACGCTCTGCGACATCGGCGGCGCGACCGGCCTCCTTTGCATAGAAGTCGCCAAGGCGCATCCTGATCTGCAGTGCATCTCCTTCGATCTCCCACCGGTAGAACCAATCGCGCGACGGCAGATCGCGGCCGCCGGGCTGAGCGATCGCGTTGGCACAGCTTCTGGTGACTTTTTTAAGGACCCTTTGCCTAAAGCGGACATGATCACCATGGGCATGATTCTCCACGACTGGAATTTGGAGAAAAAGATGCGGCTTATCCGTGCGGCCTATGATGCCTTACCAGCAGGCGGCGCGTTTGTCACCATAGAAGCCCTGATCGACGACGGGCGGCGTGAAAACCTTTTCGGTCTGCTGATGTCTTTGAACATGCTCATTGAATTCGGCGATGCGTTCGACTATTCTGGGGCGGATTTCCGCAAGTGGTGCGAGGAGGTTGGCTTCAAGCGCTTCGAAGTGATTCATCTCGCAGGCCCATCCAGCGCGGCTATTGCTTACAAGTAGGCATCTCTTCAAAGGGTTGTGCTGCAAAGATTACGAAGCGGTGCTGGTAGGCTGAAAGGGCATCCTATGAGCCGCGAATTGGCCGAAAGCAGTATCCGGCGAAAGCTTTCGGCGCTCTCCTCGCTGTTCGATTACATGTGCAAACGCAATGCGGTGCTCGGCATCCGGTCGATGGCGTAAAAGCGGCCGGCCGCAGCCCCGCTCCCGTCTCCACCCCTCGCAAACACTCTCTCGTCTCCGCCCCCGGCCAGCTCCCCTACATACCCGAAGCGCGATCGCCCTCGCCCGGCATCTTCGGCCCGCGGCCCGCACTGGAACGTAGCAGTCTACTCCGAAGGGACGTGGCGTAAATCCGGCGTTAGTTTTCGCGCCTAAATAGGCCAACATACCTTCCGGAGCAGGCGGTTCTGCGCCGGAAACGTCAAAATCTTAGGAAATAAAAAGATCACAAAATATCACGCTTTCGGGGGGGGCGGTAAACTGAGATGCGGAACAGAACTGATTAGTGTTCCGAAAAAGGGCTAATGGGCTCTGCCTCTCGCGCTGCGCACGGGCGCTCTCCTTTAACTATGATTCCGCCATCCAGCTATCACCATAACAAGGAGAGCCATACCTGCGATCGCACCAGTCGCGGGTTCCGGAATGGCGGCGCCTGGTCCGAGTGCTAGATCTGTTCCAGTTTCTCTCGGCAGCAGGCGGAATCTGACAACTTGGTGCTCGGCAATGTCCATCGCTGAAATACCTGAGACTGGAGTTCCATCGGCTTTTGTGATAATCCAACTAAAGTTCTCGGATTCGCCGGGGATAAGACCTTTTGTCTGATCCCCGCCCGACATTGCGAAATCGAGCGGGAAATTGAAATCCGGCGCTACCGTGTTGTTCTGGATGTTGTATTGGAATGGCGCTGAAGTAGTGAAGCTACTCAGACGTAGGGTGTTGCCGAAACTAACGCCAACGTTGGCGATTATGCCAACCGGAGCCGTATTCTGGATCGTGAAAGAATATGCGCTGCCGGAAAGTGACGCGTTGGACACTACAGCCGTGTCGTTCAGGTCTCGGATTCCTGATAACTGAATCGTCGCGGCAAAACTTGCGGTACTAGATAGGATCAGGACCGCAGAAATGGTAAGTGGGCAGATTCCGAGTTCCATAAAGTCCTCCACTCGGACTATACATCAAATAATAATGCTTGACGTTCGGCCCTTATTCAGCGTTGGAACAGAATTGGCTGCCAGCATCCTCTCGCAGGCAGTTCGGGCCGACAGTGTACGGGTAGGATTTTCGTGCGTAATGTGGCTGGCCTACGAGGCTCCCAATCTCTGCAAGACGTGGGTGATGTCGACATACTCTAGGGTGGGACGTTATCCCACGGGACAACGAGACCATCAAGCGCGCGCAGCAACGCAGCCTCGACCTTGGCAAAGTGAGAAATAAGACTTCTCCGTAGCGAAGGCTCCGGGCCGCTTCGGTCAGCGACGGCCGAGCACGTAGCCGTAATCAATCGACCGGTTGCGGCTTTACCCTGTGCCTGAAACAATCTTTTGCTAGCAAAGTCGAATAATTGGACCAGCTTGCCGATCTAAGCTTGGAGTATGAAGGAGAAAGCTCATGAACCGAACTGTCCTCGCCACATCGGTCGCGGTGGCCGCCTTGATGGCTCCCTTGCTAGGAGCGCCGGATACCAAGACTGACTTCTCCGGTACTTGGGAAATGGATTCCACACGCAGTGAGTCTCCCCACTTCGGGGACTCCACCAAAGGACCCGTGACTGTGGTCATTAAGCAGACCGAGTCCGAGGTCAGCGTGGAGACGCGCAGCGAAGGGCAAAGTGAAACCATCGTTTACAAGATGGATGGTTCAGAGACCGAGAAGCCGGCGCCAGAGAACGGTCCATACAGATGGCGCGCTGAATGGAATGGATCGAAACTGACCACCGAAACACACCGGAACATCAATAGCACAGCAGTCACGATCTTAGAAGTCCGTAGCCTGGCTGATAATGGCAAGGAGATGACTGTAAACCGGACCTTGACCGTGCAGCATGGGTACACCGGCAGTGGGGCAAAGAACTACTCCTCCGCCAAAGATCTGTTTGTTAAGGCTCGTTGAGCGATTCGCAGGAATTGCTGCCCGTATTCTACCCACCTTGTAGCCTAGGAAGCGGCACCGGAGCGTAGCGAGGCTACTCTGCAAAAGGACTTACGAACGCATGCAGACCTCGCCCTTACAAGCATCCTGAAAAAGCGCAGTTGCTGGAGCTTTCGGTCGCAGAACCTGTTTGCAGTGGTCAACGCTTTCGGGGGTGCGTTATCGAAAACGGGGAGGATGTTCTGTTGCGCTGCGGCAAGAGCACGGGCTGTGGAGTCGGCTTGCTGACAACGATGCGCGGTTGTGAGTTGAAGGCGATGTGGGCCATGGCACGTCTCCTGAAACGCGCTGAAGCTGTTGGCGCCTCCGAACCTGGGCACTTTCTTTCTCCTGCGTTTCGATTCAGGTATACCCAAGTCCGGTTAGCTGGGCAGGGATTGGGTTATCATGCAACTCGGCCGGCGAAGACGTGGCGTACGGCTTCGCGGTCTCTCAGTAGAGCTGCCGGATTCCCGAAGCTTAGGTTCACGATCTCCGACACACTTGCATCATTAAGCTCGCTGAGGCCGGCGTACCTGATCACGTTCTGGTGTCGATTTGAGGACATCTCAGCCCGGAAATGATAACACTATTCTCACGTGCGCTCGAAGGCGAAACAGGCAGCGGTGTCCGCGATGGAGTCGTTCCAGCCCCAAGTCATTTGCCTTCCCGCGGGCGTCCTTCCGAGGTAGCAAGACTGTTGAGGCGACGGGATTTCAGCCAGACGAAATTCCCGCTTCCGTATTGAGCCTTCGCGGCTGCGTTCCGAGTTATTAGAGCATCGGCGGCATTCCCCCCACGTCCACACGAACGCCAAACACTCCCTCGTCTCCGCCCCGCCGCCAGCTCCCCTGCGTGCGCGCGAAGAGCCGGGCCCGCGCCGGTAAGTTGGGGCCGCCGCGGTAGTAGTAGAAGAACGCCGACGCCGAATACGTGGGCGAATAAGCCGTTCGTTTTCGCGCCGAAATTGGCCGGAAACGTCAAAATCTCAGGAAATAAAAAAATCACAAAATATCACGCTTTCGGGGGGGGCGGCAAACTGAGATGCGCGACAGCTAGGAAGCTAAGAGTTGTCGAGCCGCCCTCAATCAGCAACGCCCAGGCACAATGTTTAGGGTGGTTCAGCGCAAGTGAGGAGTTTCATAAGTTCCTGCAGAATGAATTTTCTGCCGTGCCGTTGAACGCGGTCGCGTGATCGATGCGGCGGGGCTCACGTGGCCGGCACCGCAGGAATGGCACTAGTCTCCACCGGACGGAACTCCGGCGGATGTAACGCGCACAATCACCGTCTGAGGCGAGGGCTTCGCGCAGCTCGAAGCGGTGAAGATGTTCACTCGGTTAATGCATCACACGAGTGAGGGCGGCGGTAGGTCACGCGCGCCGCCGTGGGGCTAACGCCAGCGCGGCCCGCGATACCGGATAGCCCATGCGCTCAGAGAGTCATATTCCGATAATGGGACTTTCCAGGTAGAACTTTCAGATGCCCGCGATAGGCTTAACTTCCGAGTGGCGCGTCATGGCCTCCGATTCCCACATCACTTCAACTCCGGCGTTCGAACGTAGTGCAAGAAAGCTTCATTCGAAAGATACCGAGAGTTGAGGACATTATCGAGGAGATCAGCAAAGTAATTGAGGAAGACCCCCTCAATCTCTCCCGAAAATACAACATCAAAAAACTTACGAACGTGGATGCCGGTGCCGGCCAATGGCGTATCCGCTCCGGCGCCTATGCCGCCTCACACCGCGCCGTGGCTGATCTAAAGCGTGACGGCGAGTTGCCGAAGCGAGTCCGGGTGCGCAGCAGCAAATACCTAAACAACCTCATTGAACAGGACCACCGGCACGTAAAGCAACGGCTTGGCCCCATGCTGGGGCTGAAGAGCTTCCGAACCGCGGCGGTGGTGATCAGCGGCATCGAGTTGGCGGGGAAGATCAGAAAGAACCAGTTCCGGATCGGCAAGTTGCCCGGCCAGCCGAAGACGGTTCCGGCCATCTGGACTGCAGTCATCGCTGCATAATCATAGGGCGAAGCTTTTCGAAAGCCGAACCTGCCCGTGTTCAGAAGTTTGCACCAGAGCCGTCTTTGTCCGAACATCGGACCCGAATGGCGCCGCGGTTCCGGACGATGGAACGATGCCTCCCGCAGGACCTCTTGCCTCTTCGCCCTTCGGAGTCTACACTCGTGCTTTTCGGATGATTTGCATCGAATAGGCTGCCAGCAATACCACAAGCGCGCCCAAGCCCCATGTAGAGAGCGCTGGAACACCAGAAGGCAAACCACCAGCGCCCGTGTTGGCAAGCGCTGTAACGTTGATAAAGCAGCCACTGTTGGTCACGGTAGCCGGCGGTGCTGCCGAATCTCTGGCATTGGTGCTAAAGTTGACGGTGCCACCCGGTCCACTCGAGGTGCCGTTGATTGCACCAGTGGAAGGGTTCAAGTTCAAACCCGTGGGAAGCGATCCCCCGGTGATGGAAAACGTGTAGGCCGGCGTGCCGCCCGTGGCTACCAGGACAGAGTTGTACGGCACACCGATTGTGGCAGCCGTCAGCGGACAACTAACCGCACTCAACGCCGGTGGCGCCGGGCTGGTAATGGCCGGTCCGGGGTTCACCATCACGTTGGAATCCAGTGTCACCGCCCCGGTCCGTGCCAAAGCCCTCCCATTCAGCGTGGCGCCGGTCTGAACCGTGACGGAGGCATGAGCCAGGATGGTTCCGTTGAAGAAGGAGGTTGTTCCAAGAGTTGCCGAGCTACCGACCTGCCAGAAAATGTTGGCTGCATTCGCACCGTTAATAAGGACTATTTGACTGGTGCTGGCAGTAGTGAGTGTACTCGCGATCTGGAAGACAAAGACTGCATTCGCGTTGCCTCCGCCATTGAGCGTGAGAACGCCCGTTATACCCAGCGAAGGGATGGCCCCGGTCTTGTACACGCCGGTCGGTAGGGTCTGTCCGCCAATGTCGCCAGTCGCCAGGGTAGTGGTCACCGGTTCGAGAGCAGCGTAGTTATAAGCCGCGGTCAAGTCGATTTGAGCCTGGCCGGCAGGACCGTCCGCCGCATGTATCGATCCCCCTCCAACAGTTCCGGGCGGAAATCCGGTCACAGCGGTACCCGGAGAAACCCCTACGTCCCTATTCACGATAGTCGGGCCCGTGTTCGTAACAGTGGAGGCGCCTAATACAGTGAAATTGCCTGCCGTGTTCAGGGGTACGACGGATTGGGCTCGCAGGTAAAGACCAAAGGCCAAGCCCAAGACAAGTAGACGAAGTTTCATGGTGCTCCTTAATAGTCTCCGGCTGGGCCGCAAAGGAAGCCCATTCCGGGCAATTATGCTCGTAGCAGATGCAAAGGCCATGCATTTCAATCCGGATCTCACACGAAATTCTTACTCTCCTGCCTAATCAAGACCCTTTAGTCTACAACATTTGTCCCAGGTATTTTAATCCCACACAAGAAAAAATTTCGAGATTCCTATTTCTTTCGTTTGGAGCATTTCTCCGGTCCCTCGTATCCGATTCTGATGGCTTGTTCACTCACCGACTACACTGTCTGTCAGCGCAATATCGACGCCCCCGGGCAAGACGCCCCTATACCCGAGCGGCTCGGGTCCTCGACCGGCTCCTCCGTTTAAACGAAATTGACACCCATTGAGCCCTCTGCTATAAATGGGCCTCACAAGACGTTGACCCACCTTCGCCCAATCCGCTTCGTTCTGAGCTTCTCGTGCTGCTTGCTGTTCGGCTTTGGCATCTTGTTCACCCCGCCCGTTCAGTCCGTGGATATCCGCTTCTCGCGCGCGCTGGTGAACGTTTCGCACGCCTTGCTCCTGGCGTGTGGCGGTCACGCCACACGCGACGCCGCCATCATGAGGGCTCCGGGTGGTTTCGCGGTGGAGATGCGCGACGGGTGCAACGCAGTGAATGTCACGATTCTGCTCTGGTCCGCGATTCTCGCCTTTCCCGCCTCCTGGAAAATGAAACTGGTGGGTCTGGCGGCCGGCAGCTTGATCGTTCAGACGCTCAACATTGTCCGCTTCATCAGCCTCTTTTACCTGGGGCAGTATAGTATGGCTTGGTTCGATTTCGCACATGCCTACTTGTGGGAAAGTCTGTTGGTGCTGGATACCTTGGTCGTCTTCTGGTTGTGGGTCAATCGAGTCGCGCGGGTTGGCGCCGCAACTGGTGTCAGGGCTTAAACCTCAGACGCGCTTTCTGCTGCGCGGTTCGGCGCTGCTCGTCAGTTTGCTCGCTCTTTGGTGGTTTGCGCTTGCGGACCCTATGTTTTACCTACTGAAGGGCGCCGCGGCGAGCTTCATTCTCATCCAGCAGAATCCCTCCGGCGATTACACGCTGCGGGTGCCTGTCGAAACTACACTGCCTGCGAGCCCGCAGAATCCGACGCCACAAAAGATCCATTCCATCGATTTCGATATGCCACGCACCGACGCCGCCGCATTCACGTTCAGCCTTCCGGTATTCTGGTCCCTCATGCTGGCCGCGCCGGGCGTGCGGCGCAATTTTCGGCCGCTCTTGCTGGGCACGGCCGTCATGTCGGTGGTCGAACTCGTCCTGCTACTGATTTTCGCCCACATCACCGCCTGGAATGCGGCCCACCAAATAGCCGGCGTGCAGGATGCAGCGGGCAAATGGATCCGCGCCTTCGGCGATTACCTCGCCACCAACGTGCTGCCTTACATCGTGCCGGTGATTGTTGCCTTGTCGCTTCACTCCGAGTTGCGCAGGCAAATCTTCCCGTGGGGAAACGTTGGGGAATTGGCCGCGCCCGCATCCGCGAACAGAATGCGGCCCGCCAAGCGCCGGCGGTCCTGAGCGGCATTTCGAGAAAGACCGATCCAAGCCCAGAGGCGACCAGCGAGGCCACCCGCACCCGGGATCCGGGCCGCCCGCCGCGGATCCTTGATTCGCCCGAGAGTATCCAATGCGCCGAAGAATGCCAGTTTAACCGGGCCACCCCGGTCGACGAAGGCCTCCAGGGTGTCGCGTTTGCGCTGCACCCAGGCGTTCGGATCGAACCCCTAGATCGCGCGACCATACGCTTCTATCTCAATGTGATGGCTCACAAGGATATTGCGTGTGAAGTCAATAACGTAGTACCGCCCCAAGTTGGTGTTTTCGTATCCACCCCGGTACAGACGCGCCGTGCAAAGCTTTTCGCCTTCCGATTTCCGCCGCCATCCGCTCGCGGTTCCATGTCGCGCTGTTCCCAGGCCAAACACCACCGCGCCATCAGACATTGGAAGGTAGCACCGCCGCGTTTCATAAGGGGTAAGTTTTGCGACGACCGACGGAGCCCGGGTGGCCAGTGTGGCTCCGATCAGCCGCATCTAATGGTTCATACTGAACATTGCAGCGCATGCCGCGTGCAGCCCGGCGCGGCCAACGAAACTGTCAGTGCCGGTGCAAAAATGGCTCTTCCGCACTTTTGGTGCAATCGCTCAGGGCGGCAGAGTGTCAGGAGTTACAAGGTTAGGACAGGTTAGCACTCGCGCAAACACTCCCTCGTCTCCGCCCCGCCGCCAGCTCTCCTGTGTGCGCGCGAAGGGCCGCGCCTGCGCCGGTAAGTTCGGGACGCGGCGGTAGTAGTAGAAGGACGCCGGCGCCGAATACGTGGGCGAATAAGCCGTTCGTTTTCGCGCCGAAATTGGCCGGAAACGTCAAAATCTTAGGAAATAAAAAGATCACAAAATATCACGCTTTCGGGGGGGGCGGCAAACTGGGATGCGCGACAGCTAGGAAGCTAAGAGTTGTCGAGCCGCCCTCAATCAGCAACGCCCAGGCACAATGTTTACGGTGGTTTCAGCGCAAGTGAGGAGTTTCATAAATTCCTGCAGAATGGATTTTCTGCCGTGCCGTTGAAC
>JBBSFW010000141.1:0-9475 GCA_038254805.1 Terriglobales bacterium
GAACAACCTGCTGTGGCTCGTCTTGAAAAAAGCCTGGATGAGGGCATACGCGCGATGTGGTCTGGTGTACTCCAGAATTGGTGGTTAAGATTGACTTGCACAATCGCCAAGAGCCGCCAAGTCCATAGGGTAGATCCTCAGTTCCTGTTTTGCGTGATGCAGCACGAACGGACCCGCCTGGGAAAACAATCGCCGAGGAATAGTTATGCCCGAGAACAGCTGCACCTTGTGGATTAGTCGACTGGCCGCGTCCTTCATTTGCGTGCTTCTGTCGGGTGTGCTTTGGGCACAAACGGCGTCAGAGAATGAAAGCCCACCCAACCCACCTGCCCAAACGGCGCCACCGGCTCAGGCAGCGGAAACTTCCGCAACCAAGCCGCACGATGACAGTTTCGTCATCGGCAATGACGACGTACTGGCCATCAACGTGTGGAAGGAGCCAGACATCTCGCGATCAATCCCCGTGCGGTCGGATGGGAAGATCTCGTTGCCCCTGGTGGGAGAAGTGCAAGCCACTGGGCAGACTCCGCTGAAGCTGGAACAAGACATTGCCAGCAGGCTGAAGAACTACATCGCGGAGCCAGAAGTCACGGTCATCGTTCAGCAAATCAACAGTCAGAAGTTCAATATCCTGGGACAAGTGAACAAGCCAGGCTCGTACGTGATCACCAACTCAGCCACGGTGCTCGACGCGATCGCGGTCGCGGGAGGATTCCGGGACTTTGCCAAGCAGAAGTCCATCTATGTTCTGCGGCAGAACGCGGATGGAACCCAGACACGAATTCCGTTCAATTACAAGGAAGTGGTTAAGGGCCAGCATTCGGCGCAGAACATAGAGCTGCAGCCGCGTGACACCATCGTCGTCCCCTGATCATGAAATGGTTTGAACCAATTTGTTTAGGGTTGGCCGTGTTGGCTACATCACCGCTTTGGTCGCAGGCGGACCCCACACCTCCGGAACCGGCCGCAACCGGCCAGGCAAACACCAAGGAACGGATGCTGACCCCGCCTCCCGTGAGTAGTGAAGATTTTGCAGTCTCGCCGCTCTCTGAAGCACGCTCCAACTACCTCGGGTACGGTGTGGCCTTCAACAGTGCGTACAGCGACAACGCGCTAGGGGCGATCAACGGTCATGCCGTGAGTGACGTGAGTTATTCAGTATGGCCGACGGTAGCGTTGGACGAAACCACTTCGCGCCTCCACTGGCTTTTGACCTACGCACCGGGATTTACTTTTTACCAACACACGAGTTCGCGGAATGAGGCTGACCAGAATCTCGCAATAGATTTCCAGTACAGGTTGAGCCCACATGTGACGTTCACGGCGCGCGATGGTTTACAAAAGAGTTCTAACTACTTCAATCAGCCAGACATGGCTTCAGCGTCCGTCGTGTCTGGTTCGACGCTAGCCACCAACCAGTCGGTGATCGCGCCGATTGCAGACCGTCTCGGCAATGCCGGGAGTGCGGGACTCACTTACCAATTCAGCGCGAACGGGATGATCGGGGGCAGCGGAACATTCTCCAATCTGCGCTATCCAAACCCAGCGCAGGTCCCTGGGCTTTACGATTCAAGTTCGCAAGGCGGCTTAGCTTTCTATACCAATCGTCTTTCGCAGGTGCATTACATCGGTGTGACCTACCAGTATCAGAGACTGGTGTCGTATCCAACGGGGGGCGACAATGAGACCCAGACTCACGCCGTTCTTTTCTTCTATAGCCTCTATCCAACCTTGAGGTTCTCGCTTTCGTTTTTCGGGGGTCCGCAATATTCTGATACGCTCCAGGCTCCTCTGCCGCCGGCACTAACCCCCGTGCCGCAATTGCGGATGTGGAAGCCGGCGGCGGGCGCCAGCCTAGGCTGGCAGGGGCATATGAACAGTTTCGCGCTGAGCTATTCTCACCTCGTCAGAAGTGGTTGGGGACTGGTCGGGGCAGTGCAGACGGACAGCGCGAGCGCATCAATGATGCAACAGATCACTAAGACCCTCAGTGGATCTGTGGCCGGAGGGTATGCACAGAATAACGTTCTGGGTAGCGCACTCGTGGGCAATAGCAACGGGCACTCGGTCTCGGGAACGGCATCATTGCAGCAACGGTTTGGCCAGCATTTGAATCTGCAGCTCGGATATACGCGACTCCACCAGAGTTACAGTGAGGTGGCCGTCATATCGTTAACTCCTGATACGAACCGGGAATTTGTTTCTCTGTCCTATCAGTTTTCAAGACCGCTGGGAAGATAATCTATGGTTGACGATCTCGAAGAGAAAACTTCGGAAGGCTTTGACCTTGAGCATTACCTGGGGTTGGTGCGCCGTCGCCACCTCTATTTCCTGATACCACTGTTCATTGGTTGGGCAGTGGCGTGGGGCGCGAGTTGGGTGCTCCCTCCGCGTTACCAGTCGGGCACACTGATTCTGGTGGAGCAGCCCACCATGCCCAAAGACTACGTCACACCCAACGTAAACGATGACTTGCAGGAGCGTATGCAGAGTATTACCCAACAGATCCTGAGCCGGACACGCCTTCTGCACATCATTGACCAGTTGAACTTGTACGGGGGAGAGCGCCCCCCGGGATCGCCCGACGAGAAGGTTGATCGCATGCGCAAAAATATCGACATCGAGCTGGTACGCGACGCGCGCAATCAGATCACCGCTTTCAATGTCTATTACTCGTCGCATGACCCTCATATCGCCCAGCAGGTCACCGGCGAACTGACCAACTTGTTCATCAACGAGAACCTTGACGTGCGCCAGCAGCAGTCGGAAGACACTACCAAGTTTCTCGAAAACCATTTGGAAACCTCCCGCAGAAGCCTGGCAGAGCAAGAGGACAGAATTCGTCAGTTCAAGGGGCAGCACGTCGGGGAGATGCCTGCCCAGCTGGCTAGTAACCTTCAGATTCTGAGCGGCTTGCAGTCCCAACTGCAGAGTGACGGCGATGCCCTCAATACTGCCAGGCAACAGCACGTCTACCTGCAAACATTGGCGGACCAGTATCGGGCGCTACAAGGCTCGTCGAAGGGCCCGGCCGGCACCGCGGTCGGGTTGCCGGCTCTCGACCAGGAGTTGGAGAAGCTCAAAACTCAGCTTGCCGACCTTAGCTCTCACTATACGGATCGCCATCCCGATGTGCGCACACTGAAAGAACAGATTGCGAAGACCGAGAAAATGCGAGACCGACTCCTGGCAAGCTTGAAGACGAAGGGCCCGGACAGCGCGACCGAGGGTGCGGACGCTACGAGTCCGGTGAGCCAGGGCGCGGATCCGGCGCGGGCATCGATGTTGGTTCAGATACAAAGCCAACTACGATCCAATCAGGCGGAAATCACGAACCGAGAACACTCCATCGCGACACTGAAGGCGAAGGTAGACGAGTATCAGGGACGTTTGAATCAGGAACCGATCCGCGAGCAGCAGTTGGCCGATCTAACTCGTGGTTACGACCAGTCCAAAGCGAATTATGACGATTTGTTGAAAAAAAAGAATGAGTCGAAGATGGCCACG
Organism: Terriglobales bacterium; assembly: GCA_038254805.1. Lineage (GTDB taxonomy): Bacteria > Acidobacteriota > Terriglobia > Terriglobales > Acidobacteriaceae > Gp1-AA145. Next base: position 3,508 of record JBBSFW010000141.1, read on the forward strand.
AGCATGGAACTGTTGCAACAGGGCGAACGCTTCCGTATCGTGGACCCGCCGAGCTTTCCGCAGAAGCCTGAATTTCCTAATCGCGTTAAGTTCTGCGGTATCGGGATCGGCATAGGTCTGGTACTGGGCGCAGTCGTGGCTGGGGCATTCGAGATGATGGATGACCGCTTGCACAGCGGGAAGGAAATCAGGAAGTTGCTGCCGGCGGAGGTGATTGGCGAAATTCCCGTGATTGTGAATCTGTCCGACGCGCAAAGCGCCCGGCGGAAAGCCTGGCTCGGGTGGGTGACGGCGGGATTCGTGTTTGTTGCCATCTTGGCGGGATCGGCTTTTAGCTATTTGCGCGGCTAACTCTGGTTCTAAATGTACAAACGTTTTTACAATTTGCAGCGGAATCCCTTCGAAATCACTCCTGATCCGTCGTTCCTCTTTGCGACCAAGAGGCACAACGAGGCGCTGGCTTCGCTTTACTACGGTGTCCGGCGGCACAAGGGTTTCGTCGTCTTAACCGGAGAGGTGGGGACCGGCAAAACGCTGTTAATCCGCTGCCTGCTTCAGTTGCTGAGCCGCAGCAACGTCAACTATGCGTATGTCTTCAACTCACGGTTGGCGCCAACCGAATTCCTGCGGTACGTCGCGGGGGATTTTCGCCTCCGCACCTCGGGAAGAACAAAGAGCGAACTTCTTCTGGATCTGAGCAGCTTCGTCATCGCGCGTTATGAAAAAGGCTTGACGACGGTGCTCGTGGTGGACGAGGCGCACCATCTTTCGTCGGAGGTGCTGGAGGAAATCCGGCTTTTGACGAACCTGGAAACGCCACGGGAGAAGTTGCTGCAGATTCTTCTGGTGGGGCAACCGGAACTAGACGAGAAACTGGATTCGTCCGATTTGCGTCAACTGAAGCAGAGGATTGCGCTGCGGTCCCAACTAAGCACCCTGGACCTGAACGAGACAAATGGCTACATTCACCGCCGCCTGCAGCTGGCGGGAAGCGCGAATCCTGCCGTGCTGTTTCCCATGGACACCGTCCTCGAGGTCCACAGGCATTCACGAGGGATTCCGCGGTTGATCAACACCCTCTGCGAGAATGCACTCATTCACGGGTATGCGAGGCAGGCCCTGAAAGTTACTCCCGGGATGGTGGAAGAGATCGCGCTGGACTTCCGCCTCAACGTGGTGTGTTCCGCACCTGGCGAACAGGCGGAAAGCGCTGCACCGTCGGCCGAGGTAGAGCAAGCTGCAAGGACTCTGCTGGATCTGTATACCCGCCTGCGGCGGGCAGAGTCCAGCGGGGAAGACCTGAGGATGGTCATGGACGCCGGAGCCAGCAAACATGAGCCGTATATTTGACGCGCTGCAGAGATCTGGGACGGAGCAGTCGGGGATCGAATACCCAGACATGGTGTCCGTGGTCACGGAGGTGTTCGAAGCGCCCCGGGATCAGGTGTCAACCGACCGGACAACAATGGACCAGGCACCGGGGAATCAGGCACAGACGGTCCAGGCAGCAACGGCCCAAGCGCCAGCGCGAGAAAATATAGGCAGCGGTCCCGCCGAGTTTCCCTCGCTGGAAGTATGCGTTACGCCTTCAAGCCGGCTCGTGTTCCTCACGGAGCCCGACAGTCTAGCTGCCGAGAAATTCCGTTTCCTAAGTGTTCGTCTGCGGCAGCTTCAGCAAAGCCGGCCGCTGAAGAAGGTACTCGTCACCAGCACGATTCCGGAAGAAGGGAAGAGCACGGTTTCTGCAAATCTAGCCGGCGTGCTCGGTCGGAGGAAGCAAAAGGTACTCTTGATCGAAGGTGATCTTCGGCGGCCGGTTCTGGCGCAACAATTTGGATTGGGCAGACTGGCTGGTCTTGGGGAATGGTTACAAAGTGGGCTCCAGACAGTCTCGAACGTGTACCATCTTCGAAGCCCCGGTTTCTGGCTCATGCCTGCCGGTGATCCGCCGGCGAATCCTCTCGAACTGATGCAGTCGGGAAGGCTTTCTCACCTGATGGGGCAACTTGCCACCTTGTTTGATTGGATCATCGTCGATTCTCCGCCCTTGCTTCCCCTGGCTGACACCACTGTCTGGGCTCGGTTAACAGATGGGACCCTGCTGGTGACGCGTGAAGGTAAAACGGAAAAAGCAGCGCTGCAGCGGGGCCTGGAAATTCTGAAAAAGTCTGACCTGCTGGGAGTTGTATTAAACGGCTGCATAAACGCAGAAGAGCAGAACTACTATCAACTTTATTCATCACCGGGGACGAAGTAAAATCCGCCCGCCTTTTTCAATGGGCTGGCGTCTCCGGACCGAACGCTTCGCATTGCAATCAGTTTAACGCCCCTCCCCAGCAATACTCGATCTCAAGTAAATAGCCCATTTGTTCATGTCAAACAACCACCAAAGCAGAAATCAGGAGATGAAGTCGTGAACGTGCGTCGCTCGCTTGACAGTATAGGCATTGGAGTTTTTGCCGGAAATTCCGAGTCATCCCCTGACGGCGCCATTTTCAGTGAGGAGGCGTTTCACAGGGTGATCTCGCTCGAGCGGCGGAGAACCGAGCGCTCCCGCAAGCCTTTCCTGCTCATGCTATTGGACATGGGGGATCATCTGCCATTCGAGGCTGTCGGGAAAAACTTGAGCAGGCTTCTGACGGCGCTCTCGATACACACCAGGGAGACCGACGTTGCCGGATGGTACAAGAGCAACTGCGTGGTGGGAGTCATGTTCACTGAAATCGAATTCGATGATCGTGGGTCCATCGTGAGTACCATGATTTCAAGGCTAAGCGAAATTCTGCGTAAGCATTTAAGCCTCGAGCAATTCAGTCGAGTCAGTGTCTCTTTTCATGTGTTTCCCGAAGACTGGGATCAGGAATCCCGCAAGCGCCCGAGCAATCCGGTGTTGTACCCGGACTTGTCCAAACAAGCCGAAGCAAAGCGGGTTTCTGGTGCTCTGAAGCGAGCCATGGATATCGTGGGTGGCACCCTGGCCCTGATAGTGGCCGCTCCGCTGTTTCTGGTCATTGCGGTGGCTCTTAAAACAACCTCGAAAGGGCCGGTCTTTTTTCGTCAGCGGCGGGTCGGTCAACATGGCGAGCCCTTTGTTCTTCTGAAGTTTCGGTCAATGTACATTGGCAACGATGCCGGCATCCATAAGGAATACGTCAGTCAGTTGATTGCCGGGAAGGCAGAGCGCCACCCATCCAAGGGGGACGGTGAAGCGGTGTTCAAGTTGACCGAAGACCCGAGGATCACTCGTGTCGGGACTTTCCTCCGCAAAACCAGCTTGGATGAGTTGCCACAGCTCATCAACGTATTGAGGGGGGAAATGTCGTTAGTGGGGCCGCGTCCCTCTGTTCCGTATGAGGTGGAAGCCTACGATATCTGGCACCGACGGCGGTTGCTTGAAGCGAAGCCGGGGATCACGGGACTCTGGCAGATCAGCGGACGCAGTCGCGTGGCATTTGATGACATGGTTCGTCTCGACCTGCGATATGCGCGAGCCTGGTCGCCGTGGATGGACATCAAAATCCTGCTGCGTACGCCTCGCGCAGTGGTGCTCGGTGCCGGCGCCCACTAACTCACACTTAAGTTCCTCCTCCCAGTCCCTCCCTTAAACCTCGGTCGAAAAGGAGTCGAAATGGTTACGTATCTAGCGAAACCCGAAAACTCGCACACAGCACAGAAGCAGGGTAGTGAAGTCGTAGGATTCGGGGTCATTGGCTACGGGTATTGGGGGCCGAACGTCGTTCGGAACCTGAACCAGTTGGAAAAAGCCAATGTGCTAGCCGTGTGTGACATAAGCGCGGCGGCAAGACAACGAATTCAGAAAGCTTATCCCCAACTTGATGTGACTTCAGATCCAGCCGAACTGATGTCCTCCCCCGAAATCGACGCCATCGCGGTGGTGACTCCGGTGTGGACACACTACGAGCTGGCAAGAGCTGCACTGGAGAATGGCAAACACATTTTTGTTGAAAAACCATTTACCAGTAATGGGGCGCAAGCCGAAGAGTTGATTGATCTGGCTGCCAAGAAAAATCTGAAAATCATGGTGGACCATACTTTTCTATTTACCGGAGCGGTCAGAAAAATCAGGCAATTTCTGGACGCGGAAGCACTTGGTAAGTTGTATTACTACGACTCTACGCGTGTAAATCTGGGGCTATTTCAGCACGATGTGAATGTGATCTGGGATCTCGCTCCTCATGACTTATCGATCATGGATTACCTTATCCAACAGAGCCCGGAGGCAATCGTCGCGACCGGCCAGACTCACTTGAATGGGCTTGAAGACGTGGCATTCATTACGGTGTATTTCCCTGACAAGATCATTGCGCACCTCAACGTCAATTGGCTTTCTCCGGTAAAGGTCCGGACGACCTTGATCGGCGGAGAGAAAAAGATGCTGGTCTGGAACGATCTTGAAGTGGATGAAAAGATCAAAATTTACGACAAGGGCGTGAGCGTCACGAGTCGAGAGGGGCTTTACAACCTTCTGGTGAATTACCGCTCCGGAGACATGTGGGCGCCACAGATCGAGCAGGTCGAGGCTCTAAACCGGGAGTTGGCCTATTTTGTCGACTGCATCACAAAAGATGAGACCCCAATGAATGACGGCAAAGCCGGCCTGCGCGTAGTAAAGATGCTGGAAGCCGCCTCGGAGTCTCTCCGCCAACGTGGAGCATTGGTTTACTTATGAATCCGTACGTCTGTATTTCTTCCGACGTTAAGCTTGGCAAGGACGTCAAGCTTTCTAAGTTCATCAACCTCTATGGATGTGAAATTAGTGACGAAACCAAAATCGGCGCATTCGTGGAAATCCAGAAAAACGCCGCTGTCGGCAAACGCTGCAAGATCTCAAGCCATACCTTTATCTGCGAAGGTGTGAGCATTGAGGACAACGTCTTCATCGGGCATGGAGTGACTTTTATAAACGACAGTTACCCGCGAGCGACGACCGCCGAGGGAAACTTGCAAACCGAGGCCGACTGGAAGGTTGAGCGAACCGTTGTAAAGAAGGGAGCATCCATCGGTTCGGGTACCACGATCCTCTCAAATGTCACAGTTGGTGAAAACGCCATCGTGGGAGCCGGCAGCGTTGTGACCAAAGACGTTCCCCCAAACAGCATCGTAGCCGGCAATCCCGCAAGACTCCTGCGTTATATCGAACAGACCTTCGAGATCACAAAATGAGCATTAATACCGGTATTCCTTTTCTCGATCTAGTCACGCCTCACGTGGAACTTGAACAAGAGCTGACGGACGTGTTTCATAAGGCGTTGCGGACCGCCGGATTCATCGGTGGACCGATGGTGGAGGAGTTTGAAAAAGCGTTTGCCGACTTTTGCGACGCCAAATATGCAGTTGGTGTCAGCAGTGGAACGGACGCTTTGCGGTTTGCGCTCATGGCTTGTGGAGTACAGAGTGGCGATGTCGTCGTCACTGTGCCGAACACGTTTATCGCAACTACCGAAGCGATTTCCCAAGCGGGCGGTCGGCCAGAGTTCGTCGATATCGACGAGCGCACCTACAACATGGATACGGCCAAGCTGCGGGAGTACTTGGAAAATGAGTGTGCGGCGGATTCATCCGGTCGGCTGATCAGCCGGAGAAGTGGGCGTCCGGTCACCGCAGTGATCCCGGTGCATCTGTACGGGCAGACCGCGGACATGGATCCTATTATGGATCTTGCGAAACGGTATGGCCTCCTCGTGATCGAAGACGCTTGCCAGGCACACGGCGCAGAATATTTCTCTCGCAAACAGGACCGCTGGTTCAAGGCCGGCTCCATGGGACGGGCAGCTGCCTTCAGCTTTTACCCCGGCAAGAACCTTGGCGCCTGCGGCGAGGCGGGAGCTGTGACCACCATTGATGCTGATTTGGCAGCCAAAGTAAGGATGTTGCGCGATCACGGTCAAGCGAAGAAGTACTACCACGCGATTGAAGGCTACAACGGCCGGATGGATGCGATTCAGGC
>JBBSFW010000142.1:0-9418 GCA_038254805.1 Terriglobales bacterium
AAACCTCCGGCTCATTACGAAATCAATACTTTAACTGAAACTGCGGCTGGGGAACGCCGCCAGTCTGGCATGCGCTCAGTTACAGCCTGCCTGGGTCAGTTTTGGAAAGCAGAGGCGGGTCACTTCTCGCGAGCGCCGAAGTTCCCACCTTGCTGGCATGGGAAGAGAGTGCAGTGATCTACGACATTAAGGGTGAAAACTGGGCCAAGACCGCCGGGTATCGCCAGCAAATGGGCCAAACATGCTTCAAGTTCTCACCGGTCGAAGAGGAAGCCTCGAACCGGTTCAACCCTTTGGCCGAGGTCCGTCTCGGGACCGCCCGCGACGTTTCCGACGCGGAGAACATTTCGAAAATGCTCATCCAGACGACGGCTATCGAAAATGCCTCCGACAAATACTGGCAGGAAGCCGCGGAGTCGATAACAACCGGAATGATCCTGCATGTCTGCTACGAAGCGGCGGCAGCCGGCCGCGTTGCCTGTCTTGCGGATCTTGCGCGAGTCTATATGCGCCCAGGCAGTAGCTTTCGGGAGACGCTGCAAGAGGCCATGGCGTGCCCTCACGATCCCGAGAACAAATACAAATGGACCATGCCGAACGGGGCGCGAACCGATACTCATCCCGTCGTCAAAGAGCGAGTCCAGCAGATGCTCAACAAGGAAGACAAGGATTTTAGCGGCGTGCTGAGCAACGCGACGACGGCACTCTCGATCTACACTGATCCCCTGGTAGCGCGGAACACGGCGGCGAGTGATTTTCGAGTGCGCGATTTGGTCGAGCACGCCGTGTCGCTCTACCTGATTGTGCCGCCGTCCGACAAGGACCGGCTAAGGCCGCTCATCCGTCTGGTGTTCACGCTGATAGTGAACCGCCTCACCGAGAAAATGGATTTTCAGCACGGTGCGCACCAGGCCAATCCGTACAAGCTTCTGTTTCTGATTGACGAATTTCCGTCCCTGCAGCGTATGGATATTTTCTCAAAGGCTCTTTCCTACATGGCAGGCTATGGACTGAAGGCGTACCTGATCACTCAGGACATCCGCCAGATCATCGACGAGTACGGCCCGAACGAGAGCATCGTTTCCAACTGTCAGGTGCGCGTCGCCTTCGCTCCAAACCAGTTGGAGACCGCCGAGTTACTCTCCAAAATGACGGGCACGCAGACGATTCAGAAGGCCACTTTCAACTACAGTGGTTCCCGCCTTTCGCCAGTCATGGATCACATCAACGCGACGGTCGATCAGATCGAGCGCCCGCTCCTGACGCCGGATGAAGTCGCGAGGATCAAGCCACCGAAAAAGAAAGGTGTAGGGAAGGATGAGCGGATCGTCGAGCCAGGAGACATGCTCATCTTTGTCGCGGGGCAATATCCGATTTACGGCACACAGATGTTGTATTTCTTCGATCCGGTATTTCTTGAGCGTGCAAAGCTGGCTTCGCCTACGGAACTGGGCTCCCTGGTTAGCGGGAACGTGATTCCGCAGCCCTCCATCGACGCTACCGAGAACGTGCTCAGCAAGCCGGAACCGACGCCGAAAACGGATACGGTTGCCGTGTCCGCCATGGAGCAGGCCTTCAATCAACAGGTTGAAGTGGAGCACGATCCCCATCTTGACGCTTGGTTGCATGAGCAGATGGACAAGAGCGGCATCCTCCATCGATGGATTGCGCCCGGCGAAAGCGTGACGGGCACCCTGATTACCACGTTCGCTTCAAACAAGCACCGCATCGCTTTGGTTGAATTTCTGAACAGCCTCAACAAGCCGGAACGGGTAGGCGCCATCGTCGCGCAAGCCACGATGCGGGTTCTACCGCAGATGGAGGTATCGCTTTCGGCGACTGGCAAGCCACAGCACGCGACATTGCAGAAAGCAATTCACCGCGAGGCGAAGGTGCAGAACGCGCCGCGTGTTCCGCCACCGCAGCGGCACCCTCACATCGAGGCCATGCTCTCGCAAGCCGGACACCGCCCTACGACGAACGGGCAAGTTGCTCCGCCGAAGGTCGAGCGCGGCACTTAAAGAAAGGACACGCATGCAAAAAAACCACATCACGCTGGCGGGGTACCTGGGATCGGCCATAGAGGTTCGTTATCTGCCATCAGGTACGCCCGTCGCCAACGTCAAGATTGCCGAAAGCTATTCCTACCGCGACCAGCAACAGCAGGAGGTGCGGCACACCAATTGGCATTCGCTGGTGTTTTACGGGCCGCTAGCCTTGGTCGCAAAGACCTACGAGAAAGGCGACAACATCGAGGTGGACGGTGCTCTTCAGATCCGGCAGTTCGAAGGCAAGGATAGATCGAAGAGGACCGTCTATGAAGTCGTTGTGCGAACTTGCCATTTGATCGCGCCGCCGCGCAAGGGATCACCCGAGGCCGTCGCCGATATGAACGATCCAACCCGCCCTCAATCCGAAGTCCCAGTCCCCGAGGAGGTCAACAACCATGACGAATTTTGGACAGGCGCACACTCTTGAAAGCCCACACTCGTTTCGCCTGAACACAGGATACCTGCGGATCATCGTGGGCACGTGTCTCGCGCTCTTTGCCACGGTCCGGCTTGCGCAGTTGAGTGGTCTGCGGATCAACACAAGTTACAGCCTTCCCATGGGCATCTACGCGGTGACGACCGATCCAGAGGCCAGCCTAATCGAGTTCTGTCCCACTGGCGTCTACAGCGAAGTATCGGCGGGGCGGGGCTATCGCAGCGCCGGCATTTGTCCTGATGGGGCTGTTCCGCTGCTCAAACCGATCGTTGCCCGCGAGGGTGACCTGGTGGAACTGGGCAAGGACGGGATCGCAATCAATGGGATGCGGCTTGCCAACACGGCCCCGCTGCGGATTGACCGCAACGGCCGCCCGCTTGACGCGTTTCCGTTTGGCCAGTATCGCGTCGCTCGCGGCGAGGTGTGGGTGGCCAGCACCTATAATCGCGGCAGCTTCGATTCGCGTTACATGGGTCCGATTCAACTTTCGCTCGTCCGTTCACGATTGAGGCCGGTATGGACGCTTTACAGTTCGATCACCCACTCATGATGGTTCGCCGTGAAGCCAGCGCCTCAATGTTATGGCGTGCTGGCCTCCTGGCGTTCGGAGCCGCGTTCGCAGGAGGCTTGGCTTGGTCGGGGGCCTTCGAAGCCATGGTGTTGGCTTTGACTTTTCCTGTGCTGTGCTTCAGCCAGTCGCACCGGTTATGGGCGTGCATCACGGCATTTCTCTATTACGCCGCCGCTCTTTGGCCCGTAGCCGCGGCCTCGTATCTGTTCTTTCATTTCACATCGGTTGTCTTAGGGGCCGCGGTCGTGATTCTGTTTAGCGTGCTCTTAAGCCTGCCCTGGTGCATGCTCTGGAAATCGAAACAATCACCAGTGCGCGGGCCTGTTTCAGTACGGCTGCTGTTGGCGCTTGCGGCGACCGCGCTTCCCCCGATCGGCATCTTTGGGGCTGCCCATCCTTTCACGGCAACTGGCATCCTGCTTCCTGGAACGGGTTTTGCGGGACTGATCGTTGTGGCACTCGCGTACGTCCTCTGGTTTCACAGCAAGCGAGTGGCGATTGTGAGCCTTGCATTGGCGTCTGGAATCGCGCATTTGGCTCACCCTTCCGGCAATCCGCCGCCCCCGCCGGATTGGACCGCCATCAATACGCGCTTTGGCTCGGTATACGACACAGCCAACCCCATGCCCGAGTTTGAAGCCGCGGAATTCATGCAACGCGAGGCGCTAAGCGCCAAGGCTCGTGTGATCGTATTTCCAGAAGGCGTGGTTCGCCGATGGAATGAATCGACGGACCTCTTTTGGGAAGCCGCGCTCAGACAGCTCCGCTCCCAAAAGAAAGTGATCCTGGTGGGGGCGGCAGTATCTTTCAGCCCCGAGCCCGCTGACATAAATCGCTTCCGTAACGTGGTTGTGATTCGGGGTGCGATGGAGGGGCAATTCGAACAGCATGTCCCAGTGCCCATCGCGATGTGGAACCGTGACGGCGTCCCGCTCAATCTCGCCGGGCCCGCGATCGTCGCGATTGAGGGCAAACGCGCCGCTCTTCTTATCTGCTACGAACAGCTCGTCCCGTGGACATACATCAATGCGGCGACCCACCGTGCAGACCTGTTTGTTGGCTTTGCCAACACGTATTGGATTCAGGGAACCCGGATTCCGCAGGTGCAGACAAATACGTTGAAGTCGTGGGCGCTCTTGTGGAACACTCCCTACCTGGCGGCGGTGAACCAATGAAGATGACGATCATTGTGGTTCTGTTGGTCGGCGCTCTTCGCGCCCAAGGCTCTGACGAAACGCCGCAGCGCCCTTTGAGCTTAGGCGAATTCACCAAGCTTGCCGGACAATGTTCGCCCAAGGCTTCCGTCGCTGCGCTTCTCGCGATCGCGCGTATCGAGTCCGGGTATTTTCCATTAGCCATGTCGGTCAACTATCCTGATATGGCCGCAGAGAGTTTGGGCGTGGGGCAGGGAAGTGCTGTACTCTCCCGTCAGCCTTCCAGTTTGCGCGAAGCCCTCGCGTGGACGCGATGGTTCTCCAACCGAGGCCTCACGGTCAGCATCGGGTTGATGCAGGTCAACACCGAGCACCTTCCCTCACTGGGTCTGACGGCCGAGGAACTATTCGACCCTTGCATCAACATCAACGCGGGGTGGAAAATCTTCACCGGACACTTCAACGAAGCGAAAGCCGCACTTGGTTCGGGGAACCAGGCTTTCCGAGCGGCGCTCTCTGCCTACAACTCCGGTTCGCTCACACAAGGCTACGCTAATGGCTACGTGGACAAGACACTCGATTCCGGCGCTCTCAATACTGCCAAGGTGATCGATCCACCACGGGAGCCGCTTGCAACATCCGGGCAGGATAATGTTCTACAATCGACAGAGACGAAAACGACCGAAACCGATCCATACAAGGCCGCGACCAAGGTAAGCTGGAAGGTCAACACGGCACCGTGGGAGAAGAAGGACTCCACGAAGAAATGAAAAGAGCTGGCGAGATCATCAAAACCGAGCTAGTGGACAGGTTGGGACACGGAGATCTGCTTGTTTCCCGGCAGAAGATCCGCCAGATAGAGGGCATCACTCTCGTCCGCACCAATCGGGACACGGTGAACCAAGCCATCGGCTTCAACTCGCGCCCCTTTGTCATCTGCGGTCTGCCGATCCGCCGACCTAAAGCCGGCCAACTGACGTTTAGCCGCCGCAATGGAGACATGGTCCTCGACATCGAGGGTTCCGCACGATTCGGGTTGCCCTTCGGTCAGGATCGTCTCATCCCGATTATGCTTGCCACGCTTGCCGTACAGCAGCAGAACAAGGTGGTTCGATTCAAGAGCGCGGCGAAGATGCTGGAGATGTTCGGCAAGCGAACCGATGGGGCGCAGTACAAAAGGCTGGTTCAAGGCTTCCAACGGATCTTCGGCGCAACCGTGTTTTTTGGAAACGACGAAACCCGCAAGGCCCCCATGTGGCTAGGGAGCCGGTTCAATTTTCTGGACAGTGCGAAGTTGTGGTTTGCGCCTGACCCAAATCAGGAAACGCTCTTCCCGGACGAAGAAGGTAACATCGTGGTTCTGAGTGACCGCTTCTTCAACGAGATTATGCAGCACCCAATCCCTTGCGACCTTGGGGCCGTGCGGGTGCTTGCGGCGAACGCTTCCTGTCTCGACATGTACATCTGGATTTGCTACCGCTGCTACACCGCCCGCCAGGAACAAAGCATCCCACTGTTCGGAACGGTTGGACTCATTAACCAGGTGGGCAACGGCGAGTACACCCGTCCCCGCAAATTCCGCGAGAACGTGAAATCTTGGTTACAACAGATCCGTACTTTATGGCCTGAGTGCCCCGCGCAGATTACCTCGGACGGGCAGTACTTGGTTGTTGGACCCGGCAAAGCCATTCACTCTCGTCGCGAGCTGGCCTGAAATTCTTTACGCCCGTTAAAGACGGGGCGCATTGATTTGTACATATCGCTTCGCGCCGGGCGAGACGCAAAAGAACAGCATAGTTCCTCCCCAACCCCTCACCCAACTCAACCGAACGATCCTAGAGCCCGCCAGAGGGCCAGGACGGGCCTGTCTAAAGGAACGTCCGCCTCCGTTCCGCTTCGGTGGTTCGAACCACACGTTAATTTTGGGGCGCTTGGTCCAAGACCCGTACCACGTTAATCTTGGGGCGGTAAGAAAACAGGCAGCGGACACGTTGATTTTGGGGCGGTAGGGAGCACGGCAGGATGGGGAGCCGACCGCACGTTAATCTTGGGGCGCTGAGCAGCCAAAGACGATCCCTGGAAACGGAAGCGAGGACCGAGTTTTCCTCAGCCCCCCCCTGTGGAGACCACACTTTTCCACAGTATCTTTGGGGCGCTTTTTGCCAGGATCTCTCGTTATCTTCGGGGCGCAATCCCGTTAACCTTGGGGCGACATCTTTATCCTATAGAACCAATAACAAAGCACCGGTAGTAGACGGAAAACTTCCGTGCAAATCAGCAGTCTGTAAAACCTATCCCGAACAAAACCCGCGCCGCCGCGGATGCGGCTGGAGAAACCCAGGCACAGCGTGAAGGGAAGACCCTTTTCAAAATCAGTGTCGAGTGAATCCCAGAACCGCAACGTTATAGGCAGTATGCCCGACTGCCGAGCACGCTACCGACCCAGAAATCGCCCGGAGCCAACCCAAAGCGCACCCGGTGAGCAAAAGTGTCAAGAACCGGAGTGAAGAGTGAACCTCATGGGCGCAGGCGAAGAGGAGCGCCGCCCCGAGAATCGTTCCGACATGTGCCCACGGCTTGGGGAGAGGATCGAATAGCCAAGCAAGAAGCGCAAACAATGCGGCTCGAAAGAGCAGTTCTTCGGCAATAGGAGCCACTGTAATTGCGGGAATGGCGGTTTGAGCATTGACCAGACGGATTCTGCCGCCCCGCATCTGCAAGGACTACACTCGCGCCGAGAAGCGCCCCGACGATGATCGACATGCTTAGCCATCGGACGTTCAAGTGCTTCCATCCCAGACGAACACCCCAAATGGAACGCCCCGCCAAAATGTAGGCACCCGCAGCAATACTTCCCCGCGCCACAGATAGACCGGCAGGCGTGAAGGCAGCCAGCAGACGCCGATATTGCGACTCTTCTGTCGTGAACGTAAGAATGGCGCAGGTGATGTAGACGCCGGCAAACGCCCAGTTGTTTAGATTCTCCCAACGTTTCAGGAGCATGTTCAGAGTGTAGCGATTCTGGCGTTTTTGATGCGACAGGCCAGACCAATTCCCCCCTTTACTTTCACCAGTAGCGGATCGACAATGGAAGAGGTATGGCGAACACGGTCGAGACCACCCCGCTCAACATTGAGACCGTCAATTTGGATGACGAACGCGAAGTCGATGCCTTCCACGAGGCTTGGATTTCCACCGGCCAAGCCAAGGTTCAGGACGATTTTCGCCGTCTGAGAGAGATGGGAATCGTTGACGCACATGGCAAACAACTGAAGACGGTCGTCTCCGCCGACATGCTTGACGCCAACGCCGATTTCGGCGGGTGACGCAAGTTTTTGTGTCCGCTCCGCGGATGATAATCGTTGCCGGTCCGCCTGGCGGCGGCAAGAGCAGCAACTTCCCGGTCAAGAACGTGGGCGTTGACTGGTTTAATAGTGACGACCGCGCCGCCCAGCTCAACGCTGGTTCCTATCAGAACATCCCCATTCACGTTCGCAATGCCTCAGGGCAACAACTTCAGCAGTTCATCGACAGCCACATCGAATCACGTCGCTCGTTCGCTTTCGAGAATGCCTTGCGAACCGATACCGGCTTTCAACAGATTCGCCGTGCGAAAGAGATGGGCTTCCGGGTACTCATGGACTACATTGCGGCCGGGCCCGTTGAGGAACATATCCGCCGCGTAATGAACCGGGCGGCGCTCGGGGGACATTCGGCTTCTGAGCGGAAGCTTCGGAACATCTATGAACACAGCATGACGAATCTGTTGACGGCTTTCGAGGAGAACCGGCACCAGCGTATCGACCTCCTGCGGATCTTCGACAATTCAGAGAGCTTTGGCCGCCCGCGCCTGGTGCTCAGCATGGTTCGCGGTGTTCCACGGAACATCGCCGCGGAAATTCCTGCGTGGCTCGAAACCGCTCTCGCACCGTCGAGTTTTAACATCGGGAATTTGCGTGGGGCTATGCGCGGCAAAGGCCTGGGCAGCTGAAAACTGTTAGCAGACTTGCAGAAAAGAGCTACGTGTCTTGGTGCACTCCGAAACCACCGGTTTAGACGCAGGCACGATAACAGCATCGATTCCGACTTGGGCATCAGACGCCGATTCGTTGACCATCACAATCGAGAGGTGGTTCGTTTTCCGGGCTTGGAAGGTAAAGCGGGCGGAGGTTGTGCCGTCGCGTTCCTCAAGGACGCGCGACGGAGCCACCCCGCGAGCCCAGACGTGGAACTCCGCATCGGTGCAAAGGAACATGTCGATGGGTACGGTGGACATCACGCAAACCACCAGGCGTTCGTCACTCTGAAGCTCAATGCAGATCCGTCGGGACGCGGACGGTTGGATATCGATCAGAAGAGTAGCGGTATCGCGCGGGCCGGCATTAAGCGAATCGAGACTATTCATCGAAGCCTCCCATCGTTTCAGAGGTAGGACACCCTCAGTACATACACCCTATCACATCAAGTACAATGTTTTTTATTCACGCAATGCTCGCTTTGGTGTTGACACGATGCCGCCATGGTGGTAAAAATAGGACAGAGCCAGACATGTCTGGACTGTTCGATAATCTCTCGGGACAGGCGGATGATGACCAAACAAAAGAAGAAGCAAAGCGGGGATGGCACGACTCGACTCAATCTCAAGTTACCTGTTTTACTTGTGGATGAGCTGCATCAGCTGGCCGAACGCTATCAGCAGTCGATGACGGCACATATTCGAAGCTCGCTAGCGCTGTCGAAAGTGATTTACGACGAAACCGGGAAGGGCTACAAGATCGCCGTTCTTGACCAAGCAGGGAACCAATTGAAGGAACTTGTCATCACGCGATAGGCCCAGCTTGCGTTGCGGGATCTGCGGTTGATTTAAGGTTTCTCTAATCCTGGGAACAATTCCTCGAAGGTGATTTCAGCATCACCACGTTCCTTGAGTGCCTTGTTGATTCCATTCAGGATGGCGTAGTACGTCTCCGCCTTGAAGCGTTCGACCTCTTGCTCGACGCGGTAGATGGTTCTGTCGGACATGCGGCAGGCACTCAAACTGTTACAACAAGAGGGGATCGTTGTTCCTGAAGAGCATCTGTCCCATATCTCCCCTTTGGGTTGGGAACACATCACCATCACGGGTACCTATCATTGGAAAGGAGGGGATAGGGCTTGGGGACGGTTCCAACCTCTCCGGCGCGACGTCCTCGCGGTTCTAAAGGCA
>JBBSFW010000143.1:0-9385 GCA_038254805.1 Terriglobales bacterium
GTCCGGTCCATGGTCCGCACAGCCATTACTGGGCGCAGATTACTTGAATGGGAAACAGCAGCCGAAGCCGAGAGCGGCGCGCGCAAGCGGACCCCGGTGGACCGCTATTTAGAATGGTCGCCGTGGATTAGTATCGCGATCGCCCTGCTGCTCTGGTTGGTGCGGCCGAAAGCCCTTCCGGTGGCTGGTCCAACCCTGTTTCTTTGGTTTTCGTCACGTCTCATCTCCGATTGGCTAAACCGGGCTCCAAGGCCGCATCGCAAGCACCTGACCTCTACCGAAGAACAGCAGATCCGTCTGATGGCTCTGCGCACGTGGCGCTACTTCCGCCAATTCAGCAATGCGGAATCGCACTGGCTTGTTCCCGATAACGTTCGCGAGACGCCAAGGGTATTGGACAATCGCCTCTCCCCTACAAATCTTGGCCTGTTGCTCAACGCCCGAATTGCCGCCCTGGAGCTGGGATATCTGACCTTGCCCGAATTCGTGGAGCAAACCAAAGCGACACTCGATACCGCAGTCCGCCTGCAACGGTTCAAAGGACATTTCCTCAACTGGTACGACACCGGCACCTTGTTGCCCTTGGAGCCTGGCTTTGTCTCCACCGTGGACAGCGGGAATTTAGCGGTCTGCCTTTGGACTCTTCAGGAAGCCGCCATCGCCTGGCAAGCCCGTCAGGATTCGCAACTATCCCTGTGGCAGGGCATCCGGGATCATGCAGAGCTGATTGCCGGTCTGGAACCGGCGCTTGGCCAGCCGCTGTGTAAGCCGGCCGCGGCTGTGGGGCTGGCTGTGAGACTGAATGACGAGCGCTCCCGCGACACACTGGACGAAGTTCAGCGGATTGCGCAGGATATTGCCGGCAAGACCGTTGGCGACGCCCAGTGGTGGGCGCTCGAGTTGGTGGAGCGCATCCGGCTTGCCAGAGAGGCTGAGACGTCCGCCTTCTCTGAAGAGATTCGGGACGGCCTGAAATCCATTGCGGAAACAGCGGAGCGGCTGGTGGCGGAGATGGATTTCCGTTTTCTCTATATACGGAAAAAGAAGGTCCTATCGGTGGGATACGATGTCCCGGCCCAGCGGCTCGACCCGTCCACCTACGATCTGCTCGCGTCGGAATCCCGCATCGCCAGTTTCGTTGCCATTGCAAAGGGAGACATTCCGCAGGAGGCCTGGTTTCACTTAGGGAGGAAGCACACCATTCGCCGGGGACAGCGCGTTTTGCTGTCCTGGACCGGTACCATGTTTGAGTACCTGATGCCCATGATTTGGATGCACCACTATCGCGATACTATCCTGGAACAAAGCGTGCGAGCGGCGGTATACGTGCAGCGCAAGGCAGCACGCTCAAGAAGAATTCCATGGGGCATCTCCGAATCCGCGTTCGGCAGCGCCGAGGCAGGCTGCGAATACGGCTACGCTCCGTTCGGTATTCCCGGACTGGCTGCCAAGCGTATTGTCTCCGAATCGCATGTGATTTCTCCGTACTCCACGTTCTTGGCTTTGCCAGTTGACCCTTCGGAAGCATTCAAGAACTTACGCCGGATGCAAAAGCTTGGGTGGCTGGGAAGTTTCGGATTCTATGAGGCGGCCGATTATACCGCTTTGTTGAACCATCGAACTCATGATTGCAGTCTCGTGCGCTGCTGGATGGCGCACCATCAGGCCATGAGCCTATTGCCCGTGTGCAATATTCTCACCGGCTTTCCATTGCAACGGTATTTTCACAGCGAACCACATGTGCTGGCCACCGAACTCCTGCTTCATGAGCGTGCTCCTGGAAGCATCTCGGTAGATACACAGCCAGACGAACCGTCACACGCGCCCGGCCTGCACGAACCCGTCGCCGCCGCCGGATAGACGGAGCGCTTAAAAGCAACCGTGACACGCTCACTCTTCTGGGTCTAAAACCGGGAATTGTCTTGCAATCGCCTTATACTAGCGACGTAAGACTATGCCGCCAGCCGCCAAGATGCAGCCGAAGAACATCAAGGACCGGTATGAGATCCAGGGCCGGATTGGCCAGGGAGGCATGGGTATCGTCTACAAGGCCTTCGATACAAAGGTCCGCCGCCTCGTCGCGGTTAAAACGATCAAAGACATGCCAAGCCGCATTTTTCTGGATCTGTTCCGGAGAGAGTGCGAAATCCTAGCAGCCATTTGCCATCCCAATATTATCGAGATCTTCGATGTCGGCGAGTTTGAAGACGAAGGCGAAACAAAGCCCTATTTCGTCATGCCTCTGCTCCCAGGTTCCACCCTGGAAGATCTGATCCGTACCACCGCTCAAAGGCTATCCGTAGAACGGGTCATTGAAATAGCCTGTGATTCGTGCCGGGGGCTGCAGGCCGCCCACGAGCGAGGCTTGGTGCATCGCGATCTAAAGCCCGGCAACATCTTCGTCATGCAGGATGACTCAGTCAAGATCATCGATTTCGGGGTAGCCCATATGGCCGATACCGGCCTGACCATGAGCATTCAAGGTGGCACGCTGCAGTACATGTCGCCAGAGCAGGTGCAAATGCAGAGTACCGCGCCGAGTTCCGATATCTTTTCCCTTGGGGTGGTTTGCTATTACACATTGACCGGCCGCAGGCCCTTTGAAGGAGCAACGGTAGAGGAGCTAAGACACGCCATACTGACGAGTATTCCGCCTCCGGTTTCAGATCTCAATCCGAGTGTTTCCCAGCCAGTAAGCCGGGTGATCCATAAGGCGCTGGCCAAGCAACCATGGCATCGGTTCGGTTCAGCGCGAGAGTTCGCTGAAACGCTTCGCAAAGCTTTCCGGAATGAGCCGATCGAAATTTTTGACTCGGCTCGCATCGCTCCAAGATTGCAGCGAGCCACCGCGGCGCTACAGGGAGGGAACCTGCAGTTTGCCGGGGAGATCCTGGCGGATCTGGAAGCCGAAGGACAATTCGATTCCGGAATGCCGCGTCTGCGGCGGCAGATCGAAGAAGCCCAGCGCCTCAAAAACATTCAATACCTGCTTGAGAGCGCTCGCACGCGCGTCGAACAGGAAGAATATTTGCTGGCACTGCAGAAACTCGATGAGGTTCTGCAACTCGAACCGGGCAACGCGGCCGCGCTGGCGTTGAAGGGAGAAATCGATCAAAGGCGCGGTGGACACAAAGTGGAGGAGTGGCTCAGGTTGGTCCGCCAACATCTGGACAACCGCGCGTTCGGCCACGCCCGGAGCGCCATTCAGAACGTGTTCCAACTCAAGCCGAACGACTCCCGGGCGCTTCAGCTTCTTTCCGAGGTTGGCCGCCAGGAGCAGGAGTTCTTAAACTTACGCCAGCAGAAAAGACAGCTCTATGATGCTGCTCTAGCAGCTTGGAAAAATGGGGAAGTGAGTACGGCACTCACCACCCTGGAACGCCTGATTGAGCTGGACCGCCGGGTGCCGGATACCTCCAGTGAGCCGGGGGCCACCTATCAGAATGTCTTCAACCAGGTCCGG
This sequence comes from Terriglobales bacterium, assembly GCA_038254805.1. Classification (GTDB taxonomy): domain Bacteria; phylum Acidobacteriota; class Terriglobia; order Terriglobales; family Acidobacteriaceae; genus Gp1-AA145. The sequence goes on from JBBSFW010000143.1 coordinate 3,464, forward strand.
TCGGAATCCGGCACAATTCACGATGCGTATCAGCGCGCTCAGAAACATCTTGCGGATCGAAAATTTTCGTTAGCCCGTGAGGTTTGTGACGAGTTCCTTCAGAAATATTCCAATCATGCTCTATTCCAAGCCCTAAAACTGGATATAGACGAGCGCCAGCAGCAGGATGTCTCGGCCCGCATCGCCCAAATAGAGCGTCAGGTGGAGGCAGAACCGGATCTGGGCAGGCAGGAGAACATCCTCAAAGAAGCCGTCCAAGCATTTCCAAATGAGGCACACTTCCAACAATTGCTGCGGAGAGTAAATGAGAAGAAGAGCCTTGTAAACAGCATTGTTGCAAAGGCCCGTAGGTACGAAGAGAGCAACCGGTTCGCTGAAGCGTTGAGTCAGTGGCAGACTCTACGTACCGTTCACTCTACTTACCCTGGGCTGGAGTTTGACTTGGAGCGGGTCGCTCGACACCGTGTACAACAGGTAAAAGTCGAGGCCCGGCTCCGGGCAATCGAACACATTCGATTTCAGATAGAGGCAAACGAATATGGAAGAGGGCTCAATCTGGTGCAAGCGGCTCTCATCGAATTTCCCGCTGATCGGGAATTGATCGAACTGCAGACCCTCGCCCAAAAGGGCGCGGACCGCGCGGCCGAATCATCGCGTTTGCTCGCGCGGGGCCGGGAGCTACTCGCACAGGGTTCCGTTGAGGAAGCGTTCCAAACATTGCGGCTGGCCCTTTCGTTCGATGAGCAGAGTCACGTTGCTCGGGACGTCTTGTTGGCAGCTTTATTAAAGCAAGCCAGAGCGGTAATGAATGAGGACCGTCGATCCGCGGGGAAATTAATCGAAGAGGCACTGCAAATCGATCCCGGCAACACGTTGGCCAAGGGCTTGCAATCCGTTGTCTTCGACTTAAATCGAGAAGAGCAGGTTGCAACCCGCCTGGAAATTATAAGCAAATCCGCTCTTACCGCTGAACAATTGGAAGCAAAAGGGGATCTTCAAGGAGCACTGAAGCAGGTGAAGCATGGCCTCTCGTACGTCGGCTCCGATGGACAATCGACAGCATATGAATCAAGGCTCCGAGGCACGCACCAGAGACTGGAAAATCGGCACCAGGCGATTCTCGCGGATTTCCAACGTCAGGTAAAGCACATGATCGAAGGCGGCGATTTTCGGAACGCGAGAAAGGAATTGACCTATGGACTCGCGATTTATACGGGAGAGCCGGGGTTGCAGGAACTGGTCAAGCTTTTATTGCAGCGGGTAGAGCGAAGGCGGAACAAACTGTTGGTGACAGTCGGTGTGTTGCTTGCGGGAATAGTGTTGATAACAGGGGTGTACTTGCGGACCGGGGCTGGTTCCGTAACGGGCGGCGCACCGGCAACGGCAAGTGCTGCTCCGAAGGCTCGTGAGGCGGAGGGCCAGTTGGTTGCCATCGCACCTCCGGTGCCTCCCCTGGTCGAAAAATGGCGGCAAATTCAGCCATCGGCGGCGCCACACGCCCGTGTTTCCAAGTTCACGATAGCCTTGCAGACTCAGCCGTCTGGCGCTCACGTGGAGATCGATCCAAATACAGCGGAGGTCCAAAGCTGCACGTCCCCCTGCTCGATCCAATTCACTCCGGGAAGACACGAGGTCTCCGCCTCCTTAGATGGCTATCGGAGGTCGCTCAAGATCGTCACCTTGCCTGGGCAAGACGCGCTGGAAATAGCCTTGCACAAGCAGCTTGGCACCGTGATCGTGAATAGTGTATCCCCAGGAGCGTCCCTTGAACTGGATGGCTCGCGGTTGACTGAGAAGACGCCGGCAACACTCATGCTTCCTCCGGGTACCTACAAATTGAGAATTTTGACTTCCGGCAGCCCGGACGTCCAGGTTTTTGAGGTGAAGGACGATAAAACCGTGACATTGGGCGAGAAATAGGCTCGGCGGGCGGCAGATCGTGAGAAGCTGCAATTGAATGGTCGTATGAGGTTGCATATGAGGAAATCCAGACTGGCTCTTGCCGCAATTAGTTTTGCACTCTGGTTGTTCGCTGCCGCCTGCGCGAAATCACCAGTCGCCGTGTCCGTTCCTCCTCCGCCAGCTTCTGTCAAACCGGGTGTTGCTGTCGTCTCGAAGCCCGCCATCCTGGCGTTTGCTATCGAGCCAAGGGCTATCGAACCCGGTAAACCAGCCATGCTCCGGTGGCAGGTGAAGGATGCCGATGAGGTGCGTATTGAGCCGGACCTGGGTGTCGTTTCCAGCAGCGGACACCATGAATTAGCTCTTGCTAAACCGGGCCTGTATACGCTGGTTGCAAAAGGTCTGGGCGGAGAGGCGACGGCGACGGCGAGGCTGGAGGTAATTGAACTACCGGTCGCCCCTCTCGCTAAGTCGGACAGGACATCCATTGAACAGGCCGCCCGGGATATGCAGGATGTTTACTTCGATAACGACAGTGCCAGTATCCCCGAAGGTGCGCAGAACGCCCTCCGTAAAACCGCGGCGGTCATAGCCGAACTCTTAACCGGCTCACCTGCGATAGTTGTTCAAATCGAAGGCCACGCCGACGAGCGGGGGTCGGCGGAATACAACCTTGGAATTGCCGACCGTCGAGCTCAAGTCTGCACTGACTTCCTTTTCGATCTGGGTATAGGCCGCACCAAGCTTCGTCCCGTGAGTTATGGCAAGGAACAGCCTTCCTGCACCGAATCCACCGAAGATTGCTGGAAGCAGAACCGGCGGGTACACTTTACGCCCGTTGTGATAAGCCAAACAACCGAACCCCCGATCTAGCCCAGCATCTGAACCGCAATTTTCGTATTCCTACCCAATTGGGAGAGAATAGAAACTATGATCGGAAAACGCAATGTCTTGCGTACCGGCTTCGGGGTGGTCATTGGGCTTTTGATTCTGTCCACCATCACCGCCTACCGGATTCAAGAGAGCTTTTCCGCCCGCACCGTCGCCATTCACCATCGCTATGTGCAGCAGCAGGATATTATTGCCAACCTGCGGCGCGTACTTTGGGTCTCAGACATCGACGCGCGGGATTTCTTCCTGAATGTGAGTCCGAACCGGGCAGAGAATTACATGGATCAGTTGCAGAGACTGAAGCGCGATACCGCGGCCTTGTTCTCTGAACTCAGAAAGCTGCGGGGCGTGGACCGCACCAGCAAAGAGCTTGAGGCCAAATTTGACGACATGTGGAGCACCCTCACGTCCTCTGCCGCAACTGGCCTTCAGGATTCCGAAGAATACACCTTCGTTCAGGAACAGATTGTGCCCCGGCGCGATGCCGCCGGCGCGCTCCTCGGCCAGGTGGAGAAAGCCAATACGCACACTCTTACAGAAAGCGAAGAGGAGTTTGCCAGCACCCGGCATGCCGCGGCGCAACGCCTCTTTATCCTGCTCGGTCTGGGACTACTGGTGGGGATCGTGGTCACGCGTTTCAGTCTGAAATATTCAGAGAACCTGGAGCGTCAGGCGGCCAGCCAATTGAAGGAGGTTTCAAAAGCCAAGCTCGATCTGGAGCGCCTTTCGGCCAGGCTCATGGAGATCCAGGAAGAGGAGCGGACGCGGCTTTCCCACGAGTTGCACGACGAGATTGTGCAGACGCTGGCGGTTCTGAAAATTGAAATCACGCAGGCGCAAGCCATCTCAGCGAATCGCATTCCGGAAATTCGGGAGCAATTGGCTAGAGCATGCAGTCTGGCCGAACGAACTCTCAAGACGGTGAGAAATATCACCCTGCTGTTGCGCCCATCCCTACTGGACGATCTGGGACTTGGGCCGGCGCTTCAGTGGCAGGCAGAGGATTTCCGGCGCCGGACCGGTGTCTCCTGTGAGTTCACGGAATTGGGTTTGCAGGACGATTTGCCCGACGCCGTAAAGACATGCGTGTACCGCGTAACCCAAGAGGCGATGCACAACTGCGAAAAGCATGCCCACGCAAGTAAGATTTGCGTGCGTGTGGTGCAGACCGCCGAACGGCTGACGGCGGAAGTTAAGGACGATGGCGTAGGATTCGAACGCTCGGCCGAACCGAGGAGCCAAGCGCTTGAGACAATGCATTTTGGAGTGCTTGGCATGCGGGAAAGAGCGGCGAGCCTGGGAGGGAAGTTGACGATGGAATCGGCTCCGGGGAGCGGAACCACTGTAATGCTGGAGCTGCCGTTGAAAGGCGGTTCCACCAGTGACTATATTGTTGGGAAAACCGTGGAGGCAAGAGTCTGATGACTATTCGAACGCTGCTTGTAGACGATCATCATTTATTCCGCCAGGGCTTGCAACGCATTCTTCAGAGCCAGCCGGATATTGAAGTGGTCGCCGAGGCGGCATCTGGTCTGGAAGCCATTGAGATGGCCAAGCTTCACCAGCCCGATGTCGCCATAGTGGATATCGCGATGAAGGAATTGAATGGGATTGAAGCCACCTCACAGCTCCTTCGCTACTCACCGAAAACCGCGGTCCTGATTCTGAGTATGTACAGCGACGAGCGTTACGTGATGCGCGCCGTGCGCGCCGGCGCCCGCGGTTATATTTTGAAGGATACGCTGGAAGAAGGGCTGGTGGAAGCGATTCACCTGCTGCACCAGGGTCAGCCATATTTCAGCCCATCGGTGGCGAAGATTTTCCATGCGGCTCACGCGCGGGACGTGCAGGAGCGCAAAGTAGACGACCGCTATGAATTGCTTACCGATCGGGAACGGCAACTCTACCATCTGTTGGCGGAAGGACAAAGCAACAAAGAGATCGCTGCACGCCTGGGATTGAGTTTGCATACGGTGGAAACGCATCGCACCCGGATCATGGAGAAATTAGGCGTTCATTCCATCGCGGAACTGGTGCTTGGCGCAGTGCGCCGCGGTCTGATCGTCTAGCGTTGCGGCTCGTCTTCTAGCTTGACAACAGAGCCGGGTAGAGAGAATACATGAGTAGCAGTCTTACTTAGCAATCTTAGTATTTTTATGGCCCGCCAAGATTCGTTCCAAGGGGCGATTCCCTTGCTTGTTCTGAAGATCCTCGCCAAAAGAGGACCTCTTCACGGATATGGCTTAACAATCCACATCAAACAGACTTCACGTGACATTCTGAACATCGAAGAGGGGTCCTTATACCCGGCTTTGCATCGTATGGAAGAGTCCGGCCTGATCAAAGCCAATTGGGCCATCACTGACAAGAACCGGCGTGCGAGAGTTTACGGGATCACCAGGGCTGGAGCAAAGGAACTGGAGCAGGGAGAGAGCCGTTGGCACGCTATTTCTAACACTATTGGAAGGGTGCTAAAGGAAGCGTAATCGGTTATGTCATTCTTATCCCGTTTAGTCTCTGTTTTTCGCTCTGAGCACCTCAATCGGGAGATTGAAGAAGAGCGGGAGTTTCACATTCCTCCCGAACGGAGGAATTCGGTGCGGCAGGCATGGAGCCGGAGGCGGCCGCTAGACGAGCGCGGCTGGAGTTCGGCAACCGGTCTCGAACTCACGTAGAGAGCCACGATGCAAAGCTACTCGTATGGCTGGAGTCGACGGGGCAGGACATTCGCTACGGTATTCGTACGCTGCTCAAGCCGCCATCGTTCGCAGCGGTGGCTGTCCTCACGCTCGCACTCGGAATCGGGGCGAACACGGCGATATTTTCAGTTGTGAATAGCGTGCTGCTGAGCCCCTTGCCCTATCACGATTCCAATCGCCTCATCTCCTTATTCGAGGAGATCCCGAGCTCAAGGAGATCATCCATTTCTTATCCCAATTTCGTCGACTGGCGCGAAATGAACCGGTCCTTTTCCTCGGTCGCTGGATATCGCTCAACCGGCGTGAATGTCTCGTGGAACGGTGAAGCTGAGCACCTGCAAGGTGAAATGATCTCTAGCAGGATGCTGAAAAAAGGCTTGCCGAAGGTGTTACGCTCTGGAACAGATTTGCGTCTTAATGTTTCAAGCTA
>JBBSFW010000144.1:0-9249 GCA_038254805.1 Terriglobales bacterium
CTGGGTTTATGAATACCGGTTCGGGCAGCTTACAGTCAGATAGTAGCTGTTTTTCAGACAGACGTACTCCGTTGAGACTTATCAGTCAATCCAGGTTCTGCAAAAAATAAACTCCTGGCCGCTTCCACAATCGCAGAGGATTGCCCCGCCGGTCCCCAACGATCTCAGTTTACTTCAGGGTGGGCGAGATAGCCCCAAACCTCCGGGAGTCGCGACGGCCCTAAGTGCTGGCACAACGGTAGTTTAGTGCTGAAAAAATTAACTCACTTTCGCCGTGACCGGAACTACACCGCCTTTTATTCCAGCATCGCCGCAGGGCGCAACTTTCGAATCCAACCCACGAATTCGTCCGGCACGGGCATGGTCGATAAACGGCCCTGGCGGACCAGGGCCCACCCATCAAACAGATGGGATTGCTTGATCTCGGCCAGAGTCACCGGCGGGTGGATTCGCCCGCCGTACGCAATTTGGACCACCGCGGATTTAGTTTGCTGGGGATCGGGCACCGCTTCCGAAGCTACCTTGGCCCAGCCCACGACAGCAGCTTGCCCGCCGCTATGATAAACGAAAAGTGTATCCCCTCGCTGCATGTCGCGGATAGCCCGGACGGCTTGGGCATTGGTGACGCCGTCCCAAACGGTGGTCCGATCCCGTTCCAGATCGTCGATGGAATAGCTGCCCGGTTCCGTTTTAGCGAGAAAATAGCGCATGGGTGTAAGGTAGGCGTAGGTAGGTTACTAGGTGCCAGTACGACGGTACCGGCCGGCTGGCGAATGCCGGTTTAATGGCTTGTTTACCGCAAGTTCCAGAATCCCTCCGGGGAGTTCAGCACGAATCGGGGCAGCGAATCCGCAGGTCTATCTATCAACTAAACAGTGTACAATAAGGTATCCGCCTGACTCATGATGGCAGTGCCGGAAGCCGATGAAACCATTAGATTCAGTGTTTATGAGGAGTGTGCAAAAAGTGAAGTTCGGTGCTGTCACAAGTATCGCCTCAAAAAGTTGGTTCGCGGTTCTGCCGGCTGTGCTGTTTGGTGCGCTGTTGGCCGCCTCGGCGCAGTCTAAACCCGATCTGCCAAGCAAGCCTGCGGAAGGTCCGGCGTCTGCCGCTCCAAACCGAGCGCCGGATTCAGTAGGCGCGGCAGTAGACCCCAACAAGTACGTGCTCGGCGCGGAAGACGTGATCTACATTAAGACCTGGCGAGAACCTGACTTCACGTTTCAAGTGGCAGTTCGCCCCGACGGGAAGATCACCGTTCCCTTGGTTGGCGAGGTACAGGCCGGCGGGTTGACACCGCAACAGCTTACGACAGACCTGAAAGAAAGTCTGGCTAAGTTCATAAACAAACCCGATGTTACGATCTTTGTCACCGACGTGCGCAGCAAGAAGTATTTCATCGATGGGCAGGTAAACAAAGCTGGATCGTTTCCCCTAGTCACGCCCACCACAGTTTTGGAGGCTCTGAGCAATGCGGGCGGATTCAGAGATTTCGCCAATCCCAAGAGAGTGATCATTTTGCGCGGAACTAAGCGATTTAAGTTCAATTACAAAGAGGTCACTTCCGGAAAGAAGCAGGAGCAAAATATTCTGCTGGAAGCTGGCGATCACATCATCGTGCCGTAACGGGCTTCAAGGACTATTTAAGGACAGGAACCATACATGCAGCCACAGGATTCACTAACCGTCAGCAGGCGTCCCTTGGACATCGAAGATTATATTGATATTTTCCGACGTCATAAGGCGTGGATTTTCGGCCCTACATTTTTGGCATTAGTCACCTCCGTCGTGGTTGCATTTCTCTGGCCCGATACCTACTTGTCAACAGGAATCATCCGCGTGGTTCCGCCCCGGGTCCCCGAATCCTATGTGCCCAGCAATCTGAACTCGGACCTGCAGGGCCGAATCAATTCCATCACTCAGAGCATTCTGAACCGGCAGACTCTTACAACCATCATCAACAATTACGATCTGTACAAGAAAGAGCTCCGCAGCCTGCCTATCGACGATGTGATCGAAAACATGCGGCAACGTGACATTCGCGTTGGTACCGTGCAGACCTTCGGGCAAGTCGGAGGAAAGCCTTCGGTTCCTGCATTCCAGGTTGGGTTCGTGTACAACAACCGAGTAGTGGCGCAAAAAGTAGCCGCCAATCTCATCAGCCGGTTCCTGGAAGAGAGCCGGAAAGAGACTTCGGAGCAGACTGTCTACACGACGCAGTTCATCAACACGGGTCGGGACGCCGCTAAGAAGAAGCTGGACGCGATCGAGGGGAGATTAAGCGGCTTTCGCTCCCGCAACATGGGCCGTTTGCCCGAGCAGAGCTCCACCAATTATCAGCAGTACAACGCGCTCCAGGCGCAGATGATGAACCTGAATTCTTCAATGAGCCGGGTGAGTCAGGAAAAGCTGCTGCTTGAAAACCAACTGCGCATTAATAAAGACCAGGCCTCTTCTTTGAAGGATCCCTCCCTTCAGGAGCAGGGCATCACGCAGAAGAACGAGAAGTTAGCCGAGAAGGACCGGGAGATTGCGTATTTTGAGAATGCTGTGGCTGCGAGTCGTGAGCGGTACAAAGAATCGCACCCGGATGTGCAAACGCTGGTCGCCAAACTGGATTCAGTAAAGAAGCAGCGTGAGGCGATTGCGAAGGAAGAGGGCAGCAAGAAGCCGGAACAGATGGCCCCCAGGCCTCCCAACCCGGAGTTCGTAAAACAACAACGGGATTACGATGCGGTAGCAAAGCGTATTGCGGGATTAGCAGAGGCCAAAGATCTGGAGATGCAGGATTATCAAAAGCAGGTGGCTCAACTGAACGCGCAAATGAAGGGAATTCAGGACCGCTTACAAGGCATGCCGGTAGGAATGCGCGAGTACGACGAGCTGTTGCGAGAGCAGGCTCTCGCTAAACGGGACTATGAAGAGCTGGACAAAAAATCCCTTTCATCCGAGTTTGCGACTAAGATCATTGATCAAAACCAGGGGGAAAGGCTGGAATCTCTGGAGGAGCCAACGGTTCCACAGACTCCTATCGAACCGAAACGTAGCATGATCGTTCTGGCTGGTACAGGCCTCGGGCTAGTAGTTGGTCTCCTCCTGGCTGGCGCCCGAGAGGTCAAAAACACTGCACTCAAGAACCTGAAGGATGTTCGCGCTTACACCCAACTGCAAATTCTGGGCAGCATCCCGCTTCTTGAAAACGATCTGGTGGTGCGCCGGAGGCGCAGATTAGGCTGGCTAGCCTGGTCGACCGCATGCCTGGTGGGCGTGGTAGTGATGTCCAGCTCGGTGGCGTATTACTATGCAACAAAACTTTAATAACTGCGCTGAAAAGCTGGGAGAGAATATAGCATGAGCCGCGTTCACGATGCACTAAGACGGGCAGAACAGGTTTCTTCCGGAGCACCCTCGGCTCCAGCCGAGCGGAATGAAACTTCGCGCGCTCCGTCGTACCGCGACGGATCGCCGCGCGGCTCCGCACAGTCCGCTGGCGCGGCTCTGTTGACCCATCCGCTCGAAGGACTGCTGGACAAGATCAAGACGGTGAACTATCGACCATCACCCGATTCGCTGCTGATCGATCCAGGCAACCCGCATGAGGCTCCCACTGAAGAGTTTCGCACTCTGCGGACCAGGCTGAACCACATGCAGAGTCTCCAGCCTATCCATACGACCGTGGTCACCAGTGCTTCGCCCGCCGAAGGGAAGTCTTTCGCGGCGTTGAATCTCGCGATGGCTGAAGCCCAGCTTTCCGGCAACAACACGTTGCTGTGCGATTTCGATTTCCGCCGGCCCATCGCCCACAACCTGCTGCAGATCGACCGCAGCCCGGGTGCCACCGATTACCTGCTGGGCAAGGTTCCCTTGCATGAGGCGATCCGGCGTGTAGGTGATACCGGCTTGTACGTCATGCCCGCAGGCGAGGCCGTCATCAATCCTTTGGAGCTTCTTAACCTGAAAGAGGTTAAGGACATGCTCGATCAGTTACCGACGGTTTTCAACTGGGTCATCCTGGACAGCCCGCCGCTTTTGTTCGCCGCCGATGCAAACCTGCTCTCCACCCTTTGTCACGGGACGATCCTGGTGGTGCGAATTGGCTCAACTACCATCGATTCCGTCACGCGCGCCATGCAGTCGCTGTGCCAGAACAATGTGCTGGGAATCATTGTGAACGGTGCCCGGCGCGGTGAGCTCTACAGCAAGTACACTTATTACCATTCCTACTATTCGCCGAAGGAAGAACAGAAGGAAGCGGAAGAGGGCGAACCACCGGCCTAGAGCTGCGGATCGGTTATCGATCGACTCTATGATGGAAGTATGTCCCTTCGTCCGCGGCTGCCGATCCTGGTAGCGCGGTTAGCAATTTTATTGGCCGTCTGTTCGAGTTTGCGGACGCAAACTATTGAGTTCGAGCAGAACGGTCTGCGTTACAAGACCCTGACAAAGAACGGCGTCACGATTATGTTCGCGCCGCTGCCTTCGCACGTTCGCGAGTTTTCCATTGTCCAGGTGGCGGTGTCCAACGGATCGAAAATAGCCTGGACAGTCAAACCGGAAGATTTCACGTATCAGCGGGATAACGGCTCGGTCGCGGAGGCTTCGCCGGCGTTGACGGTGGTGAACTCGCTAATCGAGAAGGCTAGCCGCCATGATGTCATCAAGCTGGTTTCCACCTACGAAGCGGGCCTTTATGGAAATTCGCGCCTGCAATCGACGAACGGCTATGAGGTGCGGCGCCGCAATGCGTTGGCAGAAGTGACTTCTGCCCGGCTGAAGGCGGCGGCAGCGGCATCCGCCATAGCTATGGTATCCACCCGATTGAACCCCGGCGAATCCACCGACGGCGCCGTCTTTTTCGCCAACTCTGGAAAGCCGCTGGGCCCCGGCAAGTTACGCGTGCACGCAGCAGGTGAGAATTTCGAGTTTAAGAGCGAGCCCGAACTGGTGCTCCGGTAAGTTACGGTATCACCTGGAATTCGAAAAACTCGCGCAACTTCTTTGCCCCGGCAGGCCCCACCAGTTTAGCGAGATCCTGCTGCGAAGCGGAGCGCACGCGTTCCACGCTGCCGAATTCCCGAAGAAGCTTTTCCAGCGTTTTCCGGCCAATCCCATCCACTTCTTCCAACTCCGAGGTCAGTTGAGCGGCATTGCGGCGGGTACGGTGAAAGGTGACCGCAAAGCGGTGGGCTTCGTCGCGCACCTGCTGGACCAAGTGCAGCACGGGCGAATGGTGGTCCAGCTTCACCGGCTCATTTTCCTGTCCAAACACGTAGATGGTCTCTTCGCGCTTGGCGATCGAGGCCAGCGGTTGATTGATGATGCCGAGCCCCTCCAGCGCCTCGGCGGCGGCGTGCAGTTGCCCCAGTCCGCCATCAATCAGTATCAGTCCGGGTAAGGGCTTGTTCTCCTGCTGAAGCCGCGCATAGCGCCGCGTGACCACTTCATAAATGGAGGCGAAATCGTCGTTACCAGGCACAGTGCGAATGATGAATTTACGGTAGTCCGCCTTTTTCATCCGGCCGTCTTCCCAGACCACCATGCTGGCCACCTTGCCGGTGCCTTGAATGTGGGAGATATCGAAGCATTCAATCCGTCTGGCGGACTCGGGCAAATTGAGCGCTTCCCGCAGCGCTTCCTCGATGGCCTTGGAGGACGGCTTCAGCACCCGGAACCGTTGGTGAAAACTATGCTTGGCGTTGGTCTCCACGAGTGCGAGCATGGCCTTCTTCTGGCCCCTCTGCGGCGTTACGATTTCGACTTTGTGCCCCCGCTTCTCCGTGAGCAGCTCTTCCAAAGGCTCGCGATCTTCGAAATCCACCGGAACGTGCACGATGGCCGGAATGTACTCTTGATTCAGGTAAATCTGCTTCAGCAGGGAGGAAAAGAACTCGCTCACTTCAAAGTCTTGCTGGTCCTCCCAAAAGAACTCCCGGCGGTCTACGATGCGGCCGTTCCGCAAGTGGAACAGATTCACCGCAACCAGCGGCGGCTCGGAATAGAAGGCAAAGATATCGATATTCTCCCCCTCGGCGGCCGCGATTTTTTGCTTCTGCTCCATCTCTGAAACTGTCGCCATCAAGTCGCGCAGGCCGGCGGCCTCTTCAAAACGCATCTCTTCGGCGGCCCGATCTCTGCGCTGCCGCAGATCCTCGGTAAGGTCCTTCAGCCGCCCCTCCAGGAACAGCCGGACGTTGCGGACGGCGGTCGCGTAAGCTTCATCGGTGGTCAAGCCTGCGACGCAAGGACCCAGACAGCGGTGGATGTGAAACTGCAGACACGGATGCGAGTGAGTTCGTGCGAAATCCACGCTGCACGACGGGACCATGAAGTGCCGGTGGATGAAGTGCACTAAGCGGTGGGCCAGATTGCCGGGGAAGTACGGGCCAAAGTAGGTGGATCCGTCTTTCAGCAACCGGCGGGTGACGTACACGCGAGGATACTTGCCGCCCGTCAGCTTGACGTACGGATAGGTCTTGTCATCCCGCAGCAGGATGTTGAAGCGGGGCTTCCAGCGTTTGATCAGCTCGTTCTCAAGGGCCAGGGCCTCTTTGTTGTTGTCGACGGTGATGAAATCGACATCGGTGGCCTCCGCGATCAGAGTGCCAGTCTTGATATCGGCGAGGCGATCGTCGTTGAAATAGCTGCGGACGCGCGCGCGCAGGCTTTTGGCTTTGCCGACGTAAATGACGGTGCCGTGCTTGTCTTTGTAGAGATAGACGCCCGGAAGCAGTGGCAACTGCGCTGCTTTGTCGCGGAGAGTCATGGGAGTTTCCCTACTATTTAGATGCGAACAGGCGGAGTTCAGTCCAGCTTTTCCGGCTCAAGATCGGCCTTCTCGCCCCTAGCCTTCTTTTCCAGATATCTCTTCATCCAGGCTTCCCAACTCTTGCCGGCCGCCGTGTCGCGACCGCTAAAGGACAGTCCGGCAATCTCCGCGTAAGAGACTGCAACTTTCTGAGGCTGATCCTTTGGAAAGAGCCGCACTACGGAATCGTTCAAATTGGTTCCGGTCCGGCGGTCGAACAGGTAGCCTTCCACCGTGCTGCCGTCTTTACGCGTGATGGTCACGTCACCGCGGTAGTCGAAGGCCTGCTCCAATCCGGCGCGCAGATCTTCATCGGAGGCGATCTGCCAAACGCGGCCCTGAAGGTCGTCACTCATCGAAACAGCTTCCGCTACGAGTTCAGTTGTACCAGAACCGGCTGTTCCCGGCGGACCGGTGCATCAATCGCCGCGAGCGCAACCGGATCTGCATACCGCGACGATAGAGTACCCCGGACGGTGGCGAGGAATCCGCGCCAGGAATTGAAGGTAGCGTTCACGGCCGAAGCTTCGTAACCGCTGTGGACCATGCAATTGGCGCATTTGGGATTCCCGGAAGCGCCGCCATAGCGATGCCACTCGGTGGCTTCCATCAGTTCAGCGAAGGTTTCAGCGTAGCCGTCCTGCAGAAGGTAACAGGGCTTCTGCCATCCGAACAGATTGTAAGTGGGCATGCCCCAGGGTGTGCACTCGTAATCGCGCCGCCCCATCAGATATTCGAGAAACAGGGGCGAAAGATTGAACCTCCACTCCGGCTTGCGATTGGACAGGATGGTGCGAAACAGGCTCCGGGTGGTCTCCTTGCCCAGGAAATGCTGCTGGTCGGGAGCTTTGTCGTAGGAGTAACCAGGCGACAGCATCATGCCTTCCACGCCCAGCGCCATCATTTCATCGAAAAAGTCGCGCACGCTACGCGGGTCGGCGCCATCGAACAAAGTAGTATTTGTAGTGACGCGGAAGCCGCGTTTCAGCGCTTCCTTGATCCCCTGGATCGCGATATCGTAGCCCCCCTCTCTGCAAACCGAGAGATCGTGCTCTTCGCGCTGCCCATCCATGTGCACGGAGAACGTGAGGTACTTGCTGGGCTGAAATTCATCGATTTTCTGCTTCAACAGCAAAGCATTGGTGCACAGATAAATGTACTTCTTGCGGGCCACCAGACCTTCCACGATCCGGACGATATCGGGGTGCATCAGAGGTTCCCCGCCCGGAATCGAAACCATCGGCGCACCGCACTCTTCCACGGCGTGGAAGCACTGCTCGGGCGTCAGGTTCATTTTCAGAATGTGAGGCGGGTATTGAATTTTGCCGCATCCGGCGCAAGCCAGGTTGCAACGGAACAGCGGCTCCAGCATGAGTACCAGCGGGTAGCGCTGACGACCGGCCAGCCGTTGCTTCAGCACATAGCTGGCGACGGTCCACATCTGCGATACGGGAACAGCCAAACCGAGAACCTCCGAGAGCGGGGACAAGCTGACGAATGTCCCACAAACCTATTGTCGCACTGAAGCTTTTTCGGCGACAAGCCAAGCAGACTGGACTGGCGATTGTTAAACTGGAGCAGTTCCGGGATTTATCCTTGCTTCTTGGTCACTTGCAACTGATCCACCTGGCCGACAGTGCGCTGCCGATCGGTGCCGGGGCCCACACCTTCGGGCTTGAGACATTAGTCTCAGAGGAAACTCTACGAGTCGATAACATCGAGACGTTCTTCTCAGATTATTTGAAAGAAAGCGGGCAACTCGAAGCGGTATTTTGCCGCGCAGGTTACGCTGCCCGGGCGATTGCCGATCTGAACGCCCGCTTCAGCGCGCTGCGGGTGGCCCGCGAGAGTCGTGCTGCCAGTCTCAAACTGGGACGCCGGTTCCTGGGCTTGGCGGGATCCCTGCTCCAGCAGGATTTCGGCCAGGCGGAATGCCACCTTTGCATTGCGTTCGGAGTGGTGGGGAGGACACTCGAACTGGACCCGGACTTGGTCTGCGCCGCTTACCTGCACCAATCCCTCTATGGGCAACTATCGGCATGCCAGCGCTTGCTGCCGTTGGGCCAGACCAGGGCAAGCGAGCTGCTTTGGAAGCTCAAGACGCGCATCCTGGAAGCGGCAGAAGGCAGCCAGTCCCAGTCCATCGACGAGGTCTGGTGCTGCCAGCCCGCACTCGAAATCGGCTCAATGCGACACCCGTTGCTACCCACTCGCCTGTTCATCAGTTGATGGACGGCCGACTCTGTCTCCGATTCGATCGCAACGGCGGCGGCACCGCGCTCCATGTTACGAGACAGGATCCTCCCTGGAAAGTGGTGCGTGGATTCCCCACAGCCACGGGTGAGTGCCTGGCACATCTGAACAATGTCTCGGGAGGCGTTCTGGGCGGCGATCGTTTGGAAATGGACATTGATGTGGGGCCAGGCGCGCAGGCCCAGATCACC
>JBBSFW010000145.1:0-9238 GCA_038254805.1 Terriglobales bacterium
CCGGTGCGCTGAGCCTTCTCGGGAACGGTCGGTATCAGTGTGCTTGCGGTGTTTTGCCGAGTTTGCTGCCAGCTATCGTAGAAGTGCGTCGTGTCTCCCCGGATCGGTCCCCCCGAAGGAGGCGCCGAACTGGTGCAATCGCAAGGGAGGCTTCGACGTAGCAAAGAAGTTCCGGGCGTCCAGTGCGTCGTTCCGCGCGTACTCAAACAAGCTTCCGTGAAACTCATTTGTGCCCGATTTTGTCGATAATGTGATGACCCCGCCAGTGGAGTGTCCATATTCAGCCGCATACGAGTTGCTGATTACTCGAAATTCCTGCATCGCATCCATCGGCAGGCTGTTCTGTTGTTGCGGCACTGCGAGGC
The DNA here is from genome assembly GCA_038254805.1 of Terriglobales bacterium. Lineage (GTDB taxonomy): Bacteria > Acidobacteriota > Terriglobia > Terriglobales > Acidobacteriaceae > Gp1-AA145. The sequence goes on from JBBSFW010000145.1 coordinate 366, forward strand.
CGACAACGTTGGTCGCATTCCCTCCATCCAGCGTGTAGTTTTGATTCCGGGCCCTTCCGCCGGCGACACTGAAAATCGGGATATTCTCGCCGCCGGAACCCGAGTCGATTACCACCGCACCCGGAGAGAGCGTAATCAGCGCCGTCGCCGCGCGATTGGGCAACGGCATTCCTTCAAGGCTGCTGCGCTCAATTAACTGGCCGACGCTGGATGTCTGGGATTCAATTATGGGCGCTGCGCCCGTGATGCTGACCGTCTCGTTAATGCTACCCAACTGCAAGCTGAGATCCACCTGAACCACTTGGCTCACCTGGACGCCAACAGCCTTTCTCAATAGACGCTGAAAGCCTGGGGCCTCCACTTCGATGCGATATATACCGGGCGACAAGGACCCCGCGCGGTAAATACCTGCCTCATTGGATTCCGTGTTTGTGGTTGTACCCGATTCCTCATTCACAACGAGGATCTTTGCGGAAGGAACGATTCCTCCCGCAGGGTCCGTCAGTCTGCCGGTGATTGTGCTGGTTACGGTCTGTCCGAATATTGCGAGTGCCCCGCAGAGTACTAAAACCGCAGCGGTTTCGATTGGCGTCCTCATCCGATTCGTCTTCTCCCACAGGGATTCTGGCCGTAGGGCGGCAGTGAAGACGCAAGTCTATCACCAACCCTGTGGGGATAAAGAGGACCGGCTAAGCCACCGAGGTCAGATCCCGCTGGATAGCGAATTTCACCAGTCCCGCCAAGTCGTAAATCTCCAGCTTCCGCATCAAACTCGCCCGGTACGTATCCACCGTTTTTGGGCTCAAATCCAGCCGTGCCGCTATCTCTTTCGCACGAATGCCGTCGATCAAGAGCGAGAACACCTGATACTCCCGTGAGCTTAGGCTTTCAAGCGGATCGCCCATATCGCTCTTCCTTTGTCCAAGAAACAGCTTGTCAAAGTCCATCTCCGGCGATACATAAATTCCACCCGCCATGATTTGCGAGAGAGCCTCCAACAATTGCACGGCAGAGTTTGATTTCAATAGGAAACCATTCGCCCCGCTCCGCAATGACTCCAAGACCAGTTTGCGGTCGCCACGGGAAGAGATCACCAGCACCTTGGTGGTGAACCCCTGTTCCCGTATCTTTCGCACAATCTCAAGACTGAACAGGCGGGGAATGTTCAAATCCAGAATCGCAATATCCGGTCTCTTTGTTTGAAGCAGCAAGAGCGCAGTGGCGCCTTCACCGCACTGGTCTGTTACACAATACACTCCAGTTGTCTCGCAAAGCGAGGCGAGCCCTTCGCGTACCAGGCTCAGGTCATCTGCAAGCAGGATCGAGATCTTTTTCCGGTCTTCCATAAGTAAGAGAGGGGTATCGGCCGCGAACCCGCAGCCCGTCTATCCCTGTAACAACTAGGAAGTACCGCTCAGGAGAAAAATTCTCTTAATATGTAGGATGCAAGCTAGACCCGCGGCAAGCTCCACAAATATCCGGTGGTTTGCCGTAAGAGCACCGATGAGAGATAATAGGGTTTAATCTCTGATGGATATTTCTGATCTGGTTCTGGTTCTCTTTGCCGTAATCTGTCTATGGATCGTCACTGCGTTTAATGGCGGTGGTGGCGGCGGATTGCGTGACCGCATTCCCGTTCCCATTAAGTAACTTTTTTACGGATGTCTTCTGTAATCGTTGCCGGTGGCGGCTTGGCTGGGCTGGCTACCGCGGCTGCGCTGGGAAGTGCCGGTTACCAGGTGGACCTCTTTGAATCGCGTGGTTTCCTGGGTGGCCGCGCCACTTCCTTCCCGCTGTCCCCTTCGGATGCGGCGTCTGAGGTCATCGACAATTGCCAGCACGTCTTGCTGCGCTGCTGCGTCAACCTGATCGACCTTTACGAACGTCTCAATGTAGCTGGCGATATCACCTTTCATCGCGAATTCTATTTCATCGAGCCCGGCGGACGTGTCTCCACGTTACGAGCCGGTCTACTGCCGCGCCCGTTCCATTTTGCCGGGTCTTTCCTGAAAATGCGCTGCCTGAGCCTCGCAGACAAATTATCGTTGGGCCGCGGTCTCCTCGCACTGCAAGCCGAACGAACGTCACGAAAGGATCTCGATCGGATCACGATGATGCAGTGGCTAACCGAGAAGCGCCAGACCCCCAGGGCCGTCGAACGATTCTGGCGTCAGGTGCTGGTCAGCGCCATCAATGAAGACCTCGAAAGAATGTCGGCCATTCATGGTTTTCAGGTGTTTTGGCTAGGCTTTTTGGCCCGCAGCACATCGTATGAAATGGGCATTCCGAAGGTGCCTCTCGGTGCGTTGTACAGCTCCGAAGCATGGAAACAGTTTCCCGGCGTGCGCATTCACCTGCGGGCGGGAGTGGAAAAGCTCGGTCCGGATGGGGCACGAATCAACGGAGAGCTTCACAAAGCCGACTACTACGTCAGCAGCGTGCCGTTCGAAAAGTTAAGCGCCATCGCGCCGGAGCTGCCCGTGCCGCAGTTACAGCACTCTCCCATTACCGGAATCCATCTCTGGTTTGACCGTCCCATTACGGATCTTCCGCACGCCGTGTTACTGGACCGCACCATACAATGGATGTTCAATAAAGGAAACGGCGCCTATTTGCAACTGGTAGTCAGCGCATCACGGACCCTGTTGGACAAAAGCCGTGGCGATGTGATCGCACTGGCGCTCAAAGAGCTCGCCGAATTTTTCCCCGAGGCCGGCCGGGCGAAGCTGGTAAGATCTCACGTAATCAAGGAAGTTCGCGCTACTTTTTCGGCGGCGCCCGGCCTGGAGTCGGAACGGCCCGGGAACCGGACCCTGCATCCGAACGTCTTTCTCGCAGGGGACTGGACCCGCTCGGGCTGGCCGGCGACCATGGAAGGAGCAGTGCGGAGCGGGTATCTAGCCGCCGAAGCCATCGCCGCGGCCTCCGGAACACCCCAGAAATTTTTACTGCCCGACATCTCGTAGGATAATAGTCAAAACATGCTGCTGCGAATTGCAATCGCCTTGGGAATGCTGGTCCCCTTCACGCCCCTGGTGTCGGGTGCGCCGATGACGAAGCTGAAGATTCAGGTCCAAACTTTGGAGGGCAAGCCAGTCGACCGCGCAGCCGTGATCGTTCAGTTTGTCGAAGGCCGCTCGCTTATCAAGCTTGGAAAGAAAATCCAGACACGCTGGGAAGTCCGTACCAATCAGGAGGGAATGGCAAAGATCCCATCCATCCCGCAAGGAAAAATCCGCGTGCAAGTCATTGCCAAGCACTACCAGACCTTCGGCGACATCTTCGACGTCAGCGAAGAAGAGAAGACCCTGCAGGTGAAGTTGAACCCGCCGCAACCGCAGTACTCCGCCCACTGAGCGGAATCTACTTGACGATCAGTCCCTGACCTGTAGGCAAGGATAATACCTTAATCCCAAGTGTTCGGGCGGCGCTATCGATCGCTTCCGTTTGGCTGCTGTAACCGGTGTAGACATAATCGTCGAACAAGACCAGCGCACCTGGTGAAAGTTGGTTCCAAAAGAACTCAAGCGCCGCCCTCTCAGGAGCCGCGCAATTGAGGTCTATGTGGAGGAAGGCAATGTTGCCGATTCGCAGGTCCGGCAATATCTCCGGTATCGCATCCTGATGGATTTCGACGTTTGGCCACTCAGAGTAGTTGGCACGAACCCGGTCGAGATCGGTCACATAGGCCCCGGCGTCGATTGCATCTTGAGCGAAGCTAACCCGGCCTCGATCAATCTCCTCCTGGGAGTACAACGCAAGCACAGGGCCGGTGAAGGTATCAATCAGGTGAAATCGTTTGTCGATCGTTTGCCAGTTCAGATGCGTCATGATAGCCGAACTGATGAATCCTGCGTTGACGCCGCATTCAACGAAGTTGCCCGGTACACGGACGGCTGCTGCAGCAGCCCATAGTGCGACGTGAACGCGCCATTCAAACCGCGGGTCCACGCCACCGCTGGCTTGTACACCCCGGGCGTAGGCTGTTTGAAATTCCACACCGTCCCGAAAGTGATCGTTATGCTGAGTGAAGAGGCCGTCGCGGGCGTATTGAGTCCGCGTATCGAACACTGCATAACCCCGCAAGGCAAGCAACTTTCTGAAAGATTGCCTCACGCGGTGAAATCCAGGCGTGACGCCGGGCGTAATTGGCAACGCATTACGACATTCTAACGCCACGGCGCCGGGATTTGAGCAGAATTCTATTACGGCTCTTTGGTGCTCGCGGCCGTTGGTGCAATATTCCGTTCAATCTGCTCCAACTGCTGCTTCACGTGATCCGCATCCGGCGCACCGGGAGCGAACTTCAAATAGCTGCGCAGGTTCTCAGCCGCGCCCTTGAAATCCTGCTTGTTCGCCAACACAACGCCGAGCACCTCATTTGCTTTCGGAAACCGGTGCTGCGTATCCATCTTGACCGCCTCGCGCGCATGTTCCTCGGCGGCATCCATATTCTTGAGATTCAGATTGGCCACGGCGCTGTAAAAGTAAAGCTCCGGCGAGAAGTAAGGATTCAGCTTTAGGACCTTATCGCTGTAGTCGATCGTTTGCTGCCAGTTCTGATCCATGGCGGCCAACTTGGTCAGCTCCACATAGGGGCTGACGTATTTTGAATCCGCCTTCAACGACTCGGCGTACGACTTTCGAGCATCGTCCAGTTTCTTCTGACGCTGATACAACAAACCGAGGCGGTACCAAGCCACCGCGTACTTCGGATACAAGTCGACCGCCTTCTGGAATTCCTTCTCCGCATCGGCAATCTTGTTCTTCTTTACAGCCTCCTGGCCTTTCTCAAATGCTTTGCGCGCATCTTTTGGCGCGAATGCACTGGTGCCGCTGAACGTGAACCCATCCACCTTGGCCAGCCGGTGCAGCACAATTACCCCGACGTCCGGATTGTCCATGGCCCGGTGTCCGGCAAGGCTCACCATATCGGAGCGGAAACCTGCCAGAGAAGCGCGAATCTCACAGCCCATCAGATCCCGCGCGTTCGCTCCGCCCGCCGATCCGAAGCCGCCGGTGCCAAGCCCGCTGTTTCTAGAGCTTCCCGGCCCACCCATGCCAATGCCGTCACTGCCCATGGAACTCACGCTTGCGTCCGCCATCATCGCCGAATTCTGTCCTAATGCGAAACTGAAGCGGCCCTTAGAATCCGTGTAGCCTTCGGGCCGGGGAGCACCGTTGCACACACGCTCCACCACGACAGACTCGGGTGGCGGCGTGCCGTCGTCCATCGTTACCTTCCCGGAGAGATAAATTGATCGTTGCATCTCCGGCATCGGCTGCTGAGTCTGCGGCTGCTGCCCAACGCGCGGATTGCTCGTGCCCGGTGTACCAATGCTGCCCGCACCGGGATTGCTGCCCACACCAGGACCTGCAGTACCTGTTCCGGCATTTCCAGCACCGGGGGACGGGCCAGTGGAAGTTCCACCCGTTGCGCCCCGCTGCGCGAACGCAGGTACCACGGACACACCGGTAACCACCATCAGCCCGAAAAAGCTGCGAAGTAGGAATGCATAACTCATAAGGGATACCTCGACTACCGCTTGAATTATCCCACACGAGAACACCAGGTGGGAGGTCCGGCGGTTTACCATGTAGGAATGACCTCGCTCCGAGCGGCTTTCCTCTGCGGATTAGCCACCATCTTTGTTGGGTGTTCCGGCACGCCAACGGAAGCACAGAAGCAAAAAGTCCCGGAGAAGCCCCCAGAGCCCGTAACCGGCCGTTTCGCCTTCTATCAGATGTACCCGTCGGCACGCGTTTGGTCCACCGATATCCAAGCGATACGGCTCTCCAGCATCCAATTGGAGCAGGTCAAGAGTGAACCAGGCAAGAGCGGGGCATGGGAAGCCACGTTCATCTCCCCCAGCAAGCAAAAGTCGAAGACATTCACCTATTCGGTGGTGGAAGGAACCGGCAATCTGCACAAAGGAATATTTTCTGGACTCGATGAGGACTACGCCGGACCCAGGGGACAGGCCGTCCCGTGGGTAATTCCGGCTTTCAAGATCGATTCCGATGCAGCTTACCAGACCGCCCTCAAAAAGAGCGCGGAATACGTGAAGAAGTACCCCGATAAGCCGATATTTTACCTGCTGGAGCAGACTCCCCGGTTTCCAGACCTGGCCTGGCGCGTGATCTGGGGACAGTCCGTATCGGCCAGCAATTACTCGATCTACGTGGATGCCACCACTGGTGAATACTTAGAGACGATGCGCTAGGTATGAGGTTGGCATGTCCGGCGGACGCGCGATTATCCACTATGCACAGGGCCGCATTTTGGAAGTGCGGCTCTTCCGGCGTGGTCGTACACAACGGCGTCAGGGAGGATTTATCCATTGACCTGCCACATGCCAGCAATGGGCGTTTTTCGGCCAAATGAAATGCAGTCAGAAGAGTATAGTGGAACAATCACTGAGCGAACCCTATCGTCTGACGAGCCATACGCTGAAGAACCTTTCAATAGCCGGTTCTCTCTACACATGCGCGAGGCCAGGAAGATGGATGGGACCTAAGCAGGTAACAATCAACGACGACGTGGTTGTTTCTTGGATTGCCGGTATGCCCAGTTCCGCCGAAGAGATCATCATTATGTCACTGCTTGGTCGGAAACCGGATGGGCTCAGCGAATTCAGTTACTATTCCTTCCGTGGCGGTTTCGACCGGTCCAAAGATAGGCCGGGCTGTCCAACATGGCAGGAGTGGCTCACCAAACGTTACGGCTCGAAATATCGGGTATGCGAGTTCCCGACGATAGATACCGAACTAGTCCCTGAGGACACGAAGAGCCTGTTGATTAAATGCGATTCTTGGGTTTATGCACTCCGGAAAGATGGTGATCCTTGTCGACTCTGGTGGAGTTGGCCGTACCGGTAACGTAGTCTCCACTATCAAAAATATGAGCGGATCAGCGGGTTCCGCCGGAATGACGGTCCTTATTGAGTAACCGGCCGAGCTATGGTCGCGAGAGCGCGATGGCATGCTGTCGATAAGCCGCCGACTCGGAAATAATCCACTTGTCCGCATGTGTTAGATGGGAGCCGCGGATAGAAAGCGCGCTGCAGACCGCCGGTGGCCAACGGCATCATCGACAGGACCGGAATCAGCAAGTTCCGTTCCGGCTGCCCCGCCGGTTTCCCGCGCAAAAGAATTCATTATTCAGCGTACACTGCGGATCTATGCATTGATGTGCCACATATGAGCAATAGGCGCGCTTCGTCTTATGGCCGCTTATGCTCTACGCGAGCCAACAAGGAGGGGGCCGGCCGAAATTGCGAACCCGGCCACCTGATCGCAATGCAAGGACGCGAACCAGAATGAACGGACTAACCATGCTAGATTTGGCTCGCTCAAGGACGATACCGAAAGGGCATCAGGCAAGTTGATCCGCCTCTTGTTGCCTATTCCTTGGTCTCGGTGTCACCATGAAAAATTGAGACGAAGAATGTCGGATGGTATCCACCAACACCGTGCGGTTCCGCTCCGGAGGAAAGGAATGCCTTCAACACACAGGTCAAAGCGCTACGCATCCTTGTTTATCATGTCCGGGCTTGTGGCGGCGGCGCAGTGGCCAACTCCGAAAACGTCCATGGAAGCCTATGAGTTCGTGCAGGCGCGGCGCCAGGAAGCTGCCAAGCTCTGGGCGGCGAAGGACCCCAAAGGAATCGAACTGCTTACCGGCGCAATGGCCTACCTGGAACAGCCATTGGTGCGCGATTTGGCGGCCGGTAACAAGTTTCTCCAGGCCAGGCGTCTGAATATCCTCCTGGATCTTGCGGAAGCGCACGCATTACGGTTGAACAAAGAGGAGATGCTCAGCGTGCTCAGGCAGGCTTCGCAAATTTCGCCTTCACCGGAACTCGCAAAGTTCATCGAGAGCCGCGAAGCGTTTATACCATTCCTTTCCACACCAGAGTTCCAAAACGTACTGGCTGGTTTTCATTTTTATGACCGGCTCTGGGATTCAGTTGAACTCGGAGGACCGTCTCGCGGCGAACTGACCGAAGCCGAGCGGGTCGCGGGCCTGTCAAAGTTCTGGTCCGAAGTGAAATACAACTTCGGCTATCCGGAGAAGCTGATTCGGCTACATTGGGATCGGCTCTATCTTGAGTGGATTCCCAAAGTTCAGGCGGCGAAGTCCTCGGGCGATTACTACAAACAGTTCATGCGCCTTTGTGCGTTGCTGGAAGATGGCCACACAAACGTCTATGCTCCGCCAGAGTTGGATACCAGTTCGAAAACGCCGTTGCGCACGGTCAAGATAGGTGATCGAGTGTTTATCGAGGAAGTGTTCGCTCCATCTCTTGAGGCCCAGGGCATCCGCGCGGCCTCGAAATTCTGCGCGTGGATGGTGAACCCGTGCTGACGTACGCCCGGCGAGAAATCGAACCCTATCAGAGTTCGTCGACGCCGCAGGACCGTGAACTGAGAGCGTTTACCTATGGATTTCTTCGGGGGCCGAAAGCTCAGCCAGTCCGCCTTTCTTTGCGCGCCTCAGACGGACGGGAAACCGAACTCTCGATCGGGCGAAGCGGTTATTCGGACGTCCGCTCGTCGCCCGCATTCGCGTGGAAATCGCTCCCTGGTGGCTGGGCACTGATTACGCTAAGCAGTTTTGAGGACTCCCAGACGGTCCGGCAGTTCGTGGGGGCATTTCCGAAGATCCGTGAGGGCGCCGGCATCATTCTTGACCTGCGCCGTAACGGCGGCGGCAGCAGCAGCATCGGTTATGAGATTCTCAGTAGATTTATCAACCTAAATCCGGCAGTTAACCAAAGCGGTCAAGGGCAAATGGGCTGGGTCGGGCGACTGGGATTTGAGCCAATCGCGAAAAATGAAGCGCAGGAGCCAGCGCCAGCGTTGATTGACGG
>JBBSFW010000146.1:0-9175 GCA_038254805.1 Terriglobales bacterium
CGGATTTATTGGCACAAGCAGAATGGCGCTTTTTATTTCGCCAGTGAAGCTAAGGCGTTGCTCCGCGTGCTGCCGGCACTGAGGGTCTTAGACGAGGAAAGTGTCGCGCAGTATCTGACCTACGGCTGCGCGCTCAATTGGCGAACATTATTCCGCGGCATGGAAATGTTTCCGGGCGGATCAGTGTGGTCGTTTACGAATGGTAGCTCTCACGAGAAGAGATACTTTCACCCGCACGATTGGGAAACTCTGCCGGTTCTTCCAGAGAAGCAGTTTGAGGCGGAGCTTGACCACGTATTCACCACGGTGTTGCCCGCCTACTTCGCAACGTCCTCCTCTGTCGGGCTCGCTCTGACGGGCGGATTGGACACAAGAATGATTCTCGCCTGCAAACCCAAGTCAGCTATTCCTCTTTGCTACACCTTCACCGGCGAGTGTAGAACAACGTATGATGACCGAGTGGCGGCGGAAGTGGCGGCGACCTGCGACCTTGAGCATCGCCTGCTGCGACTCGAGCCGGATTTCTTCCAGAATTTTGCTTCTTATGCCGATCGCACGGTATACCTCAGCGATGGCTGCTATGGCATCACCGGCGCACACGAAGTGTATTTCAACGCAAAAGCGCGGAGCATTTCGCCTATTCGGCTCACTGGACTTTTCGGCAGTGAAATCCTGCGCGGGGTGTCTACCTTCAAGCCATCTGGTTTCCCCTCATCCATTCTGGCAGATGACTTCCAATCCCTGGTTAATCGCGTAAATGCTGATTACCGCCCGAGCGAGGTTCATCCAGTCACAGCGGCCGCTTTTCAAAATATTCCATGGAATCTCTTTGGCAGCATAGCGGTTGCTCGCTCTCAGGTAATCGTGCGGACCCCTTTCATTGATAACGCACTCGTCGCTCTCGCTTATCAGATGCCCGCGTCCCTGCGGCGATCTCCTGAAAGTGCCTGGCGCTTGATTAAACGAAGTGCTCCTGCATTGGCCCGAATTTCTACCGACCGCCGTTTAGAAGATCGCGGGTTTCCGTTCAACCTGCGTCGGCTTGCACGCGAGTTCACCTTCAAGCTGGACTATTATCACAACGATGGCATGCCGGGCGGGCTCAGTCGCGTTGATCCCATATTTGATCTAGTCAACGCCTGTCTTCCGCTCCTTGGAAAACATAAATATCTTCATTATCGAAGTTGGTTTAGGAAAAGGCTGGCGCCGTACCTTCGAGCTGTGCTGATTGATGCCAGCGCGAATCACTGTTTGTGGAAACCAGGCAGCGCTGCAAAGATTATCGACTCGCATATCCGTGGCAAAGAGAACTGGACTCACGTGATCAGTACGATGCTGACGTTGAATGCGATAGATCGGCTGCTGCTACACTGCAATAGCATCACGGAGGGGCAGAGAGTGTCGCGGTATACATTCCAACATTCAAGGACTCTTAATGATATTAAGCTTCGACAGCCTTCATCTGCTCCGGGGCGCAACGCAGTCTCGCGCGCCCCGTGATTACCTCCTCTAACAGCATGAATGTTTTGGCGAATAGAGCGACGCCTCAACAACCTTGTCTGCCGACATTCATCGGAGTCGGTTCAATGCGGTGTGGATCAACGTGGCTTTGTGAAGTACTCAAAAGCCATCCCGACATTCGCATTGCCGATGAAAAGGAGATGGACTTCTTTTTCATGCCGCGAATGCTCCATCATAATTTCGAGTGGTACGGACGGCACTTCGCTCCGCCGCCAGGTGAAAACCCGAAACCGGTGCGTGGTGAAATCTCCCCTCGATATGCCCGCCTCGAAGCCTGGCAGGTAAGGCGCATCGCGGAATTTCTGCCGGACCTGCGTGTCATCCTTACGTTGCGCCATCCCATCAAGCGCGCATGGTCTCAGGCACTGTATGATTTTGGGCGTTTACAGAATAAAGATGTCCGAGGCGTGAGCTCGTGGGAGTTTCTGCGCCAGCTGGAATGTGCGCGCAGCAGACTGTCTTCAGATTACACGCGCATTGTCAGGATTTGGTCAGAGGCGTTCGGACGCGCGGCTGTGCACATCGATTTTTTCGATCGCCTGAAAGAGCGGCCTCAGGATTACGTCCATGGTGTACTTGAGCACATTGGCGCATCTACTCCCTGGTCTCTACCTGAGAAGTTTGCCAGGACGAGAATTTGGGACACGACAACGCTAGTCAAGCACGAACGTCAAATTCCGGCGATCGTTGAATGGTACATCGCGGACCAGCTGCTTAGACCGACCGAAGAACTTAATGAGCTGCTGGATGGCCAAGTCACCCATTGGGTCGAAGAAATGCGCGCGATTCGTGGCCAGACACGTCCGACCTGGCGAATAGCTGCGGAACTGAATCGCACCCTGTGCGCATTGTCCCAACGGCTGCCATATGCGGCCTACCACGGAATGATGGGGATCAGATTACGGCAGCGTTGGCGTCGATTGCGAAAGCCACACCAAACTCCCGCTCCATTTGGCTCGAGCGTTGCTGCGTGAAGAGGGAGTTAATACGAGAGTGACTATTCTGATTATCAAACTGGGAGCGACGGGCGATGTGGTACGGACAACACCGCTCCTCAGATGCGTCGACGCAAACGTTATCTGGGTAACAGAATCGAAGAACATCGCTTTGCTCGATGGCCTCGCCGACCGAGTATCACCTTTCGCGTGGGAGGAGCGCGGGAAAGTCCCGGAAACTAAGTACGACTTGGTCGTCAATTTGGAGGACACACTCGAGGTAGCGCAATTCGCTCGCCACCTTCGCGCGACGCAGTGGTTTGGCTCCTATCTTTCAAGTGACGGTAAACTGGAATACACCGATAATTCGCGAGGATGGTTTGACCTGAGCCTCATCAGCGCATTTGGAAGACAGGAAGCGGACAAGCTGAAGCTCAGGAACCGGCTGACATATCAGCAGTTAATCTTTGATGGGCTCGGCTTAAAGTTTCAAGGGCAGGAGTACATGCTGCCGCAGTCGGCACAATCCGACTTGGTTGGCGACGTGGCTATCGCTGCGGAAGCAGGTCCAGTTTGGCCGATGAAGAACTGGGCGTACTATGACGAGCTGCGGCGCGAGCTCATACAGGAAGGTCTACGCGTGAATGTTTTACCCAGGAGAAGCTCACTGCTTAACCACCTTTCTGATGTGCAAAATCACTCCTGCCTTGTCGGAGGCGATAGTCTGCCGATGCATTTTGCACTCGGAACCAGGACCCGGTGCGTCAGCATATTCACCTGCACGAGCCCTTGGGAGATTCATGATTATGGCGTGCAGCGAAAAGTAGTTTCACCATTGCTGGAAGAGTTCTTCTATCAGCGCGGTTACGATCGCCGTGCGACCACCGCGATTTCCATGGAGCAGGTGAAAGAGGCGGTCACCACCCAGCTCAAAAATGCGGAGCGAGGTGGCCGAACTGCGGCGTTGCCCATTTGACATTATCAATTGGTTTAGCTGACAAGTGCAACCACTCGTTTCAATTCTCATACCTGCATACAATGCAGCTCCATGGATTCGCGAATCGATTGAATCCGCTTTAAGCCAAGTCTGCCTGCGTAAAGAGATAATTATTCTGGACGATGGATCGACCGATGAGACACTGGTCCTCGCGAAAGCATACTGCTCGCCGACGGTGCATGTGGTGTCGCAAACAAACGGGGGGGCAGCGGCGGCCCGGAACAAGCTTCTTTCGCTTAGTCAGGGCGACTACATTCAATGGCTTGATGCTGATGATCTGCTGGCCCCCAACAAGGTATGCAGCCAGATGGAAGCGGCTCGAACAAGGGGAAAGATGACTTTGCTGGCGGGACCTTGGGGATCATTTTACCATCAAACCAGTCGAGCGAAGTTCCGACCGAATCCTCTTTGGCGTGATTTAACTCCGATCGAGTGGATGATTACAAAGCTAAGCGATAACGCACATATGCAGACGGCTACTTGGCTCATCAGTCGTGAGCTCACGGACAAAGCCGGATTGTGGGATACAAGACTGGGCTCAAATGACGACGGGGAATACTTGTCCCGTGTCATGATCCAGTGCGAGATGGTTAAGTTTGTACCTGATGCAAAAATGTTCTATCGCATTACAGGATCGGACAGACTTAGCTTCGTAGGGCAGTCTCGAGCGAAAGCTCAGGCGCATCTATTAGGCATTAAACTTGAGATCGAGCATTTTCTCTCGCTTGAGAACAGTGAGCGAACGAGATCAGCGTGCAGTCAGAGACTTCGAACGTGGGCTTCAAACTTCTACTCCGAAGGTGACCCGCTGACACTGCAGGCTCAAGAAGTCGCGAAATCTCTCGACCATATGCTAACGCAGCCAAAGATGAACTGGAAATACTCGTGGATTGAAGGCATTTGGGGAACTACAACTGCGAGAGACGTGCGAAGGAGTTACAACCACCTTAAATCCCGCGCCTTGCGGAGGTGGGACTCCCTTTTTAGGGAGCGAAAAAAGAATGGCGTAACGATAGTTTCGACTACTTAGAGCTTTCGGATGAGCGGAAACACTACTACCATGCAGACCGTGCAACGCCGTAGCGTTGATCACAAATTAAAGCATGTCTTCGTCTGTGGCCTCCAGCGGAGCGGCACGAGCGTGCTGGCCCGGAATATCGGCCGGTTTCCAGAAAGCACCGCCTTCAAAGACACCGGGGCAATTGAAGATGAGGGTCAATACCTGCAGGACCTTTACCCAGTCAACAACGTTCTAGGCGGGACAGGTTGGTATGGGTTCGATCCCACGGCGCACCTCACCGAGAAGTCTGAGTTGTTGACGCCGGAGAATGTTGAGCGACTGCATGCGAGCTGGTCGCGATATTGGGATCCGAGCAAGAATATTCGCATCGAGAAGACGCCCGGGAACTTGATCATGACCAGGTTTCTACAAGCCGCTTTTCCCGGGTGCTACTTTATTGTCATTCGGCGTCATCCGGTAGCGGTAAGTATGGCTAATCAACGGTGGAAGAAAAGCATGGCGTCGCTGCACGTTGGCTTTGAGCACTGGCTGCATTGCTACGCGTTGTTTGAAGAAGACAAGAAATTTCTTAACAACGTCTACGAGTTGACCTACGAGCAATACATTGCCGATCCAGGGAGATATCATCGCGAGATTGCGAACTTCATTGGAGCAACCCTGGGAGATGAGACGCTGGAAGAAGTGACAGGTTCTCACAACCGGCGCTATTTCGAGCGCTGGCGTCAACTGCGGACAGAATCGCCGTTTCGTAGCTATTACCAATACGTTGCCGGCAAGTATGAGCCGCGCTTCGTCCCATTTGGCTATTCTCTTCTTGCCCCCGAGGGCGGCACCGGTGCCTCTAGCCCGGCGCCTGGAGATGTAGCCGAATGGAGGGGCAAGTTATGCTGTGCCGGCGCTGATCTCCACGCATGGCTGTGGCGTCTGGCGGAACGTGGGACAGGGCAGTTGAGAAGGGCTGTTAGGACCACTGTGCCGCAGCCCATCAGGCAACGATTGAAGGCAGCTATTGAGACAGATGCCCCGGCCCGAACACGGGCAAGCTGATCGCAACTTCTCGCGGTCTGTTCGCGATTTCTTACATGGACGAATTATTCAACAGAGTACTCGGCGTTGTTGGAACGCTGCAGAGTAACTCTGCGCTTTCCGGTGTGATACAGCGTACGGCTGAAGTTCTCCGGAATTTGGGTTTTCATGTTGATGTTCTGGACTTGAAACGAGAGCCGCTGGCGCTGTATGACCCTAAAACTGCTCACGGGCTGCCAGGCTATGAAAGCCTGCAAGCGCGAATAGATCAGGCGGGGATCATGATCCTTGCCACGCCCGACTATCACGGCAGCATTAGTCGCGCGCTGAAGAAATTTCTCGATCATTTCTGGCATGAACTTGCTGGTAAGCTCTTTGTCACGATTGTTGCCTCAAGGAAGAAGGGCCTAACCGTTACTGACCAGTTGCGGACTGTAGCACGACAATGCTACGCATGGACGCTGCCATATGGCGTCGTCGTCAACACCGAAGTCGAAGGATGGGGCAGATTGTGAGTAACAGCCTCCGAAAGCGTCTGGAAATGATCATCCGCGACACGCGATTTTACGGCGCGCTTCTGGCGCGGCAGCGCCGGCAGGGTCTCGTGCGGCGGATGCCGGTTTCCTGGCGCATAACCGAAGATAATGGAGATAGCGCTACTAACAGGCGGCGGCGATAAACCTTATGCTTTGGGAATGGCCAACGCGCTGGCCAATCGCGGAGTTAAGGTAGACTTTATCGGAAGTGACGATCTCGCCACACCGGACCTGCTGAGCAATCCGCTGGTCCGCTTCCTCAACTTGCGTGGTGCGCAGGGGTCGGCCGCAAGCGCGTGGGAGAAAATCCGCCGTATTCTGGTCTACTACATGCGGCTACTGAAGTATTCGGTTACGGCGCGACCGAAGATTTTTCATATCTTATGGAACAACAAGTTCCAACTATTCGATCGCACGCTTCTGATGCTCTTGTACAAAGTGACTGGCGGAAAAATCGTGCTAACGATCCATAATGTAAACGCCGCGCAGCGAGACGGCAATGACAACTGGATGAACCGCACCTCATTAAAAATGCAATATGATCTGGCTGATCATCTGTTCGTCCATACGGAGAGAATGAAGAAAGCGCTGGAGTTGGACTTCGGAGTATCGGATGAAAAGGTAAGCGTCATACCGTTCGGGATTAACAATACCATTCCAACTACTTCGCTTTCCAAGTCAGATGCGAGAAACATCCTGAACCTAAAGCCGGCGGATAAAGTGCTCTTGTTTTTCGGCAATATCGCGCCTTACAAGGGGCTCGAACATCTGGTGGCCGCCTTCTGCCAGCTCGCGCAAAGCGACGAAGGTTACCGCCTGATTATCGCTGGCCGGCCCAAGCAAAATGATCAGTATTGGGCCACGATTCATCAATCAATCGAGCAGAGCCGCTGGGCCGCGCGAGTCGTTCAGCGGATCGAGTACATCCCGGACGAGGAGACGGAGGTATTTTTCAAGGCAGCGGACGTCCTTGTTTTACCTTATACTTATGTGTTCCAGAGCGGAGTCCTGTTTCTCGGGTACAGCTTTGGCTTACCGGCAGTAGCTACTAATGTCGGCTCAATGATGGAGGAAATTGTTGAAGGACAGACCGGCTTTGTTGCCCAGCGCGGCGATCCCGTGAGTCTTGCTGCTGCCATCAAACGCTGTTTTGATCCTGAGTTCCCCTTGACGACGGAGGAACGGCGGGAGGCAATCAAGGCTTATGCTAACAGGCGGTATTCGTGGAGCAAAGTGGGCGAGATCATTACGCGGCTGTACTCAGAACTACTACATGGATTCGCTAAGCCGAAAGCCTCGACGCCGGCCGCAGTGGAAAGCCGAGTGGCGATGAAATGAGCAGGTCGGTTGCTCCAGAGGTGAATCGGAAAGAGCGGGCGTTACTAAATCTACAGGCGACCGGAGGGGGAGCGGATGAGCGCGCAGTTGGAGGGTTACTGATCCTCAGGAATAAGTGGACGTTGTCGCTCCCGGCAAAGCTAATGCTTGCCGTCCTCCTCATTGGCGTTGGATTTGGGGTCGTGCGCGGAGTTTATCCCTTCCTGGCGGTGAGCGCGCCAGTGGCAACTAAGATGTTGGTGGTTGAAGGCTGGGTTCACCCATACGCGGTTGAGAAAAGCGCGGAAGAATTCCGGCGCGGTGGCTACGTGCGCATTTTTACCACCGGTGGCCCTGTCGTGGGGAAAGGCGGCTACGTGAATGATTTCCAAACGTCGGCCAGTGTGGGTGCGGATCGACTGAAAATCGCTGGCATTCCAGCGGCGATGGTCCAGATGGTTCCTTCGCGCGTAAATGGACGTGACCGGACGTATAGTTCGGCAGTCGCTCTACGGGAATGGTTTGAACAACACGATCAGAGCGTGTCCAGCTTTAACGTGGTTACGGAAGGAGCGCATGCCAGGCGCACGCGGCTGATGTTTCAGAGAGCGTTCGGCTCCGGTGTAAAGGTAGGTGTAATTTCCATCCGCAGCCCTGACTTCGATGCTGCGCATTGGTGGTACTATAGCGAGGGAACAGAGGAAGTCGTTCAGGAAACTATCGGATACCTTTATGCGAAGTTCCTATTCCCGAGCAGCCGTCACCGCCAGGAGCAAAGAACAATCCGGCCTGCGCGAGTAGAGAAGATGAAAGCTCGTTTACCCGAAAAATCGAGAGCTGCCGGGCCGGTGTGATATGGAAACCTCCGCTGAGCAGGTAGGCGTTCTCGAAGTTAACCCGGACGCGAACCGCTATGAACAGTTTTTCAGGACGGAGCATCTTAAAAAGGACCTGCACGGCCGATCATTTCGTGGCGGTGCGGTTACCCTCAGTGCGCAAGCAATCAAGTTCATATTGGGTCTGGTCTCGACTGCGGCGCTGGCGCGACTACTGCGGCCACAGGATTTCGGTCTTGTTGCCATGGTCACCTCTATCACTTCTTTCATTGGGCTCTTCCGCGACCTCGGACTTTCCAATGCTACGGTCCAGCGGGCGAAGATCACTCACGAGCAGATCTCTTTTTTGTTCTGGGTCAATGTGGGCCTTAGTCTCGCCGCCACGCTGGTGGTACTCGCGCTCGCCCCTGCTATCGCCTGGTTTTATCATGAGCCGCGGCTTGTCTGGGTCACCTTCGCCCTGTCCCTGTCTTTCATTTTCGGCGGGCTCACCGTGCAGCACCAGGCTCTCTTGCGCCGGCAGATGCAGTTCAAGGCCTTGGCAATTCGCGATGTGGTGGCGATGACTTGCGGTATTGCGTTGGCGATTACTCTCGCCTGGTTTCACTTTGGCTATTGGTCGCTTGTGGCCGCCCCTGTTGCCACAGCTGTCGTCAGCGGCCTTCTTCTTTGGACCATTTGTGACTGGAAACCGGGCGGGTTTCGTCGTGGCGTCGGAGCGCGTGGCATGCTTGTCTTCGGAGGGAACCTGACGGCATTCAACCTCGTCAATTACTTCACCCGCAACTTCGACAATATTCTTATTGGTCGCGTTCTCGGGGCCGCGCCGCTCGGTATCTATTCCAAAGCCTATGGCTTGCTGATGTTGCCGATCTCTCAGATCAACTTTCCCATGGCCGCGGTCTTACTACCTGGGCTGAGCCGGCTGCAAAATGAGACCGTCGAGTATGCCCGGCTGTTCATAAATGCGGTGCGCTCTATCAGTC
>JBBSFW010000147.1:0-9053 GCA_038254805.1 Terriglobales bacterium
CGGCATGATTTCCTGCTCGCTGTTGCCGCTTACCTGCCAATCGCAGTCTTTAGGCCCAACATCTGAGCATTTGAAGTTTACTTTGCCTTGATTCTGTGACTGATCAGAAGTATTGAGATTCATATTGTCCTCCAGAGGATACGCTCTTCCCATTTCCGACTTTAAACAATACCCGAATGACCTGATTTTTATGTAGGTTCGTCTAAGAGACGACTTTCTAGACTGCTTATCGCCTGGCATCACTACCGGTGAACACTATTCGGTTGTTCCATCAGATTTGGCTTTGCGAACTCCGTCCAAGAAGGTCTCAATCGGCAGGCAGTGAGGGTTTTCACGAAGCACGTTTCCGCAGAAAGTGAGCGGGTGAGTTTCATAGGCACCGTGAACCATGATGCGGCCGGACAAATGAGCAATGTCGTACATGCAAACGACCACGCAAGGAAAGTGTTTACACGCGGCAGTCACCTTCGACTCGAATTCTAGGATGTCCAGTTCGTTGGGCCAACCTTCATGCCCCCAGCCTATGTTCCCGAGCAAGCGGACCATCGAAGCTCCGCCATCAATTGCCTTTTGAAATATCGCGCCAATCTCGGAAAGCATACCGTTGCCGGACGGTTTGCCACCGAGAACCGCGAGACGACCTTCTTGTGTCAATTGCTTGTCGTCAAAGCCGTGGGATTGTAAGACCGAGAGCACTCGGGAATTTGCCGCTGGGTGCCCAAAGACAACACAACTATCCGTGCCCCGCAGTCCAATTTCGAGGAAACCTACCGCCTCACTGAACTGTTCTTCCGTCTCCCAGAAAAAGGCGATGTGATCGGCCACATCCACGTTTTCCTCGTTGATCCCCAATGCGACTGTACCGACACGTTCCCTATGCATGGAACACTCCTAAATGATGA
The DNA here is from genome assembly GCA_038254805.1 of Terriglobales bacterium. Lineage (GTDB taxonomy): Bacteria > Acidobacteriota > Terriglobia > Terriglobales > Acidobacteriaceae > Gp1-AA145. The sequence continues at coordinate 903 of JBBSFW010000147.1, forward strand.
CCCGTCGGGCTCTGCAGAAGCAAAAAATGTCAGCTTGCAAGAATTATACACTTACGCTCATCGAAGCAGATCCCGCCCCCGTTATGCAAGCCACCATTTGCAAGAAACCCGTCACGGCCTCGGTTATGCGTAGCGAACCCTTGAGTCGTTCAACGAGTATTGGGTCGGGCTCGTTGCAAAAAAACCTGATTAATTCGTTCAGAAGCAATGCTAAACCTTAAATGATGCTGCTATTTTTCATGTCAATATGATCCAACCGAAGGTTACAGATCTCGGAGGCTCTCATGCCATGCTTGTACGCCACAACAATCATGGCCCATTCGCGAGCCCTTCGCTCTTGCCGCCCTGAGCACCGAGATTACCTCAGCCGGTTCTAGGTAAATTATCGACTGTCCGAGTTGTCTGCGAGTTTTTCGATCTGCTGGCATTGAATGTCCTCAAAATGCAACAGTATGTTCAAGTGCTGAGTTCTGGAAAGTTCGTAAGTGGTTTATTTGTTGTTCGGCCATTTTGAATAACGCAACATAATGAGGAGTTTGATGTATTGCTTAGAGCCTTTCCCGCACGGTCATCAGCCCTCCAATTTGCAATCGGAAATGCAAAATTCCTTGGCCGTAGATCACGTCGAACGTGGGCAGCGCTCGCCTGGTGAGGCCGTGTTGCAATGGCGGGGAGCATTCTCTTTTCAAATGGCAAACTGGACAAGGCCAGCGATCCGCGCTGATCGTGGCCTGGGCGCATTAGAGCGTGCGACCGAGGCTTGCCAGTAGACGCGGTGAGTCGGACTAACGTCTTCCTTTGGTATCCTGGCGTGGGGCCGGCTTTCCCGAGCCACTGATAACAAATTCCTACTGCGCCTCCCAGTCCTTCAAGGTGATCTTTGAAACCGACAGCCGCTTCACAAAGTGTCCCTCCGGCTTATACAGTCTGACCGCGACTTGCGACTGTGGAAGTTGCGGCCCGTCTACCGGGAACTGAGCCAGTCCGGAAGCATCTCGAAACGGCAGCCCCACCCCCGAACGGGCCCGTCAGGATCTGCGCCTCCTTCAGCGAGTAAAAGATTTCCCCGTTCAAGAACTCATCCCGCAGCTTCCCGTTGAAACTCTCACAGTACCCGTTCTCCCACGGACTTCCAGGCTCGATATACAGTGTCCTGGTGCCCACATTCCCCAGCCACTTTCGCAGCTCCTTGGCAATGAACTCCGGACGATTGTCGGAACGAATGTGCTCCGGGATCCCGCGTGCCAACATCACATCCGCCAACACTTCGATCACCTGCAAACTCCCCAAGCGTCGCGCCACCCGCAACCCCAAAATGCTTCTTTGGGTGGGAGCGATTATGGGCATGTTCGTGAACGGGCTGAACGGCGGGATTGGCGCACTCATGTCGGAAGCGTACCCGACAGTGGCGCGCGCCACGGCACAAAATACCCTGTGGAACCTTGGCCGTCGGTGCATTGGCGACGAAATATTCCTTTCACGCAGCGATAGGGCTTCTCGCCTCGATTTATTTCCTGGACATCATCGCGACGCTGTTTTTGATCCGGAGCTCAAGGGCAAGGCACTCAACAAAGCGACAGAGCATTTCTCCCGCCACAGTTCAGGGCGGATAGGACTATTCGGCACTCTTGCGCCATCATGAGCGGATCACGGGCAAACCTTCCCTTACGCGTGTTACGGAAGGGTAGCCGACTATCCGCCCATAAATGCCCCATATGCTACGCGCGATCAATGAATGCCTGGCAACTGCGGATTGAACCGTGGTTTGTGTAATGGCCATCGCGTGAACACGGTCGGCTTTCCTTTTCCTGCCGCTGCTCACATTTCTTTTCTTTGAGAGTCTAATTCGGAGTCGGCGCACCCGCGGAGCGCACCTGGACGGCATGGTTCCTGTGTTCAAGTAGGAAGGACAGAACTGGCACGCGCTCACCTGGTCGCACGGTCGGCTCACGGAAATGCCATTGAACGGCGGTATACAGTTAAGTTAAAGGGCCAGGATGGAGGACGACCTTGTGATGATTGCTCTTCGTCTCATCTCCAGACTCGGTTTGCTGGTCATGGCACTCACGCTATTCCCGGTCGTATTGCGTGCGCAGCCATCGCATTTGACCACCAAGGTTGCATTTGCGAGTGATAGCAAGGTATCTACTTTTGCTTTCGAGTGGCGCAAAGGAATGATCTCTGTTCCCGTCCGTCTCAACGGATCGAGGCCGCTATCCTTCGTCCTCGACACTGGCTCTACCAGAACGCTTGTTGACCGCTCCCTCGCAACAGCTCTTGGTCTGAAGGCAAGCGGAACAGGTTCTTTGCAAGGTGCCGGAGCCGGACGCGTCCCTATTGAATTCATTCACGACGTGAGCATCGCGCTTCCCGGCGTTGAAAGCACAGGATATGAGGTATCCACCGCTGACCTCCAACCACTGGAAGCCAGCGTCGGCGTAAGAGTGGATGGGATACTCGGATACGAACTCTTCAGCCGATTTGTGGTGACGGTGGATTACGAAGCAAAAACTCTGACGTTGACCCTGCCGGAGACCTTTCGCGCCAGCAACACCGCGCAGGTAATCCCAATCGAGCTACGCGACAAATGGGCTTTTGTGAAAGGAGAGCTTGTGTTGCCAGGACCGGTTACCGTGCAGGACAGCTTTCTGATTGATAGCGGCTCCAGCGATGCGGTTGACCATCCGATCGTCATGAAGCTTGAGTCGCGGGTCCCGGCGACAAGTGGTGCAGGGCTTGGAGCGCCCGTTCAAGGCGCAACAGCACGAGCCACATCTTTCCGCCTGGGACGTTATACCGTCACCGCTCCAATTGTGAGTTGTTGTGGCGCGACCGATGCCACGAGCAAGCTCATTGGGAATGAAGTGCTGCGACGCTTCACCGTCACCTTCGACTATCCCTCTTCACGGATATTCATTACACCCAATTCACATTTTGAGGAACCATTCCCCCTCGGTCGCAATTAGATAGCCGGAGGAGTGCCGCCGCCAGCCACATCGAGCCGTCCACAAATCCTTTTTATGGGTACAGCTACTTCGTAGATCTGGTGTGCCCGCTACATGACCCGGGAACTACCAGGTCAGACCCTCCAGACCACCGCTCTTGTCCACGAGGTGTACCTCAAGCTGGTGGACGTGGAAAACGTCGATTGGCAGAATTGGGCTCATTTCTATGGCCTCTGTGCCCGCCTTATGCGCCGCATCCTGATCGATCTTGCCCGGTCGCGAAACTATCAAAAACGGGGCGGTCAACTGCCGCATGTGGAGTTAGACGAAGCAGCAACCGTTTCCGCAATCATCGGCTCCGAACTGTTGGCCGTGGACGAGGCGCTTAAGCAACTGTCAGCGGTAGATACGCGCAAGAGCGAGGTGGTGGAGTTGCGCTTCTTTGGCGGTCTTACCGTGGAGGAAACTGCCACCGCCCTGCACGTGTCCCCTGAGACGGTTATGCGTGACTGGAAACTGGCTAAGGCCTGGTTGTTGCGCGAGCTTAGCCATGAGGCGTCGCCATGAAGCCGGAGCGGTGGCAGGCAATTGAGGAACTGTACCACTCCGCTTCGGACATGCCGGAGGACGAGCGCAATTCCTTTCTTCACATAGCCTGTGCAGAAGATCAAAGTCTCTTTCGCGAAGTTGAATCCCTACTCAGGCATGGATCTACACCTCAGTGCGTCTTAGATACACCCGCTATTGCCATCATGGCGAAAGCCATCGCCGCTGATGAATCTCAGTCTCCGACACTATCGTTGGTGGGAAAAATTATCTCCCATTATCTTATCCTCGAGTCTATCGGCCGTGGTGGGATGGGAGTGGTCTATAAGGCGGAGGATCTCAAGCTTCGGCGGCATGTCGCTCTCAAGCTGCTACCTCAGTTTCTGGCGAGGGACGCGCTGGCACTGCGACGTTTTGAACAAGAAGCCCAAGCAGCTTCAGCCCTCAATCATCCCAACATCTGCACTGTTTATGAGATCGAGGAAGCGGAGGGTCTCCACTTCATCGCCATCGAATTGTTGGAGGGTTAGACGCTCAAAGAACGCATCGGGTGCGGCCCTCTCGCGGTTCGCGACATACTCGGAATTGCGACAGAGATTTGCGACGCGCTTGAAGCCGCTCACTTTGTGGGGATCGTTCAGCTCTCGACCAATCAATTCGCCCACGGCGAGCTAGCCAATCCAGCAGGACGAAGTGAATCAGATCCCAGATACCGCGCTCCTGCCAGTCACGCAGCGTTCGCCAACACGTCATGCCTGAGCCGCATCCCATCTCTTGTGGCAGCATCTCCCAAGGAATCCCACTGCGGAGGACGAACAGAATCCCAGTGAGACAAGCACGGTCTGGCAAGCGAGGCCTGCCACCGTTGGGTCTCCGCGGTGCGGACGGCAACATCGGTCGAATCAGATTCCACAAAGCTCGGGGAGTAAAGGAGTGCTCATGGATTGTGCATACTAGCACTCGGCCAGCTAAGAGGGGCAGGCACTTGACGGATTGAAAGCAAGGTTTTGTTAGAAGTTCTAAGGTCCTCGTCTTCCCTTCTGCCAAACAGAATGCGAAGTTCACGTAGCACGTATCGCTGCCCGTGAGTTAACGAGACTCGGGTACTTCGGCGCATGCCTTCTCGTACCATACAAGGCTGTGGATTAGGAGTACTCTTTCATCAGCCGCTAGGGTGCCGGAGGGCGCCATGCTCCCATGCGCCCTGTTTCAGCCGCCTATTTGCGTAACAAGCGTCGCCGTTACTCTCTAAAAAAAGGAAGTGGCGGGCGCGCGTGATCTATCGAGGTGTGCTGCTGCGGTTCTTTAGGCGGTCTCGCACGTTGAGTAAACTTTGGATCATCCGGCGGTTTTGACATCGAAAAGAGGGGGTCCTCGGCACTCTTTACGATCTGCTGATCGAATTCTTGCGACGTTTCAGAAGCCGCGTCCGGGAATCCCAGCATGGCTCCTCCTCGCTGAAATTCCGCTCTGTAATTAGTATCCAAAGCGATATCAGCTGGAATTTTTTCCCTTAGCCTCAAATCCCGCGGGCCGAGATAGAGGAACGCGTCGATTAGGTCTTCCATCGGTTTCTGGAGCATCTTGGGGAACTCGGTATGTACCTGGCAGTCCTTCTCGTCGATGCGAATCGGCGGAGGGAGAAAGTGACCTAGATCCAAGGCACCCAGCCACGTGCCCTTGGCCCGCGCCAGGGATGGGATCGGCCAGGTTGCGAGCCGACTGCTTGACAGAGTGGGCAAGTCCGTATCGAACATGCCGAGGTCGCTAATGACAAAGGTGAGGTTTGGATAGTCCTTTTCATACATCGAAACGGCGCTGGCACGTACTTCGTTCATGTGCAGCAGATGAAACGTCCCATAGAGCATGAGGGCCTTGCGATGTTTCGACAAGACTTCTTTTTCCATGACGGAAGCAGCGCTAGCATCGCGGTGAACAAGTCTTATGTTCGCGCCGGGCTCTCACAAATCGGTTACACGAAGAGTCGATCCTGCAGAAAGGAGAGTTCTACACGTGCGGAGCATTCTGGGTCGTCGTGAGATATTTGTTCCAACTTAGTGACCGTCGGGCACTACCCCAGTGGGGGTTACGCGGGGTTTTAACTGCTCCTCCTTCCGGAGCCTCGCGGCGATCGTGTCGGCCTCGCTCTTTGTCTTGAACGGTCCGATACGCACCCGATAGGTCGTGGGCGGGCCTTTACCTTTCCGCGTCCTATCAACGTAAGCTTCGTAGCCCTTCAAGGCGAGCCGATCTGTGAGGACCTTCGCTTCGCGCAATGCTTTCAGCGAAGCGACGTCGACTACCCACTTCTGCCCGCCTGACGTCAATACTTCGGCCGGGCGCCTGCCGTGTTCACCTGCCGGCGACGGTTGACCATCCAGCGCAGGGGCGGTGGGCTCGCTGGCCGAGTCACTCGCGGACGGTCTTGGGGGACCGGGTGGAGTTACTGCGGGATTCTCAATTGCTCGCGTCTCAGAGACTTCCGGCGACGAGCTTAGATGGCCCTGCGCTGCAAACCTGCTGTAAGAAGCCAACGCGAAGACAAGGAAGATTAGAGAGAACACAACGAGACCGATCTTTATTAGGACTAGCGTGTGCTTACTTGTGCGGGGCCCCGTCTTGGCCAATTCCACGCTGATGAGGCTTTCCGCGTCGCTAACTGTCGTCACATCCCCTCTAGCTGAGAAACCGGGTACCGCGTGTTCACCGGTGCGCCCCGGGGCTTTCGGTGGGCGCACTGGCGCGGCACCCGCTTGGTCGACGGTCGAAGGGGGGGCTGGCGGACTCGCTGGAGTGGGTCTCGCTTCGCGGGCACTGTCCTCCAAACTTGTCGGCGTGCGAGCTGGCGTGAGTGCGGGGCCGGGTCGTCCGACCTCTCGGCTCAATTGCTTGAGAACCATACGGGCGCGACTAAGAGCGGGATTCGCGGACAAAGCGCGTTCCAGCCACTCCCGCGCCTCGCCTGCTCGATCTAACCGAATGAGCGCGACCCCCAAGCTATAAGTCGCCAGAGCATACCTTAAGCGATCGCCATCGGATACCAATTGCAGCATCCGGCGAAACGTGGATTCCGCAGACGCAAAATCTTTCGCAGTATAGAACGCAAGTCCACGCTGGTAAACGGCATCCACATCCTCGGGGCTGTCTGTTAAGTCCGCCAAGCGTCACCTCCGTGCGAGCGACCCATCCGCCTCTTCCTGACTTCCCTCTGAAGGTGCCGGGTGAGCTCACAGAGCTCGCAAAAGCCAGAGTCCCGCCTATACCCACACGCCTTTGATGGATTTTCGTTGAACTAGGGACTGGTCTCTCATCTCGACCCATAGCAGGTGCATGTCGGACGCAGTGCTAGTCCCAATAATTCGCGACTGCTCCTTCTCGGTCTGGAGCACGATGCTAGCCGTCCGTCCGAGCCGTAAGGTAAGTGGCTCTGCGAACTTGATGTCGGTTACTTCATACAGCCAAACGCTGTCGGTGGCCCGTTTAGCCACCCCTTGTGTGAAGTCGACGCGGCGCTCGTATACCGAGTATCGCGTTCCTTCACAGGATAATACTGCGTGACCTACGAGCCCGATGGCCAGAACGACGAGTCCTCCAAAGAAAACAAAAAACAGCGTGTTCAGATTGTCCGCCCAATCCTCGGCTGCCTTTAAGTTTCGTCCGGTAACCGGCGCTACCGGGCCAATTTCGTGCTGATCGCGGGCCATTTGTACTCCGGCTAACCAATCAGCTACAGGCTGAAGACGACGCGCGCCCGCCATCCCAGTCAAGCCAGCTAAGGCAAGAACACCCGCGAGTGCGAAGTGCCCGATGTAGGACCGGAGGAGACGGGATCCTTGATAGCGAAGGGGCCCCGGCCCGATTTTACCTTGGTCAATGAGCCTTGAGAGTGATGGAGTGCTTACTGGCTGGCCAACCTTCGGATGGTCAACCAGCGGGTCGAGTTTGGCCAGTATTGCGCGAGCTTCGGACATGTTGGGCTGAAGTTCGAGCGCCCTGTGGAGCAGCTCGAGCGCCTCCTCTTGCTGTTCCACCCTCAAGAGGGCAACGGCTAGGCTGTAGTGAGCCACTGCGCTCGGCTCGAGGCGGAGCCGCTCCCGGTACGCCACGATTGCCTGGTCGTAATCGCCTCGACGGTATCTGGAGTTGCCGAGAAAATGCCACGACTGCGAATCGCCCGAGTTGGCCTTGAGCAGCATACGCAGGAGGTTCTCAGCCTCGTAAAACTTGCCGTTGGCGATGAATTCTTTCGCCCGTGCCCGCTGCTTATCAAATCCGGGTGTGCTGAAGCTCATACTGTGCCTTGGGAGCCGCCGTCCTCCGCAACTCTGCTGTTGGCGGCTGGCGAGTCATCGATCTCGACGTCGATCTCGACAACTGCTTCTCCGAAATCAGGCAAACCCTCGTCGCCCGATGTTAACTCGCTAGCGTCTGGCAGGTCATCCTCCCGAACGCTCGTCTCCGTAGAGGTTCGGCTTTCCCCACCAGTGTCGCCCGCGTCCGCCCCTGCGTCCGGTGTGGACGTTGGGAATAGCGCGTCATCGAGAGACTGGGCGGTGTCCGCCCCTGCGTCCGGTGTGGACGTTGGGGATAGCGCGTCATCGAGAGACTGGGCGGTGTCCGCCCCTGCGTCCGGTGTGGACGTTGGGAATAGCACGTCATC
>JBBSFW010000148.1:0-9047 GCA_038254805.1 Terriglobales bacterium
CAGCTTCCAACTAGTGTTGCGAATCCTGTGGTAGGGGATCCAATACACAAGAGTTCTCACGGTCATGTGAGCGCATTCTTACCATCGGAACGAAACGCTTACGAACCGTCATGCTCTAATCTCTGAAGCACGAAGTTGCTCTCGGATACCGGCCGATCTGAGGTGGAATTATGGATAACTCATCAACCAAACCATTCCCTCTTATAACAGCCGCGTCCAGCGGCACCGGGTATGAACTCGCCAGGCAGTTCGCACAACACGGTTTCGATCTCCTGATCGCGGCCGAAGACCAGGGAATCGCAGCCGCAGCGCAAAAGCTGGAAAGCATGGATTCTACCAAAGTGAAATCCCTGCAGGTGGATCTCGTGGCTTACGACGGTGTCGAAAAGCTATACGGCGCTATCAAGTCCAGCGGGCGACCCGTGGACGCGATCGCCATCCACGCCGGAGTGGGCCTCGGTGGTGACTTCGCGCGCGGGACCGACCTTAATGCCGAACTGAATCTGATCGACCTGAACGTCACCTCATCGGTCCATTTAGCCAAACGGGTGCTCAAAGACATGGTAGACCGGAACCAAGGGCGGATTCTGTTCTCTTCCTCGATTGCGTCCACCATGCCGGCGCCTTATGGGGCCGTTTACGGGCTTCCAAGGCGTTCCTGCTTTCGTTCTCGGAGGGTCTTCGCAATGAGCTGAAGGACACGGGCGTGATGCAGGGAGCAACCGAAACCAACTTCTTTCACCGGGCGGGAATGGAGGATACCAAGGTGGGCGCGAGTGAGAATGACGATCCTGCCGAAGTCGCACGCGAGGGTTTCGACGCATTGATGGCAGGCAAGGACAAAATAGTGACCGGCGCCTTCAAGAATAAATTGCAGGGCACAGTTGGAGACATGCTGCCCGAGACTGTTAAGACGGAAATTCACCGCAAGCAAGCCGAGCCTGGATCGGCTGACCGATAGCCGCAATTCGCGCTCAGCCGCCAGTGTCGGCAACCCAGCCGCGCCATCTCAGTCGTTGAGAATTAAGCATCCGCCTTCCATGAGATTCCGCTCTTCTACAAGCAGTGGGAGTGCCCAATTTGGAGGGCAAATGAAACAGTTCGCGCTTACAATGGCCGCGATTATTGGGGTTTGACATTCTTGCCGCACCAATAATCAATGTCTCACCGATACTTTCCGTCCTATTGCGCTACTACCCTAACAACAGACTACCTTGGTGAGAAACGTTCCGGGGCGCTGAGCATCCTATTCTCGACGAGCAAGAAGGCTCAATCACAGGAGATAACAATGAATACAACCATGACCCAGGAACCAAGAACCGGCGGCCGCATTGAGCATCGCGAGGGCACCGTTGCAAGAAGCATTGAACAGCAAACTGCTAAGTTGCCTTCAGATACATTCCTTTGGGCTGCACTGGCATCTATGGGCATTTCGCTCGCGCTTGAGTTGATGGGCAAAGATCACAAGGCAAATTTTGTCGGCCAGTGGGCGCCTTCCCTGCTGATACTTGGTTTGTACAATAAAATGGTCAAACTGCAAGGGTCGGATGCCACATAGTCATGACCGAGTATAAGAAATTCCGCATGGTTGGCGAGGGCGGGCTGCGCGGAACCGTCTATGCGGCTTCGAGATTTCTTGATGAGAGTGAACTCAAATTGATTCGCTTGGACGACGGCCAGGAGTTCATGATTCCATCGGTCGCACTGGCGTCAAGGCCAGACGGCTCTTACCAGTTGCAAATTCCAGTGTCAGAACTGGATCGGTACGGAAAAGTGCCTCAGCGGTCCGATGAGGGAATCCAGTCAGGCAGACGAATTATACCCGCGATCGAAGAACATTTCAGTGTTCATAAACAGCCGGTAGAGACGGGCCGCGTGAGGGTTCATAAACACGTGGAGACAACCGAAGCCACCGTCAACGAGCCGCTGTTCCGCGAGAGGTTCGAAGTTAAGCACGTTCCGGTGAATCGCATGGTGGACCATCCGCCTGAGATCCGGCACGATGGCGAAACCACCATTCTGCCAGTCCTCGAGGAAGTGCTGGTGGTGGAAAAACACTTAATTCTTCGCGAAGAGCTTCACATTACCCGCAAGCGCGAAGAGTATCGGGATCCTCAGAATATAACTCTGCGGAAAGAAGAGATTGAAGTGGAGAGAGTCGATAACAAATAAGGAAACCATAGGAGGTATTCATGTCTACAATGAACGTTGGTGCAAAGACCGTAGTCGGATATTTCAGTGATATGTCATATGCCGAGGCTGTGATTCAGGATCTCGAGCGTTCCGGCATCGCAAAAGACCAGATCAGCATTGTCGCTGGTAACGAGTCCGGAAAATACAAGGACTACGCGACTCGCGAAGGCACTGGCGGCGCAGGCGCCGGCGCTGGAACTGGAGCGGCAATCGGAGGTGGACTCGGATTGATAGCGGGTCTCGCAGCCCTGGCTATTCCGGGTATTGGACCCATAATAGCTGGAGGCGCGATCGCTACTGCCCTCACAGGTGTTGGAATTGGCGCGGCCGCTGGAGGTCTAATTGGCGGCTTAACCAACATGGGTGTTCCGCATGAGGATGCCGAAAGTTATGCGGAAGGCGTTAAACGCGGCGGGGTTCTTGTAACCGTGAGAGCCGACGACGACGAAACGGCCGAACGGGCAGCGGATATTATGGACGACCACGGCGCCGAAGACATCAACCAGCGTGCCGCTGAGTGGAAAAACAGTAGCTCGACAACCGGTAACTATACTACTGGAACTGCGGTCCCAAATCCGTCAACCCCTGATATTAATGCGAATCGCATGATGGATACCGGACAAAAGAGTACAAGCACCGGGAGCATGGCTGGCATGTCGAAAGGTACTCGCTCGGAGAGTATGACCGGTCGGGAACAATCGATTCCCGTGGTGGAGGAGCACCTGAAAGTCGGCAAGCGTCAAGTCTCGCGGGGAGGAGTCCGCGTTTTCAGCCATGTCACGGAAAAACCCGTTGAAGAGACGGTTAACTTGCGCGAGGAACATGTGAAAGTAGACCGCCATCGAGTTGACAGGCCCGCGACAGAAGCGGACTTTGGCGCGTTTCGGGAGGGCACCATTGAACTCACTGAAACCAGCGAAGAACCCGTGATTCAAAAGGAGGCGCGTGTAGTAGAGGAGGTCACTCTAGGCAAGGACGTAGAGCAGCGTCAACAAACGGTGCGGGACACAGTGCGCCGCACGGACGTAGAAGTGGAAAAGATGGGATCCGGTCAGTCCGACGATGACGCCGCCTATCGGCGCGATTTCGAAAGCCGTTATCCTGGCCGCGACCGCGATTACGGCCAATATATGCCAGCATACTCCTTTGGAAGCAAGTGGGCCAACGATCCCAAATACAAGGGGCGGAACTGGTCTGATGTAGAGACTACCGCTCGCAAGGATTGGGAATCGTCAGGTGCTCGTGGCAAATGGGAAGATTTTAAGGGGGCGATCCAGCACGGTTGGGATCGGGTCCGGGCTCGGGTGTAACTTCTTCTTGATGAGGAACAGGCGTCTGTAACGGACGCCTGTTCCTCATTTGCGAACGTACGGCTAAAGCGACCAGATTCCAGGCTACCGGTAGGGCAAAGAACACATTTGCACGTACCAGCAGATTGTATTTATTCACTCTCCAGTAACAAATCCCCAGCAATATCGCCAAAACCTTTAATAGTAATAGTCAATAACCGGAGACGGACTAAGGTGTATCACTCCTACCACCAATGGATTAGCTTCCTCCACCCCGCTTGCCAGAAATACGACCGTGGTCAACAGATCCAGAATTTGCAAATACGAGTATTGCAGAATCGCTTGATTCATCTTTCCTCATAATGCATGAGGAATGCCTTTTGAGTGAGGAGCCGGATCCATCCACTAAGTTCTTCTGTTAAGCGCTTTCGCGCGAAACTAACAGGGTCTCGCAAGTGTAGGCAATCTTGCGGCTAAGGGCATTTTCTTCCAGAAATCCGGTAATCAACCCTATGTTTCGGGGACTTCGATTGTCCGATAAGGTAAGGATACCGATTCCCGATGAAACAAGCTGTTCTATTCCTTGCGATTCTTATCCCGTCCGCACTCTTTGCTTGGTTCAACCGGGATATGCCTCAGCTTGGGGTTCATCACGATGACTCTATTTACTGGGTAAGCGCAAAAGCACTGGCTACAGGCCAGGGCTATCGAATTCTTAGCTTTCCGGGAGAGCCATTTCAGACGAAGTATCCTCCGCTCTATCCGGCTCTGCTGTCGCTCGTCTGGAAAGTGGACCCCGAGTTCCCCCGTAATCTCCGTTGGGCAACGCTGCTGGCCTGGCTTATGATGCCGGTCTACCTGCTGTTGGTAAAACGCGTTCTGACGGGTCTGGGCATTGCCAAGTGGTGGAGCTGGGGACTTACTGCCGCGGCTGGATTGAATGTGATCACAATTCTGCTGGGGATATCCCTAATGTCTGAGTTGGCGTTTAGTGTCGCTTTACTCATCGTATTGATATCGGCTGAGCGTGATGACGTTCCGTCCTGGGCAATCGGGCTGTTGGCGGGGATCGCGTTCCTTTTGCGGTCTACGGCAATTCCGTTGGCGATCACCGTCCCAATCTGTTTTTGGATTCGAGGGCGGGCGAAGCAGGCGGCCTGGTTTCTCTGCGGAATGCTGCCGGCAGTTGCCGGTTGGGAAATTTGGGTTCGTTTTCACAAATTCGCTGCCACGGATCCGGCTTCCCTCTATTACACCGATTATTTAGGTTTCCACCTCCAATACGTTCATTTCACAGACTTACCGGCTCTGTTTTGGGCAAACCTCGGGGGTTACTTCTCTGCAGCCGGTCAGTTGCTGATCTTCAATCCCGAGGAAGGCTTCTGGGCGGCACAACTGGCCCGGATCACGTGTTTCGCAGCACTCATGGGAGTCTACCGGATCGTCAGGAACACTGGCAAAATCCAGTTTGCGGCATATGGGATCGGGTTATCGGCAATGCTCCTGATGTGGCACTACTCGCCAACTGCCCGCTTTGTCTATGCACTTTACCCGCTACTGTTGGCCGGACTGGCTACTGAGGTAATCCATGTGGCGGGGATGCTGTTTACCGCGTTCCGTAAACCCAAGAAGGACGATCTGATAGCAGCCAGTCTGTTCGGAGCCGCTGTGGTTGCCTACGCTGGGGTGTTCGCCTGGTTTACCTATGCCGGGCTGGTAAATTTTCTCCCGGCGATGCTGAAAGAGAGGCGGGAAGTGACATACTACAACCGCATTGCCTACGATTGGATTCGGAAAAATACGGCTCCGGATGCCAGGTTCTTTGCCTATGACGATGGCATGTTGTATCTATATACCGGGCGGCACGCCATTGGGCGGCCCATTCCGCCAGATCTGCTGTTCCGATTGAACAAAGCTGGTTTGGACAAATATGTCAGCCAGACGCCTTCGATGGTTAAAGAGCATGCTCTCGATTATGTGCTGCTCACTGACACCGACTTTTCCCGCGATCTGCACCGAGACCGGATGCAACTGTTGCGTAATGTTGTGAACGCGAGTCCGGATTTCAAACCAATGTTTCAGAGTCCGCACGCAGCGGTTTATCGCTATCTGCCCCGGCCACTCGATCCGCCACGGCTGCTTCCGGCATCACTGGACCGGCCCGCGGAGGCGGCGGGCGCTGAAGCCGCGGAATTGCCGGGTCCGGAGTAGGAAGGCGCCGCGCTTACAGATCTCGGGGCTGTGTTGTAGCCAAGGTCGGAATTATAACGGGGCGAGTTGGCAAATCCCGAATTGCCAGCGTTGTTATTGTTCATGTTCACTGGCATTCTCGATTGATATACGCGCATTACATACCCAGGCGAGTAGTAATTGTATCCGAAAGGACTGTTGTAGTAGCCGCTTAATGGGATGTAGGTGAAGGACCCGAACAGCGGATTCCACAACCAGCCACTGGATGGCCAACTGGTTCCTGAATCCCGCAGTGATTTTGCAGCCGAAAGATTGGCGACGGCTAGCGAACCTGCGCGGCGTGAAGCCCAGCGATAAAATGTATCACCGATTTTGTTATCGAACTTCTCAGGGGAAAGCACGCCGGCTAAAAGCGTCTGTTTACCTTCCTTCAAAGTCAGGCTTTGGCCGGCTTTGGAAACAACTGCCTCTCCGTTGTAAACGCGAAGGAGTCCCGACTCCGAATCGAACCGCACCAAACCTTTCTTAAGCAACTCCACGGTTGAGTCTTTATAAATGAACGTGACCGCATTGTCCTTGGCTAATTCCGCGCACTCCACCAGAATGGACCCGGAGAGCAGTTCCACCCGTGTATCGATCAGCCTGCTGGAAATCATCTTCACCGCGCTATTCTCGGCCACTCGCAGGAACACTCCTGGCGTCAGCAACAACTCGGCGCGGCCCTCGGTAGTTTTGAGGATCTGACCTTCTTTCACGTCGGGAAACTGGCCGAACTTCGAATCGAGTTCGTGATCGCCAATGAAAACTTTCCCCTCCATATAGTGGACCATGCCCGAGCGTGCAGAAATCGCAACTTGGGCAAAAGAAGTGGAGCAAGCCAGGCAAGCGCCTAAAACCAGGGACGTGGAGCGCAGGAACATGTTCATAAAGTACTCCCGCCTAAAGTATACTGCTTTCTACGTAAACGTGGGGAGGCGTTTCGCACTGTCCGGATCATCCAAGGCAGTGCGAACCCTTTCATCCAAATCGACTGCTAACGAGCGGCCATTGGGGGCACGTTTCGTTGAGTTGCCATTGCGCTGCGAATGGACAATACGAAAACAACCACACCTACGACCAAGCTGCTAAGGAACCTGCCGGAATTGCCCGTGTATCCGTAGATCCACGGCGAAATGAAGGCCCAGATGGCCAGCACGCAATTGACCCAGCTTAGTCCTGGAACCAGAGCTGGATTGCTAAACCGAATTAGGGCCAGAATAGCAATGATTGCTCCAATGATCCAGGCATTCCAGGAATCTCCATTCGTGTACGCGCCGAATACCCAAGGAGTGATGAAAAGCCAGAGTCCGGCAAGGAAATTGATCCCACTAGAAGCCTTTGCGACAGCGGGACTCTCGTTGTTGTTATGTTCGTTGTTGTATACAGAGGCCATGATGTAATTTTTATTACACCTCCACACTATAGATCGCTCAGACACAAGGATCGTTTCACAGCCCCACGGAGAGCGGTTAGTGGACCGGCACTGAGTTTTCGTCACGCGGGTATAGACGAACCGCCAGGCCGGGATGCCAACCGAGCGCGGAACCATAGAGGAAATAGCCGATCGCCAAGAGGGATTGAGGCGCATAAGCAGGGACCATCGGCGCATAACGCTTCCAAAGAAACCCGTAGCAAAGCAGATACCAAATGATGGCGACGGCCAGCCCAAACAGGCGTCCGCCCGGGGTCAAAAAGCCCGTAATGGCTCCTACAATGCCGGCTGCCAGAATCTGGACCGCCATCCCATATACCGTAACTATTCCAGGACCATCGCGGACGATGCGGGCGCTGAAGGAATGAGAGGCGAACAGATTGAGTATGGACCACCAGGATTGCCCGATCAGGGGAGCGCCGATTGCCAGCCAAACCAGCATGACGACTCCGCCGATAACGCCAATTTCGACACCGGCCAGGATGTCGAGTGCTTTCCTTGTCACCCAGGCAGGCCGCACTGCATCCATAGACACAGCGTATACTAGCACAGTGCCTTTCCTGCCTCTTTACCTAAAGACACCGCTAACCCCACCTCATGATAAAACGTGTCGTCATCACTGGAATCGGGGCGGTCAGCCCGAATGGAATCGGACGCGAAGCATTTTGGGCAGCGACAAAGAACGGTGTAAGCGGTGTCAAACGAATCTCTCATTTCGATCCAAGTGAGTGGGCCGTCCATGTGGCCGGCCAAGTCACTGGATTCGATGAGAACCTGCACGTCACGCCGAAAGACAGGCCCCATGTCTCTCGCGTAGTGCCTCTTGCCGTTGCCGCCGCTGGCGAGGCGCTGAGCGACGCTGGGATCGACACCAAGACGATGAGCCGCGACGATCTCCGGCAAATCGGCGTTATGGTGGGCTCCGGCGGCGCGAGCCAGGAATTCACGGAAGAGCAATACCGCCTCTACTACGAAGGCAAGCAAAAACAATGCAGTGTGTACGTTATCCCCACGTCCACGCCGGGAACGCTTGCCAGCGAAATTTCCATGAGGTTCGGGTTGCGCGGGTTGAGCCATTTAATATCCACGGGATGCACTTCCTCTACCGACGCGATTGGCTACGCCTTCCGGCACATACGATACGGCCTGCTCAACTCCATGGTGGCAGGCGGTGTGGACGCGCCGATTGCGCCATTGATTCTTCGCGGTTTCATTCTCATGAGAATTCTGGCCTCGCGCTGGAACAAGACGCCGGAGCTTGCCTCACGCCCGTTCTCAAAGGATCGCGATGGATTCGTGCTCGGCGAAGGATCGTGGTTTTTCGTGCTCGAAGAGATGGAGCATGCCAGGAATCGGGGCGCCCACATCTACGGTGAGATCGCGGGCTATGGCTCCACGTGCGAAGCATTCCACAGGGTGCGATTAGAAGAGTGCGGAGAGGAACCTGCCCACGCGATCGGCCTCGCGCTGAAGGAAGCGGAGTTGCCGCCGGAAGAGATTCAGTACCTGAGTTATCACGGGACCTCCACGGAGTTGAACGACCGCATCGAGACGCGAGCAGTAAAGCTCGCATTTGGCAAACATGCATACCGGTTTGCGGGATCTTCCCTGAAGAGCATGATTGGACATCCGCAAGGAGCATGCGGCGCGGCGGGAATCGCAACCACGCTTCTTGCCATGCGCGATGGTTTCGCTCCTCCCACGATCAATGTAGAGGTTCCCGATCCGCAGTGCGATCTAGACTATGTACCGAAGAATGGGCGCCGGCTGCAGATTGAGAATGCGGTAGCCAATTGCATCGCGTTTGGGAGTAAGAATTCGGCGATGGTCCTGAAGCGGGTGTAAGCCGGTAAGATGGACTAAGGTTCGGCGATGTATGGTCGATTAGAAAGGTAAGTGACCAA
>JBBSFW010000149.1:0-9004 GCA_038254805.1 Terriglobales bacterium
AAGGTCCGGCATCGCGGGGTTTTCAAAGTGGACTGGGTGTTTGCCTTCGCCTGCGCCGCCTACAATCTGGTACGCATGCGAAACCTTGCGGTCGTTCCAGCGGGGTAACTCGGAGCCAACGTGTGTCCCGAGGAGCATAAAAGTTAGACCGGGAGCTCACAAAAACACCGCAAATCAAGACCTTTCGACATCGCGAACCATGAGAAACAGAAAGAAAAACACCGAATCCATCAATTTTTCAGCAGCCTGCTAAGGGCAAATACCGTAGAACTACAAGCAGGGCAGGGGCTGCATCAGGACCGCAGTATTCTGGGGATGGCAGGAAAATTCCAGCGGCCAGGAAGGAAGTAGAGACCCAGAAAATCGCTGAAAGTCAGAGTGCCGTTCTCGGGCACATACCGGTTCGATGTGAAATCTGCAACGGTCTGCGCTCTTGCCCGGTCGGATGATCGATCCATATTCCATGAGACCGTTGCGGAGAAAGATTCCCTGTCCATCCACGCAGATGAGGTTGTGCTTACTCCATCCCAGCGGGCGTGGCAAATTCTCCTGATCGTCGGACTTTTCTTCTGGACGATCATTCTTTTTCGCGGCCTATTCGTATACCAACAACTGGCCTCCGGAGCCGCTTGTGAACAACCATCCCACTGCAGATACAGTAATTTGGAGCGTGCTTTCATTGATAAGCATTTCGGAAACTCGAAGCTCATTATCATGAATTGTTCGCCGACCCGACCTCAAAGTTCGGACTAGACCGGATGCAATCACCGATCCGCAACAAACGCTGAAAACTGGAGCACCATCTCGATTCCTGGTTGCAATCGAAAGTTCACCGTTTTCATCGCGGAATTTCGCTGGCCCTGCTCTTACTGGCGGGATTGATTCTTGTGCTGGAAATGATAGGTCAGACTGCCACGGCCGATTCGGCAGTGCTACTTAGTGCCTTGGTGCCGGTTGCAATCTCGGCAATACGATTAGTGAATGTCACGTAAATGACGGGTGGAACGCTCTGGACAAAACGATTTCACGGTTACAGCAACCATCGTAGAACTGTTCGTGCCACCTCCGGTCCCGGTGATTGTAATCGTATAAGTTTTCTGTTTTGTGCTCGGACTGGTTGTCAGCGTCATCGTGGAAGTCACCGCGCTTGTGCTACCGACAGGAATCGTCAATGGATTGGGACTAAACGATGTATTGGACCTGGGCGGCTGCTCGCGGTGAGCGTCACACTCCCGGAAAATCCGTTGATTGGAGTGACCGTGACGGTGTCCGGGGCACTTGACCCGTGGGTCACCGAGAACGACGGAGCCGAAATAGTAAAGCTCGGGGCGGGGGCTTGTGGGGTGGTGCAGGACTCGTTGGAATACCCGCTGGCTACGCCTGCACTCACTGCGCTGACAACGTAGCAATAGCGCGTCCCATTAGCGACGCTGGCATCGGTGTAGTTTGTGCCGCCAACGTTATTGGCGATCTGGCTATAAGGTCCACCCGATGTGATGGAACGGCTGACCACATAACTGGTCGCGCCACTTGATGCAGTCCATGTTAGCGAGACCTGGGCATTTCCCGCGGTTGCCGTCAGATTGGCTGGCGCGCTGGGGTTCGTGACCGTACCACAGGACGGGAATTTGAACGATGCGACTCGTGTACTCCAGTTGAAGTCGTCCACCGGGGTTCCGCACCGCCAGTTTGCGCTCCGGCGGAATCGCACTCGCCAGCGCTTGTCGCACCATTCGCCGATGCACGCCCAGCTTCTTCGCGACCGCGCGAATCGAACCAGATCCATGCACATGTTCCCGCCTGATCTCTTCGAATAGCTCCACCTTGCGTCCCCTGTCCATCGCCCTCCCCATCTGCTTCGCAGACAGCGTAGGCCGATCGATCGGTTAGGGTGGGGCCAAACGTAATGATCGAAGTGGGGCCACTTCAGAGTAGCGAAATCATCAAACCCCCATTTAAGGGCACATCCAGTGAAGAGAGGTCTGCTTCCATGGAAGAATGGTTTGGTCACGCAACTGCTTCGTCCTGGTGCTGAGATCTCACGCTGCGGAAGCCCCTTTCCCAAGGCACGGTCGAGACGGCTTGAAAGCGGCCGGAGCTCGCCGAGAATCCAGATGAACGCTTACAAAGACTTTGGACCGTTTCACTGCTGCTGTTGCTGAGGGTCAGCCACCTGAGATTGTTGGGTCTCGTCAAGAAATTGGGACCACTCTTCGTCTGCCGCAAACTCCTCGTCGGGGGGGAGGACCGCTTGCGACGGGGTCACTCGCACGCGAACCTGCAACTGAGTATTTGCTTTGCCCTTCATCATGCCCATGGTGGGCGGTACATCTGCATAATCGCGTCCGGTTGCGGTGCGAATGTGCTGCTCACTCGCGAGCCGGTTTATTGTAGGGTCGAAACCTACCCAACCCAGCCCTGGGAGCAGGGCTTCTACCCATGCATGGGTTGCGGCGTCCGCCCCAGGATGCGCATTTTCGGCACTGTGGTAAAGGTACCCACTGACGTAACGACAGGGGATCCTGGCATTCCTCACGAGGGCGATCATGATGTGAGCAAAATCCTGACACACGCCCTGCCGTGATCGAAGGGCATCTTCAATCGGTGAATTCACTGCAGTGCTCTTCTTTACATAGCTGAAACTTCGATGGACACCAGAGGTAATATCCTGAAGGAATGCCAATGGGCTTCGTTTCCTCCTTTCGTTCGCTCCGATCTCGCTTGCCAGCTGCTCAAGCTCCGGTGATGAACGTGCAAAATGACTCGGCGTCAACATGTCCCAAAAGTCTTTCTTTTCCACGAGTTCTTCTAGTTCCTGCCACCCTCCGTACCCCATGACTTCGGGAATCGATGGTTGCGCTTCGATATTTACTAGAGCGTCAGAGATGATGGTGAGCTGGGAATGACGGGAAGGCAAGTCGAAGTGGTGAACAAGGTTGCCATACGAATCGGTGTAGCCAAAAATCCGGGCGCGCGGATTTACGGATAGCTGGAAGACGAAACAGCGCTGGTTGCCTTCGCTCCTGGGGTGCATGCGAACCTCCATCATGCTCTGCCAGACGGAGCGGCTGTACAGATAGCGCGTGAAATGGCGAATGGCGTAGAACATTCAGTTCTGGAAGGCAACTTCGATTGGATATTCGATGTAGAGCTCGTGAACAGCAGCATGCAGCTCGCAACACTGCTCAATAATTGCGGCAAGATATTTGTACAATCCGGCAATGATTTCGCCGATCTGTACGTATGTAACCGTCGATCGCAATCGCCCGATTAATCTTTCGACATTCTCCGTCCGCCGACTTAAGGAAAGATTGCTGATCGCAGCCAAGGCCGCGTGCATTCGGTCAACGGAATAACGAACCGAATAAGGAAACTCCGGCTTGAGCAGCAGGAAATTCGCGATTCGTTCGGGTTTGAGTTCGGCGGTGCATGCCTTGCAATAGGCTTCAAAGGCAGCGCAACTGCTTAACAGGCCTACCCAGTCAAGATCATCAGGATGCTTGCCAATGACAAAATAAGCATCCAGCATGACACAGAGATTGCAGGCGCGCTCGATATACTGGCCTAACTGGATGAAATGCCAGGCCTCGTCATGATTCAGGGTCGCGGCGGTAATTCCATTAAACCTGTATGAGCCTTCGCGAACCAGGGTCACTACTCGCATGGCGCCGGCATCATCATCGGGTTGAAGTTCAAAGCCAGTCACGTCGTGAAAAAGACGATTCAGGTGCTCCCACATCTCCGAGCTGATTTCCTCGCGGACTTGTCGAGCATTTTCGCGAGCTCCGCTTATGCATTTCACAATCGAAAAAGACCCTTCAGGGTCCGCTACCAACGAAAACAAAGCACGCTGGGGGTCAACGTTGTTTGCGGCACCGGGGGCCAGCGAGGAAACGGCGTGATACCAACGCTCTTCAGTGGAAAACTTTGCGGGATTCAAAATTAGAGCGTAAGTTGCCTTCAGCACCCGCGAGGCATTGTCTGCCCGCTCGAAATATCGGCTCATCCAGTAGAGGCTGTCGGCTACGCGGGACAGCATAAGGTTTGGTCACCCAAATCTCGAAATCTTAATTCTGCAACACCCAGGTGTCTTTCGAGCCTCCGCCTTGAGAGGAATTCACTACTAGCGAGCCCTTTCGCAGCGCCACCCGAGTTAAGCCACCGGGGACAATCGTAATTTTCTCACCGTAAAGAATGTAGGGGCGGAGATCGACGTGACGCGGCTCAATCATTCCGTCCACAAAACAGGGGGCAGTCGAAAGGTTGATGGTGGGTTGCGCAATATAGTTTCGCGGTTGCGCGTAAATCTTTTGTCGGAAGTCGGAGCGCTCTTGTTCGGTGCTATGCGGACCGATCAGCATCCCATAGCCACCCGACTCGCCCACCGCTTTCACCACGTATTCATCCAACCTCTGGCAAACATGGTCCCTTTGCCCGGGGTCAGACATCAACAGAGTTTCAACACCTTCCAGAATCGGATCCTGATCGAGGTAGTAGCGGATAATTTTGGGCACAAAGGCGTAAATAGCTTTGTCGTCGGCGACTCCCGTCCCCAGCGCATTTGCGAAGGCTATGTTTCCGGCACGATAGGCATTAAATAAACCAACGGCGCCCAGGGATGAACCATGTTCAAAAACTAGAGGATCGAGATAATCGTCGTCGATTCGCCGATAAATCACATCTACACGCTGCAGGCCAAAGGTCGTTCGCATGTAGACAATGTTGTCGTGCACCACTAAATCTCGCCCCTCGACCAGTTCAATCCCCATCTGCCGAGCCAGATAGGTATGCTCAAAATACGCGGAGTTGTAGGCGCCGGGTGTCAGTAAAACCACGGTCGGCTCGGAACGGCCCTCCGGAGCCAGAAAACGCAGGGTCGACAAAAGTGCCTGGCTGTACTGCTCAATTGGCCTAACCCGACATTTTCGAAATAGTCCGGGGAATATCTGCTTCATCACCCGGCGACTGGTGAGCATGTAAGAGACGCCGCTAGGGACGCGTAGATTGTCCTCCAGGACAACGAAGTTCCCGTCGGGGTTCCGAATCAAGTCTGTACCGACCACGGTTATGTATACGTCGCGGGGAACTTTGACATTACGCATTTCGCGACGGTAATGTTTGCAGGTGTAAACGATACTGCCGGGCACGACTCCGTCTTCAATGATTTTGCCTTCATGGTAGACGTCTTTGAGGAAGAGATTTAGGGCAGTGATACGCTGGGTCAGCCCGCGCTCGATCTTTTCCCATTCCGCCGCAGTGATGATCCTCGGCAGTAGGTCGTGAGGAAAAATCCGCTCCGTCCCTTTATCACTTCCATACACCGTAAAAGTGATTCCCTGATTGAAAAAGGATTGGTCAGCTTCGTGTTTGCTGCGCCGTAACTCATCCGGACCTAGATTCAGAAGCAAGTTGTGTAGCGGACGATATTGTTTTCTGGGATGGGCGACGGCGCTGAACATCTCGTCATAGGCGCTATTGAGTTCGTACCGCTGGAGGGCTTCCGCGCCGCCGCGATCGGATGTATCCGCCTCTGTAATCATGGTTGCCGCCGTGATCCCGACAGAATACGCGCCAGCCGGCGAATTGATCATCAGGAAATGCGATTCGCGTCATTGAAGAAACCGCACAAATCGCGCCCAGCGATCTTATCCTGTAGACCGCGCGACTTCTCTGACGCGCTCGGCAGGGAGGTCGTTGCTTGAATGCTGGAATTCAATGTCAGGCAGCTGTTCCACCGCCCGACGAAGGGATTGCTCCCAGCTCGAGTGGATCAGATTTAGGTCCCTGTCTCCGGCTGAAACTCTGCGGTATCGCGTGATTTCCAGGCTGTCTTTCTTGTACAACAACAGATCGAACGGGGGGCCTACCGTGACGTTCGAGCGCATGGTTGCATCCAGTGAGAGAAGAGCATACTTAGCTGCAACCTCCAGAGAGGTTGTGGCTTGGATGCCGCGGTCGAGGATCGGCCGGCCGTACTTACACTCCCCCAGTTGCAGATATAAAGAATCCTCTGTGGCTGCTAGAGGATTTCCCTGGGGGTAAATCAAATACAAGTTGGGCTCTTGCCCGCGAACCTGCCCTCCCAGCAGCAAGTGAACGTTGAAGCTGAAGGAATCACGTTCTAGTGACGTCCGGTCAATGTCAGAGACCCTGCGCACACAGTCTCCCACGATGCGCGCAGCGTCATAAAGGGAATTGGCTTGGGCAAGCCCTCGACCGGAATCGAAATCATCTCCCAGCAAAGTGATAACCGATTGGCTTATGGAGAGACTGCCGCTGGTCAAAATTACAAACACCCTCTCTCCGGGCTGAACGAAGCGATACATTTTGCGACAGACGTTGACCTGATCAAAACCTGCATTGGTCCTCGAATCCGAAGCCAATACCAGACCTTCTTGCACCGTAATTCCCAAACAGTATGTCACTTTGCCCTCTGGTGTGAATCTACCGCATAATACACCGTTGTTTGAATCGAAGTTTTGATCGATTAGAGCAACAAACAAATATAGAAAATAAATCGGTTTACGTGACAGTTTTTGCATCTCATCCCCTCAAGCTGGCGGCTCGCCAGAGAACCCATACCGACATGCTGATTCGCCTTGGCTACGACATTCACTTCGAGACGGTGGGGGAAGTTCCGATCGTGACTCTGCTCAACGTACACCCGTCGCGGGAGAAGGACTTACGAGAGGTCGACGAATTAAGCACGGACCCGCTGGTGAATGTCGAGAGCTACGAGGACACATTTGGCAATCGGGCATGCCGCTTGTTGGCGCCGCCCGGCAAAATTCGATTCCAGAATTCCACGCTCATTGAAGACTCGGGGCTGCCCGACATCGAGGGTTCCGATGCGGCCGAGATTCCCATCCAGCAGCTGCCGCTGCATGTCTTGCCCTACCTCGCGAACAGCCGGTACTGCGAGGTAGATCTCTTGTCCAACACTGCAGCGGAGTTATTTTGGAACGCTCCAAAAGGGTGGGGTCGCGTTCAGGCAGTCTGCGATTGGGTGCACAAAAAAGTCACCTTCGGATACGAGTTTGCCAGTCCAATTCGCACGGCGCTGGGAGTGTATACCGAGCGAGTCGGGGTCTGCCGAGACTTTCAGCATCTGGCTATCACCTTCTGTCGTGCTCTGAACATTCCAGCGCGCTACGCAACCGGATATTTGGGCGATATCGGAGTGATCGTAGCCCCAAGCCCAATGGACTTTAGCGCCTGGTTCGAAGTTTACCTGGGAGATCGCTGGTGGACGTTCGATGCCAGACACAACGTTCGGCGCATCGGGCGTGTGCTAATGGCAACCGGCCGCGACGCAACTGACTGTGCAATTACAACGTCATTTGGAAAAGCGCGCTTGATTAATTTCCAGGTCACCACCGATGAAGTGCAGAAATCATGATCGTCACTCATGGGCAGAGATGTCGGTGGCGGATCGCCGTAGCGGCAGGAGCGAGTCAATCCGCCGATGCACCCCGAACTGCTTCGCCACGCCTCGCACCGTCTCTACCCCAAAGCGTACTCCCGCCGGATCTGTTCAAACAGTTCCACCTTGCGTCTCCTGTCCATCGCCCTCCCCGTCCCTAGAGTCACTTTTTTGTAAGCGTAATTACGTGTTTTACGGCGTTGATCACTACATTTGGTGCATCCTGTTGAATGTAGTGCCTTGATTCCGGCACCAGAATTTGTTCGGCCTGCGGGTTCCGTGCCAGAAATTCGCGATGTAGCTGTAATTTGATCTCCTGCTCGACTGGATTGCCAGGAAACGAAGAATTCACCTGAGTTCCGCTCAAAAGCACAATCGGAACCCGCGGCAATTGGTCGAACTGCTCTATCCGCTCGGCCATTTGTACGATTCCATCATATTCCCGTTGGACTTGCGGTGGCATGGCGCCAAACTTTGCAAGTTCCCGAGCTCTTTCGTCCCAAACTTCCTTACTTAGTCGCGCCTGCAACTGATGAACGATACGTCCATCTTCCGGATCTATAAGCACCAGACCTGCAATCTCTTTCGGGTAGCGGTTTGCAAAGATTTGGACAACCGCCCCTCCAAGAGAGTGACCGACCAAAACGTATGGAGGAGGAATATTCTTAGCTTTTAGTACATCATGCAGATCTGTCGCCAGATGAACACCGTCCCGTTCCCCCGTCGAAGCTTCGGACAAACCAAGCCCGCTGCGATCGTATGAAAATGTAGAGGCTGATTTCGCGATTACGGGCTGAACTGGTTGCCACGTTGACACGTCTTCGCCCATCCCCGATTCAAAAATCACCGCTGGAGTTCCTTGTCCCTGAACGTTAACGTGGATTCGATGCCCATGAACGGTCACAAATTCAGGCGCCGTTTGCGCACGGCCTCCGAGAACAGACAGAAAAAGTAGCAAGACCCCTGAAGTGATTGTTAGTTTTGGCATAACTATGGAACGAAATGTTGTTGGGGTTTGTTCCAACTAATTACCGTGTTCCGACTCCCTAGTATCGTGGGAATGGCAAGGACAGGAAATCCAGGCCTCGAACTTCAAAAAAACCCTATATCGAAAGACCAACGAAGTGTCTCCATGGCTTGTGCGTGGTCTCAAACCAATACTAACCACAAAATCTTAGGTAATAATAATTCGTTGTGTGGCAATCATAGAGACATCTAATTAGTCCCTGCGTTCTGGAAGGTCAATCATGTAGCAATTTCAGCGGGGGAGCACCGACAACTGCCGTTGCCAGTATTGCGGCTCGATGGCGGCCGGAGAACGCGCTGAGAGATTCCCGCCGGTTTCAAAAAACTTCGACGGCTCTTACCACCGGGAACAGAACACGGGCCGTTAAAAAGCCGATTCCCAGGTATCTGGGAAAAGTGCAGGGAGGAATTCCAGTCGTGAAAGGCGGCGGGGCGAGCTAAATCCAAGTGAAGGCTCCAGGTTGCGTCCTCCTAGCAGGCTGCTGAAAAATTGATGGATTCGGTGTTTTTCTTTCTGTTTCTCATGGTTCGCGATGTCGAAAGGTCTTGATTTGC
>JBBSFW010000150.1:0-9004 GCA_038254805.1 Terriglobales bacterium
GCTGATATCGCGGAAGGAACGCCTGTTAAGCGGTAGCGCCTTCTTGACGCCTGGGATAACAACGATATGCGGTGAGATCATGCCGACTCCTCGACGCGTCCCGTCGCACTGTCATGCAACGAAGAGGTGAAGATCGGGTGACGAATCGCTTTAACTACGAAGTCCCGCCCATTAGTCTGCGACCGCAAAGACGTGCGCCGCCAGCTCGAGCGCGCTTGAGGATCGCTCGAGAAAACACAAAGCGCCCACGAAGAACATTTCCGTGGGCGCTCCAGGCGAGTCCGGGGAGCGAGCGGCCTAGAATAGCGCCGGCGTGTCTTCGAGCCGCACTGCTGCGAGGTCCCTCGGGTTAAGTCCGAGCAGCTCCAGGATCGTCGGGGCGATCTGCGTCGTCTCCACCGGGTTCGTCACTGCCGTCCCCTCCGGCCCCCCGGGCCGCACCACCAGAATCGGCACGTTGCGGTCCTCCGGGTGATCGCCGCCGTGCTCGGCGATCTTGCCCTGATGGCCGGTATAGACCACGCCATACTGCGCAATTCCAACCACGTCGGGCACACGCGGATTGCTTTGCTCCACTCCAAAAAGCTCGGCCGCGGCTTTGCCAGCGTATGCTTTCGAAACCAGGTCACGGCGATCGCGGTGATGTAAAGGAGGACGAGGGCGATCGCCGCCATGCCGAAGGAGTTAACTTTCATCTCCCACCTTGAAACGAAGGCGTGACTCCGGTCAAGCGCTTGCCGCATGCTCGGAATGGAGTCGCTGCGACCCCGGCCCTCATGGAACCTCTGGTTTGTACTAACTGCGATTCGCCGCTCTCGGGCGAATTTTGTTCCCACTGCGGCGAGCGTCGTTTCGATCCAACTCAGTTCCGGATGCGTCACTTCCTCGGCTACCTGCTGCGGGAGTTAACCGATCTGGAACATTCTACAGTGTTCGCCACGGCTCGAGATCAACACCCTTTGGCAAAAGTATATCTCCTTCACCCAGGCTCTCTACCCACTGACGATCGCCTTAATTTTAGAACTGCTCTACCTCCGGCAGCGACGGTATTTTGCCGAGCATCTGATCTTCGGTCTGCATTTCTCCTCCTTTGTTTTCGCCACCTTGGTCATCCTATGGCCGCTTTATGCAATAGCTGGGCTCCACCTCGGGCGAGCCTACGCCGCGGTGACTATCGGTGTCTTCCTGTGGTCGTTCGTCTTTATCCTCCAGGCGATCCGGCGCGTATATCAGCAGTCGTGGATCAAGACGGCGATTAAAGGGACAATTGCTTACGGCGTGTTCTGGGTCGTCTCGACTGCCGTATCGATGGTGACCTGCGCACTTGCTCTTTTCATGACAAAGAGAGGCTAGCGCTGCGGCGTCCTGCTTTCCTGAGCAATATCGCCGGAGCAGAATCACGACACACTTTCGATTGTCGAGAAAGTCCTGCCAGTCGCTTTCACGCGACGTGTCGGGAACGTGCTGAGGAACCCTCGCAGCCACAGTAGCGCGAAAGGCAGGGCGTAGTCGCCACCGCGCTCGATAAACTGGAATAGTGGTTGACCCACAAGGGGGCGAAGCAACTCGGTGGCAAGTTTCCAAACGAGTACGAACAATAGCAGTTCGCGACGCGGTCGGATTAGGACGAGAAGACCGATAAGGATCTCGAACCAACCGACCCACTGCGAAAGATGCCACAAGGTGACCGCCGCTTCCGTAATGCCGAAGTAGGCAAAAAACTCGACCCACTCTTTCTTGTGAGCCCAAATTCCAAGGCCTCCGTGACCGATGAGCAACAGCGCAATACTGCCCTGCATGATCCAAGCTGCATGGCGGGCAAGGTTCTCATTGAGCGCCGCGGGAGGGTACGCGCGCTTAAACCAGTCCCTTACCGACCAAGACAACCGACCGCTGCCACAAAGTAAGAGGAATGCCAAAGGCATCCCATAATTGGCGCCCCGCTCGACGAGTTCGAAAATTGACTCGCCCGTGAGAGGCCGCAAACACGCGGTCATAAGCCCCCAGAAGGCCATATACAACAATATCGCGCGAACTGGGCATAAAAGAGTGAAAAGTCCGACGGCGATATCGCTTATTCCCGTGGCGGTCATCAAGTAGTGCCGGGAAAACTCCGGCGAGAAACCAAATAGACCAAAATAAGGTATTGAGGCCAACCTGACTAGTCCCGAGCTCTCCGGATGGGCGGAGCGCGTTGGCAACGTTCCGCGGCGTGGCTTTCGTGTGACTTCACCCCGTCCGCCGCAAGCTAACGCGCTCCTGCCAGTGCTGGCTCATCCTGTTCGTTAACCCTTATGCCCGCCGCGCACCCAGGTCCCGCCGAGAATGATCTCCGCCGCCGCGAGACCGAGGCTGGGTGGCAAGACGTCTGCGACCGCTTTGCGCTCACAGCCGCCCCAACCTGGTTTAATTGGCTCGAGTGGATTCTGGTGCTTGGCGCTTTCGATTACCTGGCCACGAAGAGCGGGAGCTGGCTACCGCGAGTTGCCGCCGCCGTCTCGCTTGGACTGCTCTGGATGTACTTCAATGCCTTTTTCGTTCGCCTCCATCTCAAAGGCTGGTTCGGCGTTCGTTCGGCTGGGATCGAACGCGGTGTCTCCACTATCATCTCGAGTCTGCTCGCAGCCGGATTTTGGTTTGCCGCTCAAGCTATCGCAGAAACGGTCGCCGCGAACACAAAGTAACCCTAACTAGAACAATGCGGTGAAACCGTTGGCCGATTCTTATCCCCGTCCATCCTGACTTACATACTTCGATCCCCAGCTAAGTTCGTTCTCGCCAGCCGGAGCTAATACTATTGCTCGGCAAGGTAACAGGCAGGCAATACGCACCAGCTTGTATCAATGCGCTCGCCGCTTTTCATGTACTTCGGCTTTCGCGCAGGAGACCTCTTGCAGTCCTAAGGCTTGCCGGTTGCCACAGCTGTCCGAACACGCGCAGGAAGTCTTCGAGAAATTACAACGCGCAGGCGAAGTTCCCGTGAAAGGAAGTGCGGTTTGGGTTATCCGTTTGGCATGGCAGCTCTCCGTGTTGCGATAATTGGGTTGCTTAGCGTCACCTTCGTCGGTCTAGCACAATCCTGGCACGATAATTCACACTATGTCGCGCTCGGGCCCCAAAAGGGTTACTACTTTCTCCGGCCCGGCTCCCGTCTGCAACATCAGCTCGGGTTCGACGGCGCTCCAACTATCGATACCGCAGACCCGTTCCGCCATGGGCTATGGCGCGGACGCGCTCGCTTTCCGTTTTAATCGCGCCGGCATTCTGGCCGCGCCACCTGCTTACGTCGTGCAGGGACTGCCGAATGAATTTTACCTCCGTCGCCTCGGTCCTCTGGTGCGAGGGCGCAGTTCGTTCCAGGAAGTGCGAGCATTCTTTGGCCGACCGAATAGCGTCGAACGAAGATCGGACGGGTTCAATTGTTATTACGATCTCCCGGTCTACAATTCTTTCGAAGATCGCTGGGGCAGCGGAAAGCGCTGACTTAATAGGCCACAACGCTACCGCGATGGTGCAGGCAGCGGTTCCTACGGCCCATTTCGAGCGCGTATTCCCACATGAAGTCAGGCATTGTGCGACGTAAAGCAAGGCCGTGGAAGTTGCTCCCACGGCCTTGAACGCTGATCCCCGATTATTTCGAACCGTGCTCCGTCGCGTGGTGCTTAGTCGCTTCTTCGGCGTGATGTGTCGCGTGTAGATGGTGACCGCGAGCCGTATGCGCGTGGTGCGCCGCCTTTTCGTGATTGCCTGACGTGTGGTGTTTTTGGGCTTCTTTATGATGTCGGGCAGCGTGTTCGTGATGTTCCGCCGCCTTGCCATGATGTTCTGCACTTTGTTTACTCATGCCGCAACATGGGGCGGGAATAAGATCTTCGAAACAATTAGAATGAAACATTCGCGTGACAACGTGAACGAAATGCCACTGCCGCTGCTTCTAGGAATGCGACTTGGCAGCGTATGTGCGCGCACCCGACAACTCTCCTCAGCCAACTGGCCATCCTCAGCCCAAATTGGTGTAGCGGCTACGTGATGCGGGACGAGGCCCACATCACTTTAGGATAGGTGGACGCCAAATTAAACGATTCTAATGCACAAAAGCTCGGGCAACCAGGGCTTGAGGACTGCCTGGAGCTAATGCGCCGGGCTGCTAACTTGCGCGAAATCGAGTGCTTCTCGTCGCAACTTTCGCCGCGCTTGGTTGCGCGAGCGAGGGTTCGTTGGCTCATACTCGACAATCAATTCCCGCGCCGGTTCCCAAGCTCCCTCACCGTCTCCGCCGTTCAGTTCCACGCCGGTAAATAACGGCGCCGGCAACTGCCAGGCGCTGGCACCTTTCCGCTGTTGCTCAATTTGAGCCTGACACTCGACTGTAAACCGGGCAAAGGGGATTGCCTTGAGTCGCGCATGCGGGATCTGTTTGCCCGACATTTCACAAACCCCGTAGGCACCATTAGCGATGCGCTCCAGCGCCTCATCGATCTCTTGGAGCGCGTCGTGTCCCTGCGAAAGCAACGTCAGCGCAAAGTCACGATCGTAAGCATCGCTCCCGGCATCGGCTTCATCTTTGCCCAGTGCCAGCGCTCCTGTTTCTTCCATGCACGAGGTGCGGTTCTGCCGCGCGACCGAATCGACGGCCGCGTCTCGCAGTTGGAGCAGTTTTTCTTTCTGCGCACGGGTGAAGACGTCAAGCCGATCGCCTTTTCGGTTGCTCGTCTCAGGCGGGGCAAGCAACGGCGGCGAGTCGGCCAGACTCGACGGATCAGCTGAGGATCGCCCCGAGCAAATGAGGTTGCCATCAGAGCCGCTCGCCATCAACTCCGGCGGCCAACAGCATTCACACAGCGCAAACCCCAGATCGAGCGCGAGCGCAGCTTTCGCCATTCTAAGATCGCGCTCCATTCCATTGAGAAACTGCGCCAGAGCCGCGCGGGTCTCACCCTCTGAAGTCAGGAGGTTCTCGCGCGCAGACGGTATTCGCTCCGAAAGGAGCGTGAGCGAAACAAGAGCAGAATGCAGTGCATCGATGTCCATGCCGGGACCCTGCTCCATGTGTGTTACGACCCAGTGACCGCTATGTAGCGATTGTGCAAACTTCGTCTGCCGCCGGACAGGCGAACGCGGCCACCTGCACCAATCTTGTGAGCTTTCGAAAACAGACGGGTTTCTCGTGCCAGGGAAAACGCCGGGAGCACGAGGGTGAAATCCATCAGGTAAAAGCTCAACGATTTAGTTTTCCAAAGGTCCTTGTCGCCTGCTCGTGATCAAATCTCCAAGGCCAAGCGGCTATTTCCAGCGGTTGGCCAAATATCAAACCCACTCAGCAGCCCCACAGACAGTGAATTTTTCAACCTTACGTGACAACCGGCAGCCCCGAACGCCGAATTAACCCAATTGTTTCTTTCCCGACATACATTTGGAACAAATCGCTGGTGAACTGTGCGCGGCTGACGATTCCCGCCGGCCGCAAACAGAAGAAGGAAACAAGAACAAAGTTCATGAAAAAAATCCGAATCGCATTAACTGGCTGCGCCGCACTCGGGGCCGTGGCACTTCCGCTGCTCGCCCAAGACGACAAGCCGAATCCCGATCGAGTGACTACTTCGCCGATCAACCACCTGGTAATTATTTATCAGGAAAACCGCTCGTTCGATCATTACTTCGGGACGTATCCATTCGCGCTCAATCCACCGGGCGAACCGAAGTTTGTGGCCGCAGACGACACACCCTCGGTCAATGGCTTCACCCCGGCTCTGCTCTATCGCAATTACAATGCGATAAATCCATTCCGCCTCGGCCGGGCGCAGGTGGTAACGGGCGATCAAAGCCACGAATACTCCGCTGAACAGAAAGCGTGTAACCACGGGCTGATGGATAAGTTCGTGGAATTCACCGGCACAACGGACCCCGGCCAGAATCCACGTCAGGTCATGGCTTATTTCGACGGCAACACCGTTACGGGCCTTTGGAATTATGCCCAGAAGTTCGCCCTGAGCGACAACTTCTACGGCACCACCTTCGGGCCATCGACCCCGGGCGCGCTGAATCTGATCTCTGGCCAAACGCATGGGGCGACGCCGCCGAACCTCGTGACCGATTTCGGCCCCGATACGGTGGATGGCAGCGTCATCAGTGATCCGCAACCGACGGGCGACATCGCGAATACTCGCGAGAGTGTGCGGATGCACGGTCGAAACGTCGGTGATTTGCTCAATGCCAAAGGCATTACCTGGGGCTGGTTTGAAGGCGGCTTCCGCGATCCATCAGCCGAGCATATGGGCAGCAACGGCCAACCGAAAAAAGACTACATTCCGCACCACGAGCCGTTTCAGTATTACCGATCGACGGCAAATCTGCAGCACTTGCCGCCTTCCTCAGTGGCGATGATCGGCCGAACCGACCAGGCGAATCACCAATATGATTTGACGGACTTTTGGTGGGCGGCGGCAGCGCACCACATCCCGGCGGTCATTTACTTGAAAGCGGCGGGTTACCAGGATGGTCATCCGGGTTATTCGGATCCATTGGCGGAACAGACCTTCCTTGTGAATACGATCAACGAGCTGCAAAAGCTTCCGGAGTGGAAAAACATGGCCATCATCATTGCCTATGACGATTCCGATGGCTGGTACGACCACGTCTCCCCGCCCATCGTGCAGCAGTCAAATACTCCCGAGGACGCCTTTAGCGACCCCGGAATGTGTGGCGTCGCGCGCCCGAACGAGTACCAGGCCCGAGCCGGCTACGGCCCACGCCTGCCGCTGCTGATCATTTCCCCATTCGCGAAAACCAATTACGTGGACCACGCCTTGACCGACCAAAGTTCGATCTTGCGTTTCGTGGAAGATAACTGGCAGCTGGGACGGATCGGTAACCAATCGTTTGATGAAAAAGCCGGATCGTTGCTCAACATGTTCGACTTCAACAACCGTGGCCAACGCACGCCGCCGCTCTTCCTCAATCCGTCCACGGGGCAGCCTGCTAGGTAAGACTTACAGACCATTGGTAAGAAAGGCGGCAGACCGGCGTGTCCGCCGCCTTTCCATTGGTCGATATGTCCGATAGCCCGGCCTACCGCCATTTTGCCAGAGCTTTTCCTCGCACAAAAAGATGTGCCCCACGCGCGCGGCTGGAAGCAATTCCATTTGTCCGCCTTATCCTGACATGTCAGGCGCAGCTATCGAGAGACAAAAGAACGTCAAGGCAGAAAATAAAGTACCCGAGTCTAGCTAATTCGTAGGATTCGAACAAATCAAAGCTACCGATTGTCGGCAGACTTCAACGATCGATCCCCAGGCACACTGCAGAATCACCTTCCAGAGTCCGGAACTCATATGCATTCGTCCATTGTTATCGCGATCAGTTCAGCAAATGTATTTCTGGTTGGCCCTGGGAGCAGACCCGTCAGATCTCGAACTGCGAGACCTCGTCACTTCGGGTTGGAGCTGTCTCATGCAACCATCGGGAACCGCTCACAACGCCGCGGAAGCTGAGCGCAACTTAAGCAAAAATCGCAATCCGTTCTCTGACATGCAAGCCCCGTCACTGGAGCTAAAATCCTTTCTCCAGCGGGCGCTTGATTTTGATCAGCAGATTGGGGGCGCTCATGAACGTGCCCAGCTAAATGCGCAACAAAAAGTGAGGCTTGTTGAAGCTGAGAAACAGGTGGTGAGCCTTACCGGCTGGTTGATGTTGGCTTATCCAGGGTCTGCGGAATCGACGAATTGCGACGATCCCTACTATCATGATTGGCACTTGGAATTACTGGAAGCGCCCTTGGACCATCCTCCAGGCGTAGGTGACCCGACTGCGATTATTTGTGAGATAACGCCACGAACGGAGGGAGATTTATACCGGCGCGGCGTCCGGCTGCGAAACTTGGCGGCTTACGTCCGCCTCGCTGACAACATCAATCAGCCAACTGGGCATCCTCCGCACAAAGTTCGCCTGACAGGATACGTGATGTGGGACGATGCACACGACAACCCAGGAGAAGTGGGCGCGAGAATTAACTGGGTTAATTCGCAAAAGCTCAGTCGCCCCTGGCGGCGGACCGCATGGGAACTCCACCCAGTGTGGCACATAGTCGACTTGGGCAGTCAGTAGGAAAAGGATGCGCTGCGGCTTAGAGCGGTGGGTGTGCCATTGAGTAGTCGATCCAAGTGTTCTACAGCGTCAATGGGAAGTGGCAATTCCCCCAGCCGAACCGTATGGATTCGACGATCCGCACCGCTCTTTCGCCTTACCCTCCGGCATCGCAGCTCGATTCTCTTTTGTGGGGGATAATCGTATTCGCTCACTGCCCCGTGCCGCGTGCGTCTCGCAGTTGAGCTTTGTCGCCGGATTTGTAGACGTCGTGGGATTCATCTCTATCGCCCGCGTGTTTACCAGTCATATAACGGGCAATATCGTGTTGCTAGGCAGTGGCGCCGCTCATCTAGACGCGCAATTTGCCCGTCGCCTCCTCGTTTTGCCGGTCTTTGTAGCCGCTGTTGCTCTCACAGTCTTCGGGGATTGTTGGGCCAGACGCAATCGCTTCCGCTCCGAACGCTTACTCCTGTTCGGCGAGGCACTGGTGCTTCTCGTCTTTATGATCGCCGGCCTCCATGTCCAACCCGCCGCCGGTGAACCCACCCCGCCGGAGCACACCGTGATGCTGGTGGCGGCACTCGGTGCCTTTGCCATGGGCATTCACAATGCCATCACTCACGAAGCCCGCTTCCCGAATACCTCTGCCATGACGTCGAACCTGACACAGTTCACTATTGCTCTTACTGATATTTGCGCCGGCACAGACAGCGCAAAAGACTACGGCCAGCTATGGGCGAATGGAAATGCGCTAGGATGCTTTGTCCTCGGTGTCATCTTAGTGTAGCGACAGGTAAATAAGGGTGACATTAATGGATAGCTGTGCTTTAGTGCGGGGATGAAGCAAGAAGCTGTGCAGGTGAGCTCGAAACAAAGGAAACAGATGGAAGAACTTTTGCGCGCCAGGATAATTCCACAA
>JBBSFW010000151.1:0-8942 GCA_038254805.1 Terriglobales bacterium
GTCGTCAAAACCTTTGTAGAGCGGTCCAATCGTGAGTTGCGACGGATGGCTTAATCCCGCGCTGTACAGGTTGTCCAAATAAACTGGAGAGGCACTGGTATTGGACCCCCACCAGAATTGCTGGGTGGAGCTATAGGGCGAGGGCTGCACCCAACCGAACCTTCCGTTGTCATAAGCGGCAGTGGTAAATGAGCCAAATTGGAAAACGAATTTGAAGGGGATGGCATACCCGTCGGTATGCGCTTTAACCGCCACCCAAACCGCATCCCAGTCGGTTGCAGTGAGGATGGGCCAGTCTGCCTTGCCCCCGAAAAATGCAACCACAGGCTGGCCTGCATCGGTCCAGTACGCGGCGCTGTTTGCATAATGAGTGTTGATGTAATCCATCTCCTGGATGAGCGCGCCTTGCAGGCAGCTGACCGTGCCGCTTTCAGTAAGTCCTGTGGTTGGGCACGAGTATTTCAACGCGCCTTTGTCCTCCATGATTCCGAACTTCAGAGGATATCCAGTGCGTCCGTTCAGGTCTGCGAATACCGCATTTGCCGAAGCCAAATTGAAAGTTTGGTTGGGACTGAGGGAGCCATACCAGTCAATCAGGTTGATGTCACAACCTTCGGAAATCATGAACGAATTCTGAGCAGCAACGGTAGCGGAAGAGTTCTCGTTATAGCCTACACTCTTGTGGCTGCTGTGGCCAAACCAGGGCTGGTATTCGCAAAGCAATCTGCCGTTCCATCCGGGATACATTAGCTGCCTAATGCTGAGGTTCGAGACGTGTCCGGCAGGCGAGGCCACCACCAGTGTTTGAGCGCCGGTGTCATTTGGATTACCAAGGAAGCCATCGAAAAAGGCTGTGCAATAAGGGAGGTTTCCTCCCGGGTCATTTGAGGATGAACAAAGGCTGGTGTTGTTTGAGGTCTGCTGAATCACGGTACCGATTGAGACAGGGCCGCCGGTACCCCCGGTCAGCGTGGGTCCCGACGGAGTTGCAGAAAAAGATGCACTCGCGAAAACGCTGCTATGCGTCACCAGGGTGGAGAGTGAATAATTCGAATTACTTCCGGCGAATTTGCTGGTCAGGTTTATTTTGGTCTTGGCCAGCGTTGCGGTGACTGGAGATGCCGTGGCATTCAACAGCGCAGCCAGAGAATTTGCTAACTGCTGAGCGGTCTTCTGCCCGCCGGCACGGCTATAGTTGGTCGTCACGCTATACGCATTGACCGTAATTTGAATTTGCCCGGAATCGTAGGTGGGGCAAGAGGTGTTGCCGCACGGGTAAACCGGACCTTGGAGCGTGCCGCTGATGGTTACGGAGCCCTTCCCGGGCGTCTGCGCCTCCGCAGTCAACGATAAAAAAAGCAGAAGCACTGAAATCGCGAGTAGGTTGTGCCGGGAATACATAACTTGCTTGCCTCCAGTGTTGGTCGCCCGGGTTCGTCCCAAGTGTTTGTCCCCCGGGGTTCGTCCCGCGGTTTGTCCGAAGACCGGCTTGGAAAACTGAAATCCACGACGGCGGGGAGTGACAGCAGCAGCAAGTCCATGAAGGGGTTAAGCGTCAGTGTACGTCTTTATTCTCGCCGAGAGAAGGACTTTTGAAGAATTTAAGAAGAGAGTTCCCTCGGGGGGGGCCTGTTTTTGAGATGTTCTACTTAGAAAAAAAGGACATCCTTAACGCCACGGCCTCATTTTATAGCAGGCCTAAACTCGGGTATACACATCGAGCCGGCCAATGCTGAGGACTACATCCAAAGGTGTAATCAGAATACAACTTTTTGGGAATTGACGGTCGCGGCCATCTGCCGCATGCTTGCAAGCACGATAGGTCTCGCGTTTGTTTCCTCAGATGCCAAGTATCGTGTTCGGCGGCCTGCAAGGTTGGGAACGTTGTGCTCCACTTCGATTTTCATCTGTGAACTCGTGTACGCATGTGCACGGGAACGCAGCCGCCAAACCTTAGCTCAAACCCAGGACTTTGGGAATGCGGGAACGTAAACCGTTCCCGCAACATTTCTCAAGTCAAAATTCGCCCTACCGGGGAATCCAGTGTGGCTGTGAAGCGAACAGTCCCTGTACCAAACCAATTTGATAAACGACGAATAAGCCAAACACCACGCTGATTACCCCCGAGGCCGTAATGATGTACTGATTGGCGCGCAGAAACCTTCTGCCGGTGTACGCAAATGGTAATGAAATCACTGCCGTCATCAGCATCATACCGATCATCGTCCCCGCACCGAACACGAGCAAATAGGCAGTGGCCCACAGTGGACTCCTGATTGTCGATAGGACCAATAGAGCGACCGCAGCCGAGCCGGCCAGTCCATGTACGACTCCGACTGCCAATGGCCGCACGGTCTGATAGAGGCCGAAACGACCCACCGTCTGGTAGAGCAGCTTCTCGATGCGGCCGGCTCGTTGAAATTCCGGCTGCATCGAGCCCCTTAAATCCATCTTGGGTGTGGCGGCTATCTCAGAAGGTTCCGAAGCTGACTGGGCACGGCCGAAACGTTTTTTTATCCACTGGGTCACGCCGCTCAGGTTCATGGCCCCCAAAAGGATCAGCATGACCCCGACCGAGAACTCCATCGACAGCCCCAGCCGGGGAGGAATGATGACTCCAAAGACGATAATGGCCGAGCCGACCAGAAAGATGGTCAAAGTGTGCCCCAGGCCCCACAGCAGGCCGATCAGTGCGGAATGCCGGATCGATCCTTCCCGGCTAATGATGGTGGAGACGGCTACGACGTGATCAGGATCGGTCGAGTGACGCATTCCGAGGAACAATCCAAGTAGAACCACCGTCACAAAAGGAATCAACTTGTCTCTAGTCAAAAAGGCATTGCCGATGTTCGCCGACGAGAAAGCCGACACCGCGATTCCGAGACCAAGCACCACCATAAAAGCGGAAGACAGTGCCGGAAGATATTGCAGCATTGAGCCGCCTACCAGGACCCGCGACATGAACCTCTTGGCATATACCATCATGAGACCAACAACAACGAGTACAAGCGCCAGACCCAAACTGAACGCCGTAATCAAAAACAGTCCGAAACCGACCCGATGCAGGGAAAACGCGCTCAGGAGAACTACAAGCGCTGCGGGACAGGGAACGATTCCTCCGGTGATGCCAAGCGCGAAAAGTTCGCGTAGCGAAATGGTGTTCTCCGGCTGGTTGGCGTCCCGCAGTGGGGGATTCTGAATCTGGGACTGGCGCAAAGACGAGAACCAATGGGAATGACTAGCTCCTGCGGAATGCGAATGGTCCGCAGTTGCGCCCGTCACGTGCCGCAGGAAAATGAAAACTCCGATACCGGTAACGCTCAGGCCAGAAATCACTCCCAACCAAGGGTAGAGCTGCTCAGGGACAATGTATCGCGATGCATAGAGGGTCACAGCTCCTAGTAGGTAAACTCCAGCCGTATGGGCGGCAGTAACGACCAACCCAAGCAATACCGCGTGCCTGGCTGTACCGCGAGATCCAACCAAATAGGCAGCTACAATCGTTTTTCCATGACCCGGTTCCAAGGCGTGAAGAGCGCCCAAACCTGCGGCAATAGCCGCAGCCGCGAAAAGAAACCAGAAGCCGAACTGGCGGGAAGTCATCAGCTCGGTAAATCTATTTTGCGGCGTCGCTTGCCGGTTAGCAGCGAGTCCAATGGCGTCAAAAGAAGATTGTATCTGCCCTTTCTGCTCACCCCTTTTCAAAGTTGTTTCCCGGTCCCTGTTTTCGCTGATCGGTTGCCGCTTTTCAACACCGATTCCCGGAACCGGCGGCCTCGACGTTCGTGCTGGGTGTCCCAGAGCGCCTGCCTTGTGAGGGGACGGTTGCCCGGAGTGGACAGTCGAGCGGCTAAGCGAATTCCGCTCAGAGAGCGCAGCCACTGCTAATGCAAACTTTATCCTCGCCTCCAGGTCTCGGGGAGGACTGTTGAGCAGGCCGGTTGGATAATTCGATAATCGCGAACTCCGATCGGTGCTGGAAACCGAAGAATTCAAAACATCGATTCCGGAGCTGGCGTTGGCCACAATTTCTTTCCACCCCACTCGGTTGGGGAAGTTATCATCGCGGTAATACAACGCATATTGCAGCCGATCAGCCCCCGCCTGCCGCAACGCACTGATATCAGCAACGAACACAAAGCCCAACTTCATAGTTGGAAGACCGCCGGCCCCAGGAGGAAAGATGACCTCCGCTGACTGGGTGCGGAGCGCCAGGGCGTGTCCATTCAGGGTAACGACAAGACCTTGCTTCAATATCTCCGCTTGTTTCATCAGATAGCTGCGGGTAGCGGGCTCATCCGGGTTTGCCTTGATGCCGCTCTGCTGAAATTCCTGAAAAGTGGGGATTTCAGCCATATCAACCAAATAGCTGATTTCGACGGAGCCCTGCTGGATCCCGATTCCTGCGTAGTGACTGATGCTGAAATTCCCCATGGGATGCGCGAGGCTGGAAGCCGGAATCAGCAGGCAGCAGAAGCAGAGAATGGTAAAACGGAACAGGCGAACCACGTGTTGGTTAAAAAACAGCATGGTTTTCGCTTAGTCCTTTTTGCCATCTTTACTGGCGACCGTCTGTTTGCTTCGCAACTGTTGGAGGGCATGCGCCGCTACATCTGAGTAAAAAATGTGGAAGTGCGGATTAATTGCGAGGCTGCGACTCAGAAATTCCGCGGCGCGGGCGTAATTGCCTAGATCCATATAGATCATCCCGGCATGAAATAAAAGCAGAGGGTCTTTGGTTCCCATCCGGAGTGCCTTCTCCATTGCCGAGGCAGCCTCCTGAACTTTTCTGTCCTTGTACAAACACCACGCAACCACATCCCAAGTATAGATATCCTGCCGGTTTTCCAGTTCCCTCCTGGCCAAAGCGACGGCCTCGGGCAGCTTCAAACCGTGATCAGCATAAAAGCTCGCCAATTCGCGATTGTAGGCTCGCTGGTTGAGACCATTGAGATATCCGATATATTCCACCAAGTCATATTGCTGTTTGGCTTCGCCTCGCCGTCCGAGCTTTGTGTAAATATCTCCCAGTGCGGCTATGTACTCGGGGAAAGGGACTTTGGCTATGGCGTCCTTATAAAG
Source organism: Terriglobales bacterium (assembly GCA_038254805.1). Taxonomy (GTDB): domain Bacteria; phylum Acidobacteriota; class Terriglobia; order Terriglobales; family Acidobacteriaceae; genus Gp1-AA145. Next base: position 5,083 of record JBBSFW010000151.1, read on the forward strand.
CTGTATCCCTTCCTGGTACTTCAATTGAGCGACTCGCACTTTGGCCAATCCCTCAAGACCGCGATAAAACCCGGGGTAGTGTGCCAGTGCTTGCTGATAAGCTGTTTCCGCGTGTACCAAGTCTCCGGCCCGAAACCACTCTTCCCCCAGTTGAAAGAAAGTCCAAGCGATGTTTTCGGGCGGCATACGGCCTTCGATGGCTAGCTTGGCAGCGTTTTGATTCAGCTGAATTGCCATCGCAACATCCCCAGAAAGGAATTTGAGGTAGGAGACACGACTGTCGTGCATGTATTCCAAACCTCGCATTTGCTCTTGAGGGCGACCAGGCAGAGACAATTTCGCGTATGAAGCTTCGGCTTTGTCGTACTCTCCCATGTCGGCATAAGCATCTCCGAGCAGAGCAAAGGGCGAAAGGTCTCCAGAGCCTAACCCCAGCGCCCGTTCGGCGCAAGCAGCCGCATCTCGGAAGCGGTGCTCTGCCATAAAAACCGCAGCCAGGTGGGTCAGTGGATCAGCGGCAGACATATCCAGCGAGGAAGTCAGCTCCAACGACTTGCTCAAGGCCTTCTCGGCAAGGTCGTAATAAGTGAAATCCGAGGTTTCCCGCCCCTTCTGCAGATAAGCAGCACCGAGTTTGTCGTAGTTCGAGGGGTCATTCGGGAACTTGGCCAATCGCGCTTGATAAGTTGCAATGTGACGATCCGTTTCGCTCGTCTGAGACATCGCCCAGGGCGCAACGTACAAACAGACGAACAATATCGGTATGTGGATCGCTCTCACCATTGCGCAAAGACTCCTGTCAGCATTACCCCAGTTCGTTGCCGTTTGACGCAGGCAAACAGGAACCCCACCCAGCAGCTTGAGCGGAATTGGCTTCCATGACTGCCGCACACTTGGGCGCGCACGCGTGGCGCCACCGCCCTCGAGTTTACTGCTTAAGATCAGGGCCACCTGATGTTCTAACCAACATTTGGCGCACGTCGGAAGAGACCTCAGAAACCGGGTTGATCTTTAGCGAGCTCTCGAGGTAGCGCTGAGTGGCCAAGCGGTCATTCAGTCTGGAACTGATCATCGCGGCGTGAAAAAAAATGCCGGCGTCGCGGACACCAGGGGCCAGCGCTTTCTCAACCTGTTGGCGCGCCCCCGCATAGTCGCCATTTGCGTACAGTGCAAATGCGTACGCATCGAGAGTGGCGGCGTCGTGACGCCTCTCAACTTCTAATCGGGCAATGCGATTTGCCTCTGCGGGATCGTGGCGATGGAGGTAGAAAAAAACCAATTCCCGATTGGCATTCTCGGCTTGAGAGATTTCAGGCCGGGCCTTCTGCTCAAAATCAGCATACAGAGACTTGGCTTCTACCGTCCTCCCCGCCCGTTCCAGCGCCTCAGCTTGTGCGTAAACGCTCGCGGGCTGCGGAAAGCGCTCATTCCTTTTCCGCAACAACTCGGCTGCTTCCGAATACCTGCTCTGAGCAGTGCGAACCCGGGCCAGGCTTTCCAGGGCCAAATAATAGTCCGGAAAAGATTTCAGGGCTTTATCCGCCACCTGCTCTGCCAGTTCCACTTTGCCCATCGCAAGGTCGAGTCCGGCCATTTCCGTCAGGATAAAGGCGAGATCTTCAACTTGGTCAGGCAGGGTCTGCTGGTAAGCATCGTTCAAGTATTCAATGGCACCGTCGAGGTCCCCAAACACTTTTCGAAGGCGGGCGCCGCGGATAAGGCCCGGGATGTTATGCGGCCTGAGATCAAGCATCCACTGGACCGCCTTTTCTGCTTCGTCGTAATTGCCTAGCTCCGTGTCCGCGTCCGCGATATATCCATAGACGATCACGTCGTCAGGTATCTCATGATTTAGCTTTTGTGCTTCAACGAGCGCCTTTGCGGCTTCACGCCTTTCTAGCAGGATAGCGACTTGCGCCTTACGCGCCTCGAAATTTTCAGCAGAAAGAACCAGGGACTTCTGAACCGCCGCTTCGGCCTGATCGTAAAAAGTTTTATCCGAGGTTTCACGCGCCTTGTGTACAAGAGCGATCGCCAACTCATTATAAAAATTTGAGTTGGACGGACTTTGCTGGATTTCACGTCTGGCAAATGCAATGCTCTGATCGGCGGGGCTCAGTCGCGCACTCATCACCTGAGCAGGAGCATTCGTTGCGAAAGCGGTTACCACGAGAATAAACCATCGTGTGCGCATGTTCTTCTTTGACAGGACCAGTCTCGTGCCCCCGAGGTAGCGAGACACGAGACTGATACCGTTCGTTCCCACGCTCGCAACTAATTCAAGGGGCAGGGATTACCGGCCAGCGTATTGCCATTCACCGTGTTCTTTCCGCTACATCCTGGTTCGTTAGGATCAACGTGACGACGGTTGCGCCCCGAAGGCGAATCTCCCACGTACGGGAAATCGCGATGAAAGGCCACATCATTGCTGTTAACGCCGTCTCCTAGCCGATTATTGGGGAAGACATTGCAAGCCTGGTTGTGATCAGGGCCGCACTTATTGCCGGCAAGCACTCCTCCGACAGCCACCCGCAACGTTATGTCAACCGCATCGTCAAACACTCGCCGTCCGTTGGGATAACCTGCCGCGTCTCCTCCCAGCAACCCTAGCCGGCTGGCGCTCGCCGCGGCCGTGGGACTAACCCCAGTATTCAGGCGGAGCAGATCAGCTATTGGACCGGTGGGCGTGCCTGGCGCAGCAATTGGAGGCAAGTACTGGACGAGTGGCAGCAGGTCGCTGCGTGGAGCAGGCGGGGAAAACAGCGCTCCGGGAGCCAGAACGCCATAAAGCGCATCGGCTATGGCGACAATAGGAGGATTGAGATCAAACGAAGCAAATTGGGCATCGTTTACGGGTTGATCCATGCTCCATCTGTCTTTGGAGCCGATGCCGATCACTAATTCATTGATCAGCGGATTAGCTTCGCGTTGCACCTGCCGGTAGCGGCCTTGGTTAATCTCCGGCAGCGGCGACCGGCGAACAGTTTCCTGGTGACGCGAGGTGGTTCCCCACACACCAATTGTGGCCGCAGGAGAGGAAGCGGGTTCCACCTTCCCCGTGCTCGTCAACATCGCTACCGGAACTTCGATTGCGATCGTGTTTACAGCGTAGCCGGAAACCGTGTCGGAGGCGAAATTGTCATGTGCATTGTCCTCAGCGTTGGTCAAAACGCCCGGCACGCCGGATCCTCCGGGAATGTTCCGGAAATTCAAAGTATCGAAAGTGGCTCCCAGATCGATAAAGAAAGGATCATCGACTGTGCCAGCAAACACCGAGGCACCCTCTGGTGTCAAATTCTGATAAGTCGCTGCCTTGAACAAGGCGTCATACTTCAGGGTGCGTGGCCCAATATTGTCAGGAACTACGAAGAAAGGTGAGCCATCGGCGTTCTTGAGTTCTGTTGAGGCACCGTTCTTGACCATGTTAACGGTGTAAGTCTGCCGTGAGTTCAAGCCCGGGTTATCGAAAGTCGTAATCCGCGGAGGGACAACGCCATCAATCCCGCCGTCGAAACCAGCGAGTCCTACGGGAATGCTCGGAATAGAGTACTTCGGAGGGCTGAATCGAATCTGAAAAACGACGTCGGCTTTCGCGTCTTGATTGTTATCGACTTTGATCTCGTACAGGATGCGATGATCAAACGGAAAAAACGTGGGACCGTTGCCCGGCTCCAACAAGGGGTCCACATTCAGGATCATCGTAACCTTCGGGACCGTAGCGCTCGGACCGTAGCTACGAAAGGCATAAACATCGGTGATGTCTGCCGCTCGATCCAATGCAGTGATAGGGGCTTCGCGGTGGCTGGAGGCAACGAGTCCGGGCGGCAGGCTCAAGCAGAGCACAGCGACGAGGGCTATTA
>JBBSFW010000152.1:0-8898 GCA_038254805.1 Terriglobales bacterium
GACCATGCACGTGCATGTAAAAGATTCGTGGACTCTCAAAGAAAAAATGATTGTGAAGAGCGGTTACCTCCAGGCCGTTCTCGAGCAGCGCGGACATAACCGGATTCACCTCGTCTTCCAGTAGTACGAGATCGCCCATCAACTTTGTACAGGACCACATTATTCTCTAGCGCGTTCGCGCGGACAATGTAGTAATTATTTGGATCTTGATACCGCCACACGATGCCGGCGGCCTGATCGACTGTCCCATCCACGGCCTTGAAAGCCACACTAATTTCGCCGTCCCGGATGCTTAACCCGTCCCAAATCACCAGAGGAAACCTGCCAGCGGTCTTGTCCCGCGATACTTGGGCAAGCACGTAGGGGGGTCTGGGAGCCGATTCGTCACGAACGATCTCCCACCGAGGCGGCTGCCCGGAGTGGGTCATCGCCACTGACCACCCGAGCGGAAGACTGCCCGGCACGGAACCATCGAACCGGACCACTTCCCCATTCATCGCAAAGTACAGCAATAGAAAAGCGGTACCGAGGAACTGCATAATATGCCCTCTCGCTAAATAGTCTTGCGCACGAATCTGAGGATTGGCTGAGTAGCCCACGCGGGCCGACTCAGCAATTCTTCAGATGAGAAGGGCATACTACAAAGACGAACAGATGCGGATTCTCATCGTCGAAGACGACCGAAAGCTCGCGCGCCAGTTAAAGAAAGGACTGGATGAACAGGGTCATTCCGCTACAGTTGCATTCGAAGGCAAAGAAGGACTGGACAAGGCGCATGTCGGCGAATTCGACGTATTGGTTCTCGACGTGATGCTTCCGGGCATGGATGGGTTTTCAATCGTGCGCCGGCTACGCGCTGCCAGCATAGCCACCCCGATCCTGCTGCTTACCGCGCGGGATGAGGCCGAGGATATCATCACGGGCCTTGACGCCGGCGCCGACGATTACCTGACCAAGCCATTCTCATTCAAGGTTCTACTGGCGCGTATTCGGGCGCTTGGCCGGCGGAAACAGGTTGATCCACGTACTCAGCTTCAGATTGGCGATCTTGTGCTCGACCCTGCCCGACACGAGGTGAAACGGGCGGGAGTGGCTCTATCGCTCACCCGGACGGAGTTCGTGCTATTTGATCTGCTGATGAGAAATGCCGGGCGAGTGATTACTCGAAATCGGTTGATCGAAGCAGTTTGGGGGCATGAACGGGATGTGGAGAGTAACACGCTCGACGTCTTTATCCGTCAGCTAAGGATAAAAGTGGAGGTTTCTGGCAGCCGCAAGCTCATCCATACCGTTCGGGGGATCGGATACACGCTTCGGGAAGAGGAAGGCGCGTGAAAAGGCGGTCGATTGGATTCCGCTTGGCGGCCTGGTACTTCCTGGTTTTTGCGTGCGGTGTCGCCGTTTTCAGCGTCGCCGCCTGGTTCGCGATGCGCGCTAGCATATACCATGCGATCGATGACGAGCTAAAAGATCGCATCCGCGGCGTTGAGGGCTTCATGAACCTTCAAATCGCGTCCCTCTCGATCCCGGAGATCCGGGACGAGTTCCGCGAACACTCCGTTCTGGGTCCAGGAGGCGATCTGTTTCAGGTCTGCGACTCAAAAGGACAATGGCTATACCGTTCCGTTGCACTCGAAAACAACAACGTCCCCATCCAAAGCCCTAGCAATTTGCCCACACCCCGTTTTCAAACCCTCGACATTGAGCAACATCCCCTCCGCTTTTATTCCGAACGCATCGTCGTGAATGGGAATCCGTACACCGTCCAAGTGGCAGCTCCGATGCACGAGGCATTTGAATCGCTCGAATGGTTCCGGCTCATCCTCCTGTTCACCGCGCCCGTGCTGCTGATTGGGGCGAGTGCCGGAGGTTACTGGATCAGCAAGCGGGCTCTGGACCCTGTCGATGAGATTTCGCGCGCCGCACAACGCATCAGTATCGAAAATCTGACAGATCGTCTGGACGTGCCGCAAACAGGCGATCAGCTTCAGAGGCTGTCGGAAACGCTCAATCAGATGTTCTCCCGTCTGGAGGCTTCCGTTCGCAGAATCAAGCAGTTTACAGCAGACGCTTCTCACGAATTACGTGCTCCCGTGGCACTGATCAGAACTACAGCCGAGGTCGCCGTTTTGCGGAGAAATCGGCCGGCCGAGGAGTACCTTGCAACGCTTGACGACATCCTCGAAGAGTCTGAGAGGACATCACAACTGGTGGACAGCTTGATGTTGCTGGCCCGAGCCGATTCCGGCAAGGAGACTCTGGACTTCATGCCGCTCGATGCTGCGAGCATCGTCCGAGGGGCGGCCGAACACGGGGAAAAGCTGGCGAGGAGTCACGGGCTTCGATTCACAGTCGATGTACCTGAATCTGCGATCCCGGTACAGGGCGATGCCGACGCATTGCGCCGGGCTTTACTCATCCTCATGGACAATGCGGCGAAGTACACGCCCGAAGGCGGTTCCGTCGAGGTCAAGGCAGCCGCTCAAAATGGATCGGCAGTGGTCTCGGTTGCCGACAACGGTATTGGCATTGCAGATACGGACTTGCTCCATATCTTCGACCGTTTCTGGAGAGCTGACAAGGCCCGTTCGCGCGAACACGGCGGCGTGGGTTTGGGTCTGGCTATCGCTAAGTGGATCGCTCAAACGCATGGAGGCTCGCTGGATGTAGAGAGCGAGCTGGGCAAGGGCTCGGTGTTCCACCTTCGGGTGCCATTAGATCAAGGCGCAGATCGTTCCCTCTCACTTCCGGACTTTAGTGCTGGGGATGAATAGCAATTCCGTCCAGACTGCCGATAGAGACAGCATTTTACTCAGGTATTCCTCAGGTGGCGCCTGTAGCCTTGAGGAATGAGCTGGCTCGCTTTCCTTTTTGCTTTTTTCGCTGGAGCACTGATTACTTTTCAGACGGGCAGTAACACGCAGCTTAAAAAGAGTCTTGCGCAGCCGTTACCCGCGTTGATCGTAAACTATGTGATTGGTGTGAGCGGCGTGATCGTTTACGCGCTTCTAAGACGTGTACCGGTGCCCTCCATCCAGCAAGCGGGAGAGGTTCCTTGGTGGGGCTGGATGGGCGGGCTGTTCGGCACAGTGTACGGCTTGGCCGCGATCCTTCTCGCCAGTCAAATGGGCGCGGCGACTCTAACCGCGCTCGTGGTCACAGGCCAGCTTATCTGCGCCGTGACGCTCGACCACTTTGGCTGGCTCAGCTTCGATGTACATCCCGCGGGTTTGGGCCGCATCGCAGGTTGCGGCCTTATGATCGCTGGTTTGGTGTTAATCGCAAAATCTTGAGCTGCCGAATGCCTCCGGGATGACTGTGGGGCAAGGACATGATCAGTAGCATGCATCGTTTGTTGTGCGGCGGAGGATTATGGGTGCTGCTTACAGGTTTAGGTTTCGCTCAGGAGGCGACATTCAAAGGAGTCATCTCCGGCGTGGTCCTAGATCCGACCGATCGCGGCGTAGGTGCCGCGGCCGTCAAGCTCAGCAGAAGCGGCACCATCGTGGTGACGAATCATGCAGATGCGGCGGGCAATTTCCGATTCGAGGCGATCGAACCTGGCAATTACGAAGTGATCATCGCGCAGGAAGGGTTCAAGCCAGCAACCTTACGCATCAGGGTTGGTTCCAGGCCGGGCGCCCCTCTGGTCATTAAGCTCGGTCTCGCCGACGTGCAGTCAGCCGTCACAGTCAGTTCCCAGGCCAGTCAAGTCAGCACAAATGCGGCGGACAATCTCGACACCGTTACCTTGAATCGCCAGGAACTCGACAATTTGCCCATCTTCGATCAGGACTACGTCGCAACCATGTCCCGGTTTCTGGACGCGGGTTCTTTGGCGAGCGGCGGTGTCACAATTCTGGTGGACGGCGTGGAAGCCAGCCGGGCAGGCGTGTCCGCTTCCGCGATTCAGGAGGTCAAGATCAACCAGGACCCCTATTCGGCTGAGTTCCCGCGGCCGGGCCGGAGCCGCATTGAGATCATCACCAAACCAGGCACTTCGGACTTTCACGGAACCTTCAACTTCCTATTCCGGGACAACCACCTGAATGCGCGTGATCCTTTTGCGTTAACCAGACCCTTCGAGCAGCGCCGAATCTTTGAGGGCAGTCTTACCGGACCGCTTGGACGAGGCAAGAAGACCTCGTTCCTAATCTCCGCGAACCGTGAAGAAGAAGATTTACAGGCAGTGGTGTTTGCCGACGGTTTGTCCGGCACGGTCCAGCAGACCGTCCCCACGCCCTCGCGCAACACGGAGATTTCGAGCAGCATGAACCGGCAGCTGGGCGAAAACCATCTGATCTCGATCCGCGGCCTATATACCTACAGAACGATTCGGAACCAAGGCGTTGGCGGATTCAATCTGCCCCAGGTGGCCGCGAACTTTGAGGACCGCGAGGACGTTATCTACTTCAACCATCGTGGACCGATTACGGGGAAGTTTTACAACCTCTTCCGATTCCTCGGTGCGAGGCAACATACGCCAACGACGAGCGTGAACCTACAGCCCAAGATTGTCGTTCTGGGTGCGTTTACAGGAGGCGGCGCGCAGGCGGACCGCCTTCAAACCGAGAATCACATTGCGTTCAACGAGATCGTCGTATGGAACGGGAAGAGGCATACGGTTCGGTTCGGTGTAAACGTTCCCGATATCAGCCGGCGCGGGTTGGATGACAACACCAACAGCGGCGGCACGTACACCTTTTCGACTCTTCAGGATTACCGGCTGGGCCGCCCGTTTTCCATGGTGCGGCAAGCCGGAAACGGGCATGTGGTGTTCGTTGAGAAAGTTGTGGGGGGATTCGTGCAAGAGGAATTCAAGCTGCGGCCGAATCTCCAGATTACGGTTGGGTTCCGCTATGACTGGCAGAACTATTTCGATGACAAGAAGAACCTGGCCCCGCGCGGCTCGTTTGCATACTCACCCGGAAAGAGTCTCAACACCATAATTCGGGGCGGCGCCGGTCTCTTCTACGATCGAACCGGCCCCGGCCCGATATCCGACCTGATCCGTTACGATGGAAGTCGTCTACTCCAGTACGTGATTACGAACCCTGCCTACCCTGACCTGGGCGCAAGTGGCCCAACAAGTATCGTGCGGCTAGACCCCTCCGTGAAACTCCCTTATCTGATCCAATATCGATCCAATATGGGATCGGCGTCGAACGACAATTGCAAAAGGGCACAGTTCTGACTGTGAACTACTACGGAACACGGGGAGTGAACCTGTTCCGCTCGCGTGACGTCAACGCCCCGCCGCCACCCTTCTATATCGCCCGCCCGAATCCACAATACAGTGTTTACCGGCAGATCGAGTCGTCAGCGGATCTGAAGAGCAATGCCATGGAGGTCGCTTTGCGGGGCCAAGTGAGCCGGTATTTCAACGGCATGATCCAATACACTCTCGCTGGGGCCCGCAACAATACGGGAGGAAACCCCGCTTCCGGCGCACGCACCAGCTTGAACAGCTTCCCCGCAAACAATTACGACCTGTCAGGTGAATGGGCCAGGGCGGACTTCGATCAACGGCACCGCCTCAACGTGCTTGGGGTCATCACACCTTGGCGCTATTTCAAGCTGAGCATGGCCTTGTCCCTGTATTCGGGGCAGCCCTATTCGATCACCACGGGGCGTGACGACAACCACGATGGCTTCGCCAACGATCGTCCGCCTGGCGTGCGTCGGAACAGTCTTCAAGGACCCGGATACGCGCAATTAGATATTCGCTGGTCGCGCGACTTCTTTCTGGTCCCATCGAAGAAAGACAAGGGACCCACAGCGACGTTCGGTGTGGACGCGTTCGATGTGTTGAACCATGTCAATTACTCGGGGTACGTCGGAAACCTGAGCTCTCCGTTCTTCGCACAACCGGTCGCCGCACTGCCGGTTCGGCGAATTCAGGCCTCGATTCGCTTTCGTTTTTGAAGGAGACACAAAATGACTACACTACTCGCAGCAACACTGGCAACGATCGTGCTAACGGGTTTTGCATTGGCTGACACCGTTAATTTCGATAACCTCAAGACCGGTTCGCCGCCGCCCGAATGGACGGCCACGAAAACAGGAACCGGCCAAGCCAAATGGACTGTGGAGATGGACCCCACTGCGCCCAGCAGGCCGAACGTCCTGAAACAATCCGGGCAGGCCACTTACCCGGTGTGTATCAAGGACGACACGAGCCTCAAAGATGGTTTCGTTGAGGTGAAATTCAAGCCGGTCTCGGGCCAGGAAGACCAGGCCTGTGGATTGATTTGGAGGGCGAAGGACGCGAACAACTACTACATCGCGCGCGCTAATGCCTTAGAAGACAATGTGACCATCTATCACACCATCAACGGCCGACGCAGCGAGAAAAAGCGGACTCAAATGAAAGTGGCCACCGGGGAATGGCACTCGCTGCGCGTCGATTTCCAAGGCAATCACTTTACCGTCACGTTGGATGGAAAGAAGGCGATTGATTGGACAGATGACACCTTCAAGAACGCTGGCAAAGTGGGCCTTTGGACCAAGGCCGACAGCGTGACGCTATTCGACGATTTTAACTACGGTAGTAATTAGGCCGGTGCCGGTCGTGAAGGAACCAGAGGCTCCCACTCATGGCGCTTTTTCTTCCTGCGGTTGGATGGCCGCGAACTGTCGATAGAGCAGAAGGTCGTAGACGATTTTCAACGTTCCTGCGATGAAAAAAGGCAAGTTAATCAAGCTTGACTGGGCAAACATCAAGCCAACAAACACCGGCGGGATGGCGGCACCGATTGTGCGCGCCACGCCCGTTATGCCCGGGGCGGCGGATCTCTCTTCAGGGCGAACCACGGCCATGGTGTAGGATTGCCGCGTCGGCACGTCCATCTGGCTGATGCTGAACCGCAGGAACAAAACTCCGATCGCGAGCTGAAGAGTTGGCATAAACGGCAGCAGAATCAAAAGGACGTTCGATGGTAAATGGGTGAAAACCATTGTCTTCACGAGCCCAAACCGCGCCGCCAGGCGGGAGGCAAGAAGCGCCGATAAGCCAGCAAATACATTGGCACCAAAAAAGATCGCACCCAGCGCCGCCGGCCTAACGCCGTACCGCAGGTAAAACCAATAGGCGGCGAAACTCTGAACCACAAAGCCTCCGCCGAAGGAATCAAGAGCGAAAAGAGCCGAGAGCTTAAAGACGATTTCTCGGGAATGTCCAATGCCGAGGAGAGTCTTGCGGGGCGCGGAAGGCTGTTTGGTCGTGGCCACTTCTGTTGACGCTGAGAGTCGCGCGAAGGCCAGTGCCAGAACCATACCGAAAGCACCGTAGAGAATCACAACTGCACGGTAGCCGTCTACTGAAGTCGTTCCCATTGAAGCAACGAGTGAAGGGAGCACTCCTCCGCAAAGGGACCCGATCGCCGTCGCGAAAGAGCCGGTTAATGTATACCACGCAAATACTTTGGTCCTGATGGGCGCCGAAACGACATGCGCCAGTGCGGCCTGTTCAATCGACAGAAACGGCCCAACCTCGTTGCCGCTTGGACTGAGCACTCCAATGGTACCGGCAATGACAAGGAACACGAAGTTGTGTGTGCAGGCGAAAGCAACACCGGCGCCTGCCATAAGAAATGAACCGATAATAAGCATTCGCCTGCGGCCGACTCGGTCCGCACGAGTTGTCAGGATCAGCGATACCGCCGTATCACCCACCAGGGTCAAGGTAAGCAGCGTTCCGATTCGTGACTCACTGAGTCCAATGCTCTTTAAGTAGAAGATCAGAACAACGGATAAAGCGCCGTAAGCGAACAGGCGACTGAATCGTGTTATGAAGAGTAACCGTGCGTCGGACGTCAGGCTTCTCAGCACGCTGTTGTTCCCGACCGCACCTAGAAATTGTATTCCATGTAAACTGTGTCCAGAATGAGATGGAGCGTGGCGCTTCTGCTGGTGCTGCCGCTGGGCGCGCAGAAGGGAGAGGATAAATGCGCGCCCTGTCATGCCGTCGAGTGGGCCGATTTCAAATCGCATATTCATTTTACAAAGGACCTGCGTTGTGAGGCCTGCCACGGGGACAGCGTGAAACATTCGGCTCAACCATCGACGGCGCGTACGGATCGCGCGATCTTGCCCGATACGATTGCCGCTCTGTGGCGCCGCCTGAAAGGCCGTGTGGGAAGATTTGTGACAAGCCACACCAATCTTTCGAGATACCAACTTGTGGCATGAGAAAGCCTGGCTTTTGAAAAGGCCTCTGCGCAGGAATCTGACGGAAGCAAGCGGGCGTGATTTTGCCGAGAGGGCGGCATTCGGTACACTCAGCAGTTTTGCGAAAGTGAACTGAAGCGGAAAGGTGCACCGACTTTCTCCGGATGTATACGCCAGGGGGCTCGTGCTCCCGGGGGCTGTGAGGTTAATGTTACCTCCTCGTTTTGAGTACTTCCGGGGGCTTGTGAATTGACGGTTGCGGCAAATTATTCACCGGGAAGTAAGTCATTCATAAAACAAGCACCCAACGGGAATCAGTCGTGATGTGGCTTGCCTACAATTCGGGGAAGGCGACCCCATTTCGCCGCCGCAGTTAATTCAGGGGCCCAAGCCAGGGAACTATCGTGTGAACAGACGTCACACCGGATCTGCTGTTCACTGACCCGTTTTGGCGCGCGTTCACGGACTGAGCCTCGCGCGCAAAAACTGCAACTTGTTGAATCTGAAAGAACAGCTCTTTTCCGTCTCGTAAAAGCATCCACGAGAGGCCAATGTATCGCTCGGCTGCCCAAGTAGTCCATCGAAATAAGGTGTGCCTGCCGGGAGCCTCTGCTTCGGGCTGAACGATTTTACCGAAGTGCTTTTTAAACCATTAGTTTGCAGACTCTCTACTCTGACAGCTCAGTTTTCATTTCTTGTAATGTAGCGCTCGGGGAGCCAAATATTCCC
>JBBSFW010000153.1:0-8894 GCA_038254805.1 Terriglobales bacterium
GGCACGTTGTGGATCGATTTCTGCAATCCCGGCTGCCCATTCAACAAGAAAAAAAAGTCATCTCCCCGGCGGCCAATTCCCAGCGTGGGTTGGGCAATTTTAGTCCCCAACTTCCGATTATCCAGGCGCTCCCCTCGCCCATCAACGATGGACCAGGCTTCAAAGGTTCCTTCGGTAGTCAGAATCCATTCCATGCGGTTGCGCCCCGAGGTGTCGAAAAGCAAAGTAATGATGGCATTTCCAATTGGCGCTCCGCCGGCCCCTCCCGGATCAGGCATGGCCGGGCCCACCTTGGCCAATTTTCCTTCCACGACGAAGTGGTCGCCGATAAAAGAGGGCGCTGAACGCACCCCGGAACGTGACGCACCCATTCCCCTCATCTTAAGTTCTCCGCCTTCGACCTTGATCTTCCCTCCACTCCCTCCTTCAAATGTGAATGGCTCCCACTTTTTAGGATCGAGCGAATTACCTGTAAAGTCATCCGCCCAGGTTTCAATTTGAGGCTTTGCCTCGGGCGGTTTTGCCACGGGAGGTTCTGCATTGGCTGAGCTTGAAGATGGTGGAGGCCCCGCTTCCAGGGCGGAGCCAAGACACAAGAACATTGCGATTACGATAAGGAAAGTAACCGGATTGCGGAATTTCATATAATTTTCCTCGCCTCACAAATTCGAATTTAGATTTCAAAACTTTACGTTGGCCAATTTGCTTACTAATTCTTTGCGTTCGGTTACGGCCCGAGTTTTCTCTTCTGCGCCGAGGGTCTTAAACGTATCAAATTCCGTTTTGGCTGCTGCTGTTCTTTTCATCTTCTGATAGGTCCGGGCGAGGTGATAGTGGGCCTCGGCAACGCCTGGCTGTAATCGAATCGCCTCCTGCAATTCAACCAGAGCCTGCTTTTCCCTGCCGCTGCCGAGGTACAGCTTTCCCAAGGCCAATCGAGCGGGGGCAAAGTTTGGATCAAGACGGTTCGCTTCGAGCAACTCCGCTTCGGCGCGCTTTAAATCCGGCGATTGCTCTTTTTGGATCGCCTCGGACATCAGATAGTGGACGATTCCAACCCTGGGGTTTAGATCGAGGCATCGCTGATAAAAAGATTTGGCCTCGGTGTAACGGCCGGCGTCCACCGCTAGAACCCCCAGGTAGGTTAACGATGGTATGGAATTCGGATCAATGCGCAGGGCCTCGCGGAAACTGTTCTGGGCCTCCTGATTCTTATGATCTTGAAACTGGGCCAAGCCCAAGCCGAACCACAGCCTGGTGGAACCGGGAAACAATTGAACCGCTTCCTGGAGACGCATGATTCCAGCCTGCGGAGCCTTAGTGTCAACCAGCAGCATCCCGTATCGAAATCGGTATTCCTGGTTTTGCGGGTCACGATCGATCGCCAGGCGCATCGCGGGCACCGCGTTCTCAATATGGCCACTGGCTTCGTATACGTCGGCCAGCAAGGCGTAGAGACGAGGATCGCTCAATCCCCTGGCCAGCGCCGACTCAAGGGTAAGGCCGGCTGAAGGCAGTTCTTTCTGCGCAAATTCAGCGCGCGCTAAATGCAGTACATTCTCGGAATCAGATGGATTCGATAAGACCGCGGCCCTTAGCTCTCGAAGGCCATAGGCAGGCAAATTCCCAGCAACCAGTAGATCGCCGAGTTCTCGTCTTTCCGCCGGACTGGCCCCCGTGGGGCCGGCAGCGCTTGGGTTATTCAGGGTTGGATTCACCACGCCGGAATAAACCTGGTAGTCATCTGCCGCTAACTTTGCATCGTTCAATCTTAAATCGGTGATGACGATAGAACGCGTAATGGGAACGTCGGGAGAGAGGCTGCGTGCTCGCAACAATAGTTCACGCGCAGCCAGAAGACTTTCGCGCGAACCGTTGGAAAATTTGATCGTGGCCAGGTTAACCAGTGGACCCGCCTGAGAGGGATTCAGTTGCAATGAGGCTTCGAATTGCCGGGCTGCCTCGGCCTCTTTTCCCTGCCTCATCAGCACTACCCCGTAGTTATTACGCGCCGACGCAGAATGTGGCGACTCTTTAAGCGCCGCACCAAACTCGTTCGCCGCTCCAACCAAATCTCCCCGGGTATCGGCGATGATGCCGAGGTAAGTATGGGCAGTAACACTTTTTGGTTTTTTTCTCAGCATTCGCTGAAAACAAGTTTTCGCTTGCGAAGGATTTCCGGCAGTCATCATCGAGACACATTGATCCTCGATGCTCTCAGAAGAGGGGGCGCCGCCAGTAACTTTCCTGCCAGTGGTTTCCTGACGCTCAGCAGCTCCGCACCAAGCAACCGCGCAGAACAATGCGACGGCTGGCCCCAGGATCGCGATTTTAATTCTTGACCGGCGTAGCATGCGTGACCGCAGTCCTGGCAGCCCTACAAGGAAGAAAAGCGGCGCAGTGTTTCTATTGCGCCGCTCCATCTTCCATTTCACGATTGATTCTTAGAATATGACTCTCAATCCCAGTTGAATTACGCGAGGTTCGAAGTTGGTCACAACCCCGGAAGCTCCGAAGTCAGCGAAATTCAAATCGCTGTTCGGGAAATTATAGCGGTGGCGGTTCAACAGGTTAAAGAATTCCGCCCGCGTCTCCACCAGTATCCCCTCTGTGACCCTGGTCTTCTTCAGCAGGCTCAAGGTTTCGGAACGAAATGGCTGAGTTCTGGCTGAGCCGATCACCGGAGGAGCAGTTCCGAAAAACCGGTTTGGATCCGCATAGTATGCGGCATAAGCCGCGCTTCCGACAGGTCCGTTTACCGCGCCAAATACCGGCGGACTTGAAAACGCCGCCGGATTTAAAGCCTGATAGACCGTTCCAGAGGCTGAATTTGAGGTAAGTATGGGAGCGCCGGTTAAGTTCGGACGAACTGATCCGTTGATGCCCACTAGTCGCAAGAAGCCATTGGAAAACTTGTCGGCGCTATTTCGGATCACCAATGGGAGGCCCGCCTGGTAACGGTGAATTCCGCTCACCTGCCACCCTCCAACCACGCGATCGACCCAACCAGAATCATTGAGAAACATCTTTCCCTTTCCAAAAGGGAGCTCGTAAATATAGTTGATCACAAACACCTGGTTGGCGTCGGTGGGGGAGACAGCGCGCAAGGAGCTTAAGTTGTATGGGTTCTGCAGTACCGCGTCGCGTCCAGATCCCCCACCCAGATCATCGCCTGCATTAGTAAGTTCCTTCGACCAGGTATAAGAAGCGCCGAACTGAAGGCCTTGCGCGAACCGCTTGTCGAGCTTGGCCTGCAGGGCGTTGTAGTTATCGCTTCCCCGGCTCTCCAGAACGCTGCTGATGGTTCCGTATTGCGGAAAGGCTTTCAATGCCTGTGCCACATTGCCATTGAAGCCAGGAAACACGGCATTGCCGTTGGCCGGCAAGGTTATGCCCAGACTCTTGGCATACGCGACCACGGTCGGGTTGTTGGCCGCGTCATTTACATTCATGTTCAGGATCGGAGCGCCCAATCTCAAATCATTGAACAGAAGCGCGTTGGGACGTCCAAAGTTTGAACGCAAATTACGACCGCTGTGACCGATATACGCGAGTTGCAGGGCGACGTTACCGGGAAATTCGCGTTGCAGATCGAAGCTATATTGCTGCACGCGCCCGGTGTGGAAGTCGCTATTAAATACTTGCACGTCGTTGCCGATCAACTGCGCCGTGGGATCGACCGCAGGCGCCGCGGGGTATGACTTCAGGAAACAGCAAGCGGTAGGCCCATTGGGAGTGCGCAGGGTGCCAATACTGTACCCCTGGGTCCCGTCGGTGAGCCCGTTGTTGTAGAGGATCGGAGCATAGTAAAGCCCGTAGCCTCCACGAATGACGGTTTTCGGGTCCCAGGCAAAGGCAAAGCCCAGGCGCGGTCCGATGTTGCTGTAATCCGTCGGTACCAGGCCTTTTTCTTTGGCCTGACCGCCTTGACCACCGGCCCCGACCAGCGCGCCCAGCCTTCCGCCAATAGCGGGATTCGGAGCTGTGGGATCAAACGTACGATACCGGTTCTTCCCCTCAGTTCGCGGATTCGGAACTTCATAGCGCAAACCAAGATTGAGCGTCAGGCGAGAGGTAACCTTGTAATCGTCATTCATAAAGAATGACGGAGTGAAATAACGCCACTCCGGGCTGGCGCCATTCACCGTGGCAAAGGAGAATTCGGTCGCGCCCGTAATCAGGCTGGCCAGGGGATATCCTCCCCCTCCGCCCAATGACGTTTGATCATTTCTGAAATTAAAATGCCCGCCTGGATCGATAAACTGAGCGACATTCCAGCGTTGTGCACGAAGGTCTCCGCCGAACTTAAAGCTATGCTTGCCCTTGGCCCAGCTTACAAAATCAGAAAGTTCGTAGGTGTTATCGGCTTGTTTATCGTCAAAAAATGTCGATCCGATTCCAAGAATTGCACGGGGATCCGTACCGGTAATGGGATCGCCATATCCGGGAAACTGAATGTATGGGAATGCCACATTGTTGGTGGCATTCGCCGGAATACCGAGCGAAGCTGGTGTGATCCCTTTGCCGAAGTTCATGTTCTTGACGATGTTCCGGCCAAAACCAATGTTGACGTGATTCAGCAAGGTGGGTGTGATCGTGAAGTCATGCTGGAGCCGCGCGAAATGAGCAACAAAAGTCTGGTTCCATACGTCGGTGGCAACATAGGGCGCGATGTAGCGGGGAAAGCCGCCTTGGGTCGTTCCCGCAGTCCGGTAGGAATAGCTCACTGAAAATCGTTGGCGGTCGGAAATTACATAATCTCCCTTGCCCACGTAATTATTCATGTGGGTGGGAATGCTGCTGGACGCGCGGTAGTTGTGGTAAATACCGCCTGTGGTCGGAACCGGGAATGCATTGATGATCTTCAAGCCGGCGGGATCGATGATCGACCCGCCTTTGTAAAGGTCGATTCGGTTGCCAGGAATAGCCACCCGCCCCGGGCCGTCGGGAATGGTTGGATCGTAGATCTGTACCGGGCCACCCAGTCGGCTGAGGACGTAGGAATCAGTGAACAGCTCTGAAAAATCTCCCGTGCGCATCTTGGCGGTCGGGACCGTAAGATTGACCGTTTCACCCTGTGAGAAACGGTAACCCTCATAGTTGCCGAAAAAGAAAGCTTTGTTCTTTATGATTGGGCCACCCAGGTTAATGCCAAAATCATTCTGCCGGTCACGGTTGCGCGGAACGCGGGGCGTCTGCGCATTGTTGATATAAGAATTCGCGTTGAGCGCCTCATTTTGCAGCAGGTCATAAGCTTCTCCATGAAAACCGTTGCCACCGGATTTCAAAGTGAAGTTGACCACACCGCCCGTGGATTGCCCGTATTCTGCTGAATACGAGTTGGTGCTGAGGGTGAACTCCTGGTATGCGTTAGGCCCGGGAGCGACTTCAGTAAAGAACGTTCCATTTTGCGCCCGCCGGGTCGAACTGCCATCAAGCAGTATTTCCTGACCCAGCCCCTGGCTTCCGGAGACGTTGAAATTCGATGCGCTGGTGCCTGTCGTTCCTCCGGTGGCAGCGGTAACGTTGCTGTCGAGGAAGATGAATGATAGCGGCGTGCGGCCTTTGGATTCCGCGCTGACTTCCAGCGGGAGCTCTCTTACCTGTCGTTCCGATACGTTGCTCTGCAGCACCGCGCTCTCGGTCTGGATCGTCGGAGCTTCCGCGGTCACCGTGACATTTTGCGATATCTGGCCAACTTGCAGCTTGACATCAACTCGCCGGGTCTGCTGGACAGCCACTTCAACCTGCTGGGTGGTGGCGGCGCTGAAGCCAGGCGCTTCGACGGTAAGCGTGTAAGGACCGGCTGGAACCTCCTGGATGGTGTACGCCCCCTCCTTGCCGGTGGTCGTTTCGCGGGGCTCTCCGGTGCGGGTGTTAACCGCTGTAACCTTGGCTCCCACGACCACCGCTCCGCTGGTCTCGGTGACGGTGCCGGCAAGAGAACCTTTGTCACTTTGACCGAACGAGCATGCTGCCAGACAAACCAAAAGCGAAATCGTCAGAACTGTGAATCGCCTATCAAATCGCATGTTTTTTCCTCAAAGAAGAAAGTGGGTCGTCCTTCAAAACCGATTCGAGTTCCCGTCACGGGTACAGCACTCGCTAGATCAAAGTCGCCGCCGCCAATTTTGCCCCGCGAATGGCTAGCCCATTTGCCACGGAGCGTAGGGTTCGCAGTTGCAAATGTAAACGTTTACAAATGGTGCAGAGAAGATACTCATTCTCGAATTCCTTGTCAATTCCAAAATTGTTATTGCTCTCTTCGGCGCGCTTTGCAAAGATTGGTGTCCCGAGGAATTCATGGACATCAAAACCGTCGCCCGAAAGGCGCGGGTTTCCACTGCCACCGTTTCACGGACGATTCATCTCGACCCCGCCGTCAGCGCCAAGACCGCCCTGCGAGTGCGTGCTGCAATCAAGGCGCTGAAATACCGCCCCAACGTGAATGCACGCGCCCTGGTTTCGGGCCGCAGCCATATTCTTGGCCTCACCATTTCCGATATTTCAAATCCCTTCTTCCCGGAATTAGTAAAACGTTTCGAGGAGATTGCCATTCAACATGGCTACGAGGTGATCGTTACCAACACCGACTACAGTCCGGAAAGAATGTCGCTGTGCGTGGGACGCATGCTGGAGCGCAAGGTGGATGGCGTTGCCATGATGACGTCCGAAATGGATAGCGCCTTGATCGCGGAGATTTCCGCGCGCGGCGTCCCCATCGTCTTCCTCGATGTCGGCACCGTTCAGAATCGAATGAGCAATATCGCTGTCAACTACGCTTCGGGGATCGGAGAGGCGGTCCAGCATCTGGTGGACCTGGGCCATCGCGACATCGGCTTCATCGGCGGGCCCCTAAAGCTGAAATCAGCGCGCATTCGCCGGGCCGCTTTTTTGCGCGCTCTCAAAAAGCACGGCGTCCCCGGAGATTCCGCTTGGATAGAAGAAGGCGACCATAAGATTGCGGGGGGTGAGGCGGCTATGAGCAGGTTCCTCGCGGGCAAGGTCCCCACCGCCATACTGGCTTCCAATGACCTGACCGCGATCGGCGCATTGCGCGCCATTCACCGTCACGGCCTCGCTGTTCCCGGTGATATTTCACTGGTTGGTTTCGACGACATTGATTTTGCGCAATACACCCAGCCCGCCCTGACCACTGTACGTCTGGCACGCTCCGAGCTGGCGCTGCAGGCCTTCAATGCCCTGCACCACGTGCTTTCCGGAAACTCAACCCAGGGAAAACGTTATACCGTGGGAACGCACCTGGTTATCAGAGAATCCACCGGCGCCTGCCGGTCACAGTCGCTTCGCCCGCATCCCGTGCCAGTGACGCAAATGATCAAGGCTCTTTGATCACCAGGAACTGGTCTCCTTTTATCTTTTGCAGCTTCTGCACAATTCCGCTCGGCCATCGAATGACCAGTTCTTCGATCGTGTCCTGCTCGCCTAATCCAAAATGGACTCGTTTATCGCCGGACGAGAGATAGCTGCCCGCCGTGGAAACGGTGGCGAATTGCGATTTGCCTGGGGAAACCGTGATTTTGATGACGGCGCCGATGCCGTCGCGGTTACTCTTTGTTCCCACCAGGCTGATGGATATCCAATGATTGTTGTTATGAGTTTCGTTCTTCAGGATGTGCGGCGGTCCATTGTTAGTGGTGATTACGGCGTCGAGCAAACCGTTGTTATACAAATCTCCAATCGCCAAACCGCGAGATGCCCACTGTTCGTGAAACACATTTCCGGAGTCAGCTGAGACATCGACAAAGCCTTTCCCCGTGTTGCGAGCGAGTAGAGGTGATTCCAGATATCGCAGATGCGGAAACGTAAGTTGGATCGTATCCAGCACATGACTTTGCGCGATCAACAAGTCCTTCCATCCATCATTGTCGTAATCCAGAAAGCGAACTCCCCATCCCGAATGTTGCAGGGTCATTGCGCCCAGCCCCGAGTTGAAAGTGGAATAGGTGAACGTGCCGTCGCCCGCATTCTGGTAAAGGGCAGTTGCCTGTCCGGCCAGGTTGGTCACCACCAGGTCCGGAAGCCCGTCATTGTTGTAGTCGGCGAAATCTACCCCCATGCCGGCGTAGGTCTTTCCGTCACTATCCACCGATACCCCGGCATTCACACCCACTTCTTCAAAGGCGCCATCCCCTTTGTTCTGGTATAGAAATTGCCGAACGGAATCGTTGGCAATGAAAACATCCACAAGGCCGTCGCCATTAAAATCGCCAATAGTGACCCCCAGTCCCTTGCCTTCTGTGCTCGCCAAACCGGCCTTCTGAGAAATCTCGGTGAAGTGACCGTTCCCGTCATTGTGGTAGACCAGGGGTGAAACACCTTTAAAAACGTCGGGATGGCAGTAGGCGCGGTACCCCTTGCGCTTTTCCCCGCAGTAGAGGTTCGATTCGAACGTCCAGGAAAGATATCGCGCGACCACCAGGTCCAGCTTTCCGTCGTTATCTAAATCGACCCAGGCGGCGCTGGTTGACCAGCCCGATCCTCCGACGCCGGCTGACACGGTTACGTCGGTGAAGGTGCCATCGCCGTTGTTGTGGTAAAGCGTGTTATGGACATAGCCGGAAACGAAAATATCTTCGCGTCCATCATTGTCGTAATCCCCAATCGCCACTCCGATTCCATAGCCTTGGCCTGCCAGGCCGGCGCGGGTGGTGACGTCGCTGAACATGCCATCCTTGTTTTGGCGGTAAAGGCGGTTCCAGAATTTGGAACTTACTTTTCGCGGCGAGGGGTGATTTCCCATGGGGTCGTCGATTTGAGCGCCATTAACAAAAAATAAGTCCGGCAACCCGTCGTTATCGAAATCGAAGATAGCCACCCCTCCCCCCATGGTCTCCAGGAGATACTTCTGCGACGTAGGAGAGGCCTGGTGA
>JBBSFW010000154.1:0-8768 GCA_038254805.1 Terriglobales bacterium
CATTGATGACGCAACGGTTGTGCAAAGATGATGCAAGAGGGGTGAATGTTTGACCTGTCGAAAGACGTCCGCCGCCTAAGCGACCTGAAGCGTAACTCTGCCGAAGTGCTTGGCCACGCCAGAAAAGCCAACCGTCCGGTCTTACTTACCGTCGACGGTAAACCTGCGGTTGTCCTTCAAGAGGCGGCTGCATATCAGGAGCTTCTGAATCTTGTACGGCAGGTTGAATCCGTTCCCGGCCTAAGGTCCTGGCTCGAAACGAATACCGAAGCTCTTCGGCATCTCCTCGCTAAAGCCGCAGACAAAACGGCACCCGTGCGCTAAAAGCCTGCTTACATGAAAACCGCACTTCAAATGGATAACCAGCGCTTGCGAGAACAAGTAGCGGCCCTCGAACAGCGCCTTTCAATCACGGAGCGCGAACTTTTCGCCTACCGGCAGGAACATGTTGAGGAGCGGATCGAACAGCAACTCCTCGAACTGGAGCACCTCTACCGTACGGCCCCAGTTGGACTTCTTCTCGTTGATACTGAGCTGCGCTACGTCCGCATTAATGAACGAATGGCTGTCCTCAACGGCGCGCCAGTAGAGGCTCACCTCGGAAGAACGCTCTCGGAGGTCGTGCCGGACATTGCGCCGAGCGTCATCCCGCACTATCGAAGCGTGATCGCTACCGGCGAACCCATTGTCAATGTTCAGATCCGCGGCAAGACCCGTGCGACTTCAGACCAGGAACACTTTTACAAGGTCAGTTACTACCCCTTTAAGAACGCTGGGGGTGTTCTCGTCGGCGTAACGGCAATTGTGCAAGACGTTACGGAGCAAAGGCAGGCCGAAGAAGCGCTGTCTGTCCGGAAGCGTGAATTCGAGACGCTGGTAGAGAATTCGCCAGACGTCATTGCTCGCTACGCTCCGGGCCTTCACTGCCTTTACATAAATCAGGCCCTCAAGCGCGTTTCAGGCTTGATGCCAGAACAGGTAATTGGACGGGCGCTCGATGAAGCCGGATTTCCTGAAGAAGTGGCAATCTGGCACCCTCCGGTTGCAGCAGCATTTGCGACTGGCGAAGAACAAACTGTGGAGTTCCCCTTTCCTGGTCCCAACGGTCTGCACTTTTACCACTCGCGAATCGTTCCCGAACGGGGGGCGACGGGTACCATTGAATCCGTCCTTGCGATTACCCAGGACATAACGGAACGTAAGAAGGCCGAAGAAGCGCTACGGCATACAAACGAAAACCTACGCAGGGCTAACGCGGAATTAGAACAATTCGCGTATATCGCGAGTCATGACCTGCGTGAGCCGCTCCGCATGGTAAAGGTCTACACGCAGCTCCTACTCAGGCGCTACATCAACACTGATGACGAAGAGGCCCGAGAGTTCGCCAACTTCATCAGTCAAGGTGTATCCCGCATGGAACAGCTCATCGGTGATGCGCTCTCCTATTCCCGCGCGGTCCATGACGAGACGCCGGCCCACCCTGTTCAGCTGGAGGGTGCTTTAAGCAGTTTCCTTGTGTCCCTTTCCGAAGAAGTAAGTGCCGCATCTGCGGTGATTACTTCCGATCCACTCCTGCACGTCATGGCAGATGACCTGCAGCTACAGCATGTCTTCAGTAACCTGCTCACAAACGCTCTTAGATTCCGAAGTTCAACCCACACACCGCGTATCCATGTTTCCGCCTATCGGGAGAACGGCGAATGTATCGTAAGTGTTTCCGACAACGGTATCGGGTTTCAACGACAGTACTCCGAGCGCATCTTTGGCCTTTTTAAGCGCCTGCATAAAGATGAGTACCCCGGAACGGGGCTTGGTCTTGCCCTTTGCAGGCGTATCATTGAGCGCTTCGGAGGGCGCATCTGGGCTGAAAGCACGGGCGTCGGAAACGGAGCCACGTTCTTCTTTGCTCTCCCAAGCGCTGAGGCTACAGACAATACGAACAGACGCTCTGAGATAAACGTCGGGAATAGGACCGCGCTAGACGCCTTCGCAAAGGCCTCGCTTTACAGTCTCCTTATACATCGGCTTCGTAGCCGCGCTATTTTTCTTACCGACGAAGAGGGCCGGATCAGAAGCTGGCACCAAGGCGTTGAGCAGCTTCTTGGATACGGCGAGTCGGAATGGGTTGGGCAGTCAGCCTCAACCATCTTCACCGCTGAGGATCTAGGGAAGAAAGAATTTGAAAAGGAGATGAAGCAGGCCGTACGCGATGGTGAGGCAGCGGACGTACGGTGGCACAAACGGAAAGACGGGAGCCTGGTCTTCATCGATGGCGTTCTTGTTTGTCTCAGAGATGAGGCCGGAGCGGTCATCGGCTTTAGCAAAGTAATGCGTGACGCGACCGATGCCAAGCTTGCCGAGGAAGCGGTACGGCGTTCAGAAGAGCGACTTCGATTCGCACAAGAAGTGCTCAACTCGGGATATGGGATTGGGACATCCCGTCAAATGTTGTCACGCGTTCTGATATTCACTACCGCTTCTTTGGATTGGAGCCCCGCACAGGCGGCGAAGACTATCCGCAGTGGCTTGTAGGCGTGCATCCAGAGGACCGAGAGCGTGTTGATGAGGCTACCCGATCGGCTTTAAAGACAGGGGAGATGGAATCAGAGTTCCGTGCGGTATGGCCTGACGGTCAAGTTCACTGGCTACACGCTCGCGGCAAGGTTTATTACGAGCATGAAAAACCCCACCGCATGGTGCGCATTGTTCGAGACATAACGGCCCAGAAAGTTGCCGAGCAGGCCCTTGCTGACAGTGAAGCAAGAAAGAGTGCAATTCTACATGCCTCGCTCGATGCGGTGCTCGTAATGGACAGCGAAGGGCTGTTGCAGGAGTTTAACCCCGCTGCAGAGCAGATATTTGGCTACGAGCATCACCAGGCAATAGGCCAAAGCTTAGGAGACCTAATCGTCCCGCCCCGTCTTCGAGAAGCACACAAACGGGGTCTTCAGCGATACCTCGCGAGCGGAGAAGCAAAGTTCCTGGGACAACGTATTGAAATTCAGGCAATGCACGTCGATGGAACGGAATTCCCCGTGGAGCTAGCGATCCTCCGAGTGCCAGTTCAAGGTGCACCAATCTTTGCCGGATACGTCCGTGACATAACAGAGCGCAAGCACTCAGAGGACGCATTACGGCGCTCAAACGAGGAACTAGGGGAGTTCGCCCATGTAGTTTCACACGACCTCCAGACACCACTTCGCACCGTGCGGTCTTACACGCAGCTTCTTGCAAAACAGTACCAGGGGCGGCTTGATGCCGAGGCCGACGAGTTTATCTCCCATGTGCTCTCGGGCACGAGGCTGATGCAAACGCTAATAAAAGGTCTCTTGCAATATGCCATTGCCGGTGAGGATGCTCCGCGGGAGCCGGTGCACCTTAGCGAGCTGGTTCGAAACGTAGTTGGCGCTTTAGCCGCTCCGATCGAAGAGACGGGAGCAAGAATACTCTATGATGATCTCCCGACCGTGTCTGCAAATCCTTTGCAGATGCAACAGCTCTTCCAAAACCTCATCGGTAACGCGATAAAGTACCGCCGACCACAGGTAGTGCCTGAGATCCGAATCCATTCAGAGTTTCGCCGCAATCGGTGGCTGTTGTCTTTAGCGGACAACGCTGAGGGAATCCCGGCACAGCACCGTGAACGTGTCTTTGCACCTCTGTCTCGTCTGCATGGACAAGATGTTCCTGGGACCGGTTTAGGACTAGCCGTTTGTAAGAAGATCGTCGAGCGGCTTGGCGGTCGGATTTGGGTCGAGAGTGAGTACGGTCGAGGCTCCACTTTTCACTTCAGCCTTCCGGCGGCAAGCTAATAACAGAGCTTAGATTCCGGCATCAAGCAGTATCCCACGGCCTCCCTACTCTGTGGGGACAATTGGGGCGATACTTCAGGAGTGTTGCTACAGCGTCTTCGCTCAGCTGCAAGCAGCCCCCATTCGACGTTTTAAACCTCACCTACGCTCCCACAGGCCCTGCACCTGGAGTTCAGAAATCCGGTCTCACCCTTCTCTTTGCCTTCATTCACCGAACAGCGTTGAGCGACTTGATCTTATACAAAGCCTGCAGTGTCAAAATCTTCGGCATCGAAGCTCAGCATGGAAGGTGCCATTGGGACTCTACGAGAGAGGTGTTCCCTTCTCTCGACTCTCCCCGACTCACCGTCTAGCAAGGTCTCGGCGGCCCGCAGTAACGTTACGCGCAACCCAATCTCCGGCAACGAGCAGTTCCGGCCTCAAAACCCGGTCACAAGTTTCTTTAATTAATTTCTCGAGCTGTAACCCATTGTGGCTCACCATCTTGCGCCATAACTCCCCTTTTCTGCACACGCCTGTTCCAGCAATTCCAGAGCTACACTGAAGTCGTTTACAGGATTCTCATTCGATCCGGGCTGTGCGTTCACCAACGGGTTTCTGCTATCTCCCTGAAGACGGGCCCTGTGGCTCGGGGTTTTTACGCAGAGAGGGCAGGAAGGCGAAGGAGTAAGATCTGTTAATCCGCTCTTGGATGAGATCTGCATCACGACCACCCATGGGACGGCACTGGAGGCAATAGTGCATGACAACAGTCGGCCAAATGAGGCCTACGTATACGATGTTTTTTTGAGCTACAACCGTGCGCACCCATCCGGTACTTGGGTCAAAGATAGGCTCTATAAAGATTTCCTTGGTTACCTCGGTGAGGAACTCGGACGCGACCCGAAAGTGTATTTCGATCAGGAAGACATTCAAGCGGGCGAGCATTGGGGGAAAAAGCTGGATTGGGCTCTGAAAGTATCCAAGGTGCTTGTCGCGGTGTGCTCTGCGCGGTATTTCTATGATTCAGAGTACTGTCGCAAGGAGTGGTATTCATTCGGCGAACTGGAAGTCGACGGACAAACAGTAAATCGTCCGCGCGTTCCCATCCGCTACAACGATGGAAAGGCATTTCCACCCGAAGCACGCGAAATACAACACTCTGACTTTTCGGAATGCAACTACCTCATGGAAGCGTTCTATAAGAACGACACTAGGGCGATTATCTATGAGGATAATGTAAGGGCACTCGCAAGAGCAGTGGTTGTTGCGATCAGCAACGCTCCAGAGTACACAGCAGCATTCGCCGTTTGCCAACCTGCTGGCCGGCCAGTTCCAGTCTTGGAGCAACCACGCTTATGACGACCTCTTCGGCATCCGCCAAATTAGTATCAACTAAAGGTAGCGTGGTTACACCCGGTCTGGTTTGCACTTTTTATTCCTACAAAGGTGGAGTTGGACGCAGCATGGCAATGGCTAACGTGGGTGCTCTACTCGCATTGAGATATCGAGTTCTCATGGTGGATTTCGATTTAGGCTCGCCGAGTCTTGACCGTTACTTCGCTCAAAAACCATCGCGTTTGTCTGGGTCTCGCCGGAACATTTGCGGTGTTGTAGATCTCATTGAGAGCCAAAGGGACGGGTGTTCGCTAGATTGGCGTGAGTGTCTGTTGCAAGCTTCTCCTTCAGGTGGATCTGAACACATCGCAATCCTTACTGCTGGGCGTGAATCAGAGAGTTATGTCAGCCGGGTTCAAGGACTTGAGTGGCGCGTTTTGTTCAAGAAACATAATTTGGGGTGGTATCTGCAAGAGCTTCGTACACAATGGACCAAGGAGTTCGACTTCATCTTTGTCGATAGCCCGAGCGGAATAACCGACATCGGTAGCATTTGTACGATCCATTTGGCCGACCTCCTGGTTCTATTTTGCACAACGAACGGCCAGAGTCTGGATGGCATTATTGACGTAATGAAGCGGGCGAAGCGGGCGCAATCGGAGTTGTTGGTCGATAGAGGCCAACTCATGGGTATCCCGGTACCAGCGTTGAACGACAGCCGGACAGAATATTTAGAATCCGCAAAATGGCGAAGGAAATTTGCGCAAAAACTTTCGTTTATTTACAACGATTGGCTTCCTACAGGAGTAGAGTCTAAGGACGTTCTGCAAAGGCTTCGGATTCCTTACATTCCGTACTGGAGTGTTTGCGAGCAGCTCGCAGTCGTTCAAGAAGGAACTGAAGATCCTCAAAGCCTGGGATTTGCCTACAACTTCCTTGCGCGAATCATCGAGCATCGTCTCGATTGGGAGAAAACGATTTGCAGCACCCAAGGTTTTAGACGTGAAAAACGCCGCAGCAATGACAAGGAACGAGAAATCTGTTGGGTGGACTTTCGCGAAGTACATTCGGAATAAAAAGCTCGACAGGCCCATCGTCATGGGTCACAGCCTGGACGGCGTTCTTACCCTTTGGCTCGCCTCCCAGGATCCCGATTTGGTGGGCCCGCTAATCATCGTTGACTCGCTGCCATTTTTGGGGGCCATCATGGACCCGAAAGCAACGCCCGAACTCTCCGCAAAGCCGGCCAGTAGGCCGTGAGATCGCGGCCGTTTACGACTGACGCATCGCGGGCTAAGAACATTTAGACTTAACTCTTGATCCGGCGATAGAAGCTTTTATCATGACCAGCGCAAATACCTTTAAGTCTCTTCGGGGCGGATTTCGTGCGCTTCCAGCGGTTCCCGGTCGATTAAGCTGGATCTAGTCTGAAGTGCGGCTTCCCGGATAGCTGCTTGTACGACATGGTGTAATCGCCGCAATCGCCGGTACATAGAACGTCCATCGGTCGCGCTTTGACTCGGGCGGCTGTCCACTCTGAGGGACTACCGCAACGTGGACAGATGTGCGGGCCGTTGTACCTGGGGTCTTCGTGGAATTGAAGAGCCGGATTCATGCCTTGGCCGACTTCGCGATTTCCATCGCAAACCCCTCTCGTTCACGCTTCATTGCGTCGTTATCCCAGAGGTACTTTAAACGCTCCTCTTCGTTGCGGTTGGCAAATACTTCTCGATCGCGATGTCCAACTCGGTGCCGTGGCACCTGTTGGAGCGGATACGACCGTCTGACCAAGTGAAAGTAGGCGCTTCCATACTACGGTAGTAGCCGGGCCGGCAAATTCTCGCGATAATGGACAGAATATATAAAACCACAACAAAACAGAATCATTCTTTAGATTATGGCGGGGAAGTAATTGGTTGTGCTGGGTAAACTGCCTTAACTTCCCCCATTTCTAAGCCTATTCCGTGCTACTGTGAGGTAGCCCCTTATCAAAGCGACGCCGCTCGCCTCTTCTTATCAGGCAAAAGAGAGGTGTTGCATCATGCGGGATCACGCAGATTTATTGAATCATATAGTAACCGTGCGCGAACGGGCGGAAACACTACAGCGCAGCGTGATGGACCACTTCAGGGCCGACAGTGAAATCGCACTATCCCTATCCGCGCTGATAAAGAAATATCAATCGATTGAGGCAGACATTAGAGTCAGCGATGCAAGGCGCACGGGTCCAAAGCTAAACCAAACGCAGTTAAATGAAATAGCTGAGGAACTGTCCCAATACCTCGGAACCATAACTGTTTTTACCGATGGTTTGCCGCGCGTCTTTCGTCAAGAAAAGGCGCGCCTCGCATCGTAAGAAACAGCAAAATGAATCCGAAGTGTTACCAAACGAGGAATCGAAAATGGATTTAATAAAAGCTCTTCAGGAACTGCGCCTCGACCGTGACGATATTAGTGGGCCATCTGCGGCCTCGAAAGAATCTTGGCACGTACGCACGATTGCCGCAAAAAGCGCGGGCGACCGCTTGGAAGTAAGAATAAGAAACTCTAGGTGGGCTGTGCTGTCCGCTGCACTCTCCCCTAGAGCAGCAACGCCCGCCTAAGCCGGCGGTGCAGGCCACAGCAATTCTCGAAGGCGTTTGCCTGTCGCGCCGGTTCAAGAACTGAATGCTGGAATCGCGCAACGTCCAGTGTGGTACCAGTCTCGCACTCGCGTTTATAATCCGCTAACGCCCAGTAATAATGCTCGGTGACGTGGCGGTTTCAGCCCCGAGAGCTTTGCGGGTCTGGATCGGGGTAACCGAGCGCAATAGCAACAGTACCCGCTATCGGCCGGTAGGGCAATCGTGTAACCGGGACAAAGAAACAACGCCCGCTAAGCCATGCGACGGCCTAAGCGGACGTGTGTTCTCTGTGAAAGAAGCTACGAGTGTTTAGTGTTTGCTGAGCGGCGAAGTTCTATGCCAGTTAATGGGCTATTCGTCGACGGGACCGGTCTTGAGTCAGATGCTCGTCTTCCAGTTCTGGTGTTCCGTACCAGCGTTGCTCTCGCAGTTCCGCTCGATAGTGCCAATCATTAGACCGGACCCTCTTGGCGAAACCGGCCCACTTGCAGGCTCCAAAAGCTTGGGATGTGATCCACAATCCCAACGCTACCAGTGCCATGAATCCAGCTTGTGATTCCATTGATCCGGCAGTGGGACTGATCCTGAAAAATTCTCGCCTGGGTCACCCACGCCTCTCGAACATCTCGCTCCAGCCATTCCGCCCAAAATTGAGCTTTCGGATGTGACGGCCGGCGATGATCGGGGCACCGCGGAGGTCATTGTGGGAGCGGAATAAATTTGTGGATCTCTGGCGCGATTGTGCTGAAACAGAAAACGCCCGCCTATGCGTCGGTGGGATACCAATGGGCTTCCCGGAGTGCCGCCCTGGAATGTGCATAGTCGAGCCGAATCCGTCTTGAAAAAGTAGCCCATCTCCAGATTGTCAACATCTGTCCGAGCGCACCTAACCCCAACGCGACTAGCGTCATGAACCCAGTTACTCAATTGAATGTCTCGGATGGGACAATTCCGGTGATTATTCTTGAGATCTCAAATAGAGGGATGAAGCTGAGACTCGGTTGTTCTCTAAATG
>JBBSFW010000155.1:0-8726 GCA_038254805.1 Terriglobales bacterium
CGGGGCTCCCGCCCCGGACCCCCGGGTGAACAGCACTTTGTAAGGCAAAGCGGACAGATCATGTATTAATAAAACCGGACAGATTGACTAACTACCAACACGGGTTAGAAGAGAACGCATCCAGCTCACCAACCTTTCCAACCGGAGACAACGGTTGCCAAGCTGTCCGTTTTCGATCGCCGGGAAACTTCCAGATCCGCAACGCATTGCCGCCCAGGATCAACTTGCGATCGTCGTCTGAATAGAAATCAAGGATCCTGTCAACGAATTCCAGCTCTTTGTCCATAGGCAGTTCCCATCTGGGACGGGGATAGCCGGTCCCCCAAATCAATTGCCTGCCGCCAAATTCTTCGTATGTTGCTCTGAAAAACGGAACCGTGTCCCGATAGGGAAAAGCTTTTTCCAGGGATAGCTCATACGGCTCAGAGGCACTCACCCAAACCTGCGGAAAATTCTTCAAACGGAACATTTTCCGAAACTCGGGCCACGGATCAGGCGCACGTAGATCGGGTTTTCCCAGGTGGTCGATCACAATCTTTACTCCCGGAAAGCGCCCCGCCATATCTTCCAACATGGG
Organism: Terriglobales bacterium; assembly: GCA_038254805.1. GTDB lineage: Bacteria > Acidobacteriota > Terriglobia > Terriglobales > Acidobacteriaceae > Gp1-AA145. Next base: position 578 of record JBBSFW010000155.1, read on the forward strand.
CATTTGATGGGGAAGGATGTAGAAATTGAAAACGGCTTGCAGCTTCTCAGCTTCCTGCCACAACGGATAATGTTCTTTCGAATTCAGCCAGGAGGACTTTGGTGAATAGATCGGGCTGAAGCGCATGCCCTGAAAACCGCGCTCTTTTACCCAGTAGCGCAGCCGCTCCACAATCTTCGGATCCTCCGGATTGAGCAGCCCATGAGCGACGAAACGATTCGGATACCGATGCAGGGAGTAGTCGATGTACGAGTTGTCCCAGCCATAAAATCGCGGATTGATCAGCACCGCATAGCGCAGGCCGAAATCCTTCATCTGTTGAACCTGATTCTCAATGGGCGCTTCCACGGGGACACGCTTCAGTTCGGGACGCTCCGGATGATGAAAGGGAAACCGCGGGTCGAAAGTCCACACCTCCAAATGCGTATCGATAATCAAATGGCCCGGTTGCTTTGCGAGCAGAGCGGCCGTCGTTTGAGCAAAGAAGCTCCTGCGGGTGGAGATCACAATCCCCGCAGATTATCAGATTCGCACTACAGCCGGAGAAATTTTGTATTCTCATGGCTATGGTTAGCCGAAGAGAATTGCTGACGGGATTTGTATCGGCCAGTGCGTTACCGGCAGTTGAGCCGAAGCGGAAGATCGTCGACTCTCACGTCCATGTCTGGAAGCGCGATCCCCGCTTTCCCTGGGCCAGGGAGACCACCAGCCCTCCGGAAAAGGATGCAACACCGGAGATGCTGTTGCAGTTGATGCAGGCAAATGGAGTTGACCGCACCGTCATTATCCAGGTGATCTATTACCGCTGGGACAACAGCTTTCTCGCCAGTGTATTGAAACAGTATCCAAAGCAGTTCCGCGGTGTGGCCCGTGTCAATCCGGAAGATCCCGCCGCGCCCGACCAACTTTCCAGCCTCATCGAACAGGGCTTCCGGGGCATTCGGCTGGGTCCGGCCGCGGATGCTTCGGGAGACTGGATCAAGAGCCCGGCCATGCGGCCATTATGGAAGCGATGCAACGATCTGAAGGCGCCGATGACCATTCTGGCGCCCGTCACGCGGATGCCGGATATTCAACCACCGATCGAGCGGAACCCGGAACTCACGGTCGTGATCGATCACATGGCCGACAGCCCCTTAGATCAGCCTGATCAATTGAAACAACTGCTCGCTCTTTCCAGGTACCCCAAGGTGTTCGTAAAGATTTCGCATATGTGGTCTCTCTCCAACGAGCGTTATCCGTACCGCGACTCCGAACTGCAAGTGAAGAGGCTTTACGACGCCTTCGGACCCAAACGCCTGATGTGGGGTAGCGATTGGCCTCTGGTTGAAAAGTACTGCAGTTATGCGCAGGCTGTTGCGCTTTACCGCGATCATCTCAGCTTCCTAAACGCGAATGATCGAGAATGGATTCTGGGCCGCACCGTGCAACAGGTCTGGCAATTTGACTAAAATCGGCAAATACTTATGCGAACTCTACTTTGTGTTTGTACAATTCTCGTTTCTCTGCAGGCGGCAATCGCGGCGGAAAAGAAAGCGATCGCGCCCGCGAACGGTCCGAAGCCGGTCGGCCCTTACAGTCCAGGTGTGCTGACCGATGAGTTCCTGTATGTTTCGGGGCAAGGCGCAAAGAAAGCGGATGGATCCATCTCTGCTTCGGTAGATGACCAGCTCCGGCAATGTTTTGAAAGCATCCGGACTGTTGTGGAAGCCGCCGGATTAACGATGGAACACGTCGTTATGGCACAGGTCTATCTGACAGACGCCAAGAGTGAAGATGCGCTGAACCGGGTGTGGAAGGAAGTGTTTCCGCGGAATCCACCCGCGCGATCCACCATTGGAGTAGCCGCCCTTCCCGGAACTCCGGTGGAGGTGAACGCGGTTGCGGTGAACGATCTATCCCGCAAGAAACGAGTGGCGCCCGCCGGCTATCCCGCTGCCTCGCCACTTGCGCCAGGCATTCTTGTGGGAGAGCGCTTGTTTCTCTCCGGTTTTCTCGGCCGCGATATTAAGACCGGAAAGATTCCCGACGATCCAGCCGCACAGGTGGAACTCTCGCTTGATCGCATGCGGCAGACTTTACAGGCCGCCGGAATGGACTACGCGAACCTGGTGTTCGTAAATCCGTATCTCACGGAAAAGATGCCCATGGAAGTAATGAACAAAGTCTACGCCAGCCACTTTGAGTTCGGGAATACACCTGCCAGAGCCACCATTCGCGTGAATGATCTGCCGAATGGCGCAAGTATCGAATTCAGTGGCGTGGCTGTGCGGGACCTTGGCCAGCGGCGCTCCGTTCGGCCGAAAAACATGGCGCCCAGCCCTACTGCCAGCCCCTGTGTTTTCGCTGGTGACACCCTGTACTGTTCGGCCAAATCAGGCTTTATCCCCGGACCTAAAAGCGGCATTTATGCATCGTCTGTCGAACACCAACTACGGCAGACGATACGCAATTTACTGGATGGACTGGAAGAAGCCGGAATGGATTTTTCGAACGTGGTGGCAAGCAATGTCTATCTCGACAACCTGAATGATTTCGCGGGCATGAACCGCGTCTACGCGCAATACTTCAAGAGCGGAATCGTTCCGGTCCGCACCACCGTTCAACAGCTCCCGCCCGGCGAACGCAAAGCGGATGCCGAAGATCGCTGGCCAACTCTCGAACAGATTTCGATCGTCGCCGTCAAATAGATGTAGGTACGGTCATCGCCCGCGGAAGGTAACGCGGCCGTACCAGCACGGTATACGAGAAAATCCCCAGCAGCAGAAATCCGAGGATTGCCTGCATCGGCGCCGTATAGCTTCCGGTGATCTGTTTCAGCCAGCCGCTGAGGATCGGGGCCACAATGCCCGATAGATTGGACGCACAGTTTTGAACGCCTGAGATGCGGCCTATCGCGGCGCCAGGCATCAGCGTCTGTGTCAGCGCCCAGAAATTTGCGGTAGCCAGACCCAACCCTGCCAGCGAAAAGATCGCAAAGAACAGCGCCAGTGACTGAGAGTCCGTCAAAGCGCCGATCAGCTCCGTCGACGCCAGCACGAAGCCCATAATCGTGAAGCCCTTTCGCACTCTCACCGGATCGTTGCCGCGCCCGATCAACCAATCTGCAGCCCATCCGGATAAAGTGGCCACAACCGCCATCCCTCCGAAACTGAACATGGTATACATCCCCATCGAATTCAACGAGAGGTGCCGGTACTCGACAAAGTACGCGGGCAGCCAAGTGACACAGAAGAAGAGGAAATAACTATAGGAGAATGTCCCCAGAAGAATTCCCCACATTACGGGACTAGCCATCAACCGCGAAAATGGGATCGCAGGAGTGGTATCGGCTGCCGCCTGGGCTGTCCTCTCCAGGTTCCGGTCATCATCTTTCACAACGAGCATCCAGGCGGCCAGCCACACAAGACCAGCGCCCCCCGTAATCAAAAACATCATCCGCCAACCGAATGAACCGACCATCAGTGCGGTAAGCGGAACACCAATTGCCGGTCCAATCTTGCCGCCCGCCAGGTAGAGGCCTACCGCGAGACCTCGTTCCTGCTCTTTGCAGTTGAATCGAATCCAGCGCAGGCTGGCCGGACCTACAATCGACTCGCCGCAGCCAAGAAGAAATCGCAGACCGATCAGTTGACCGGTCGTTTGAACGAATCCGGTGAGAGTGGAGAAGAGCGTCCAAAACAGGAAGCCAACGGCGTAAGGAACTTTCACTCCATAGCGATCCACTATCCAACCCGCCGGAATCTGAAGCAGAGCATAACTCCAGAAAAACGCAGAGTTCAGCAGCCCGCGGTCCGCATCGGAGAGATGAAAGAACTGGCGGAATTCCTGGAGCGTAAGGACTACCGAAAGGTTTGCCCGATCGACATAGGCGACGATCATTCCAAGGCTGAGTAACCCAACCACCACCCATTTACGGGCGTGCTGTTCATTGGGGTTGGTGGGCATTGAAGATTCCTCAGGGCAGTTCCCTGATCTCTACATTACGGTAGTGAACTTCCCATCCTTCGGATTGAAGACAGACATTTCCTTGCGCGGGCTCGGCTCCATAGCCTTCGTTGACCAGCTTTCCATTCAACACTACGCTCACTTTTCCGTCCTGACTCGTTATCTCGTATTTGTCCCACTCTCCGAACGGGATCCGGTCCTTGACGATTGGACCTCGCCGGGCGCCCTTGATCTTGCCATTCCGCACGCCGAACAGGCTGCCGGCTTCACCAAAATGTCCCTGCACCTCAAGCGACGTGGGCCAGCCGTTTACTATCGGACCTGCATGAATGAAGAAGCCGGCATTCGGCCATCCTTCGTCCTGCGGCCTGGGGACCCAACCTTCTTTCTTGAACCGCCATTCCGCGCGAAGCACGTAGTTTTTGTAAACCTTCTTACTCCTAAGAAAGCCGTTGGGCTTCCCCGTACTAATAATTTCGTCATTCTCGACGCGCCAGGTGGATGCGGGCGTTTCTTCAATGGTCCAGAGCTCTGTAACATCTTTGGCGGGCATCAGCGAAACGAATCCGTCCGGTGCCGCCAGGCAAATTCCCGCGCCCAGCAGTGTCGTCAAAAGCAAAATCATCTGGTTCATGGCATCTCCTTGGCAGAAAAGCGCAATTCTACATCCGCAAAGCGCTGGCGAATGTATTCAGCGCTGCCTATAATGACAGGAACCGGCTACAAAGCCAATAATTTTTTTCGTCCGATAGCCGAAGACTCTGCTAAAAGGAGATCAGATGGAACGACGTAACTTCATGAAGCAAGCGGCCACTGGTGTATACGCTCTTGCAGCCAGCGCGCTGGCCCAACCATCCGGCGCACCGATCCGGACCGCGATGATCGGTACCGGAAACCGTGGCGGTCATGTTTTGAAAGAGGTGATACAGCAGCCGGGCGTGAAAGTGGTGGCCTTATGCGATCTGAAACCCGATCGGCTGGATGCGGCGGCCACTTCGGCGGCTCGTGATAAGCCAGACACGTTTAAAGATTACCGGAAACTGCTGGAACGCAATGATATCGATGCGGTCTTCATCGATACTCCATGTGACTTGCACGTCGAGATGGCGATGGCCGCTATTGCGGCCCATAAGCACGTGTATTGCGAGAAGCCTGTCGGCATTACACCACAATCGATCGCGCGCCTATTACAGGCGGCCCGTGGATCCGACCGCGTCTTTTGTGTCGGCCAGCAAATGCGCTCGTTCAAGTCAGTGCGGGAAAGCATAGAAAAGCTTCACGAAGGGATCGCAGGTGAAATCATCATGGTCAAAGCCCAGCGGCACGCTTCCTGGGACCTGAATCACAGCGGTTCTTCAGCCGAATGGTTTTTCGACGCGAAACGTTCGGGGGATGTCATCGTAGAGATGGCGATTCATAATCTTGATCTCTGCAATTGGGCTATCGGCAGCAGGCCCGAGCGCGCAAGCGGTTTCGGCGGCACGCTTCTTTGGAAGAACGATCCTCCCGGACGCACCAATATGGACGGATACACGCTCAGCTATGAATACGCGAATGGGGTGAAGATGTCCTTCACTCAAACCTTTTTCCACCCTTCAGGGCTTCCGGACGGCGGCCAGTTCACGAATGTGTATGGTACGAAAGGTGCTGTCAGCCTGGACACCTTCAAATTTTATCCGCTCGAAAAGGGCGCGCCACCGGTCACATTGAGCGAAGCGGAAAGGAGCAGGATGGCCCGCATTTGGCTGGGTTCTTTAATGCGATTCGTACCGGCGGCAAACCTCCGGCCGACCTGAAGATTGGCGCAATCGCGGCTCTCACGGCCATCATGGGGCGAGAGGCGATTTATAGCGGCAAAGTTGTCACATGGAAGGATCTCGGCGTAGACGTTGCATAGCGTCAGGCGAGTTGAAGCCCTCGAATCACCACTTCCAAATACTCCCGGGATCGCCGCGCCAACGCGTCGACTCCTTCAGGGGCGGATGGCCGCGGCAAAAGGGGCTCGAAGATGTTTTCGCATACCAGAGGAATCTTGCGCCCGGTATGCATCAGAGCCATCAGCAGTTTGTAGTGATCGATTTCTCCAAACCCCGGGCCGCAGTCCTGGCTCTTGGGCGTGTTCCTGTGATCCTTAATCGCAAAGGCGCGCACGTCTTGCCAGCAAGCTTGAATGTCGGGGATGGGGTCCAGTTTCTCGTAATCGAGCACATTACCCGCGTCATAACACATCTTCACGCCTTCATCGGCCACGTCAGCCAGAATGCGAGAGCAGAGCCGGCCCGTTCCGGTATTGCCACCATGCTGTTTGATGACGACTGTCACGTTGTTCGCGCGAGCTACAGGTCCAAGTTGCTTCAGCGTGGCGATCCAGGGTTCCAAGGCGCCTGCCGTGGTCTTCCCGAACGTGATCAGATACGGGATGCCCGCCGCGCCAGCCTGCTCGATTTTGCGTGTGTGTTTTGCGGCCGAGTCCGCCGCTTCCACGTTGACAGTCGAGAACATCATGACGGGTTCAAGGCCCATCTCGCGGCACCGCGCGGCAAGTATCCGCGCCGCCGAGGGTGGCGCATCGTTATCCATTACCGGTACGCGTTCGTGAGTGGTCCCCCATCCGACATAACGATACCCGGCGCTCTTTATACCCTGAAGCGCGCGATTTAGCGGGAAAGCCGAATACGTAATGGTCATACATCCGATCTGAAATTCGGTGGGGCCGATCTGGGCAAAAAGAGGAGTAGCGGCCGCAGCGAACAGCGCCTCACGCCGGGTCCATTCTGGTCTCATGCCGCTGATGCTAACATGACCTGGAGTAACTATGAAGACCCATCGACGTGAATTCCTTCTAACGTCAGCGGCAGCTTTGGCTGCGCAGGCGGCCACACCCGATCGGGAGATCAGGACCGCCATGATTGGCATCGGCCACCGCGGCAGCACGCTGATGACACAGGTTCTTGCGCAACCAAACGTAAAGATTGCGGCCATTTGCGATATAGACGCGCAGGCCCGCGACAACGCTCAGAGTGCGGCAAAGCGCGATAACCCGCGCTCATTTGCGGATTACCGGCAGGTGTTGGACCTCAAGGAAGTGGATGCTGTGGTGGTTGCAACACCGTGCTATTTGCACGCTCCCATGGCTGCAGCCGCGCTCGAAGCCGGCAAGTACATCTATTGCGAGAAGCCGGTCGGCATCACGCCCGAGCAGGTTGCGGCGGTGCTCGCGGCGTCGCGAAAGGCAAAAACATTTTTGCAAATCGGCCAGCAGCTACGGTACGTCGCGAGCCTCAGGAGCGTTATCCAGCAGGTGCGGGACGGCATCATCGGCCAGCCTTATGTTATTCGCGCGAATCGCGATAGCACGCCGTTATCGCCGCAGGCGGAAAGCGCGCGGCCAGAGTGGTACAAGGACGTGAAGCGCTCCGGGGACCTCATTGTTGAGAATGCCGTACACAATCTGGACGTGTGCAATTGGGTGGCGGACAGCAGACCCACAAGCGCCTACGGACATGGCAAGAAATATTTCCCTACTCCACAGCCCGCGGGCACGCTCATGATGGACGGGTTCTGTGTCGAATATATTTACGACAACGACATGCACCTCGACTATAGCCAGCTGTATATGCACCCGCGCACGTTGAAAGACCTGCCAAGCGGCCAGTGGTATTTCATCATGGGCGAGAAAGGAACCGTTGACCTGACCAAGGGCGTTTTCTATGGACTCGATGGCAGCGAGCCGCGTAGCCTGATCCCCGCGGACCAGCGGGGTGAAAAAGAGGACGCGATGACTCAGTTTTTCGCATGCATTCGCGAAAACCGGCCGCCCGTCGCAGACATAAAAATCGCCGCCACGGCCGCCCTCACGGCCATTCTAGGCCGTGAGGCAATATACCGCCGGAAATCGGTCACGTGGAAAGAACTGGGCGTCGAGGTTTAGCGCGGCGCCTCCAACCGGCGCTACCACTCAAGGCGTAGCGAAAGCTGGATAATTCGGGGCGGATTGCTCTGCAGACTTAGATCCTGCAGGCCCGTCGTAGCGTTAGGAGCAACATCCACCGGATGATTAAACCTAAATCCGGCAGTTAACCAAAGCGGTCAAGGGCAAATGGGCTGGGTCGGGCGACTGGGATTTGAGCCAATCGCGAAAAATGAAGCGCAGGAGCCAGCGCCAGCGTTGATTGACGGTGAAGCGCTCCGCGGTTCGCCC
>JBBSFW010000156.1:0-8661 GCA_038254805.1 Terriglobales bacterium
ACCACGAGACGCTCTCGATGATTCCAAAGTTTACGGCAGCGGAGATTCCGCTCGAAGATGCGTGGCGTCTGCTTGCCAACCGCATGATAGAGTTGCTGGAGTGTACAGCGCTTTCCGATCTGGGCTCCGAGCGAACCGTCAGCCCAGCCTTGGCATATCGAACAGCGAAGCTTTACCTCGACATGGCGACGTCATTTCTCGCATTCCAGGGTTCGTTCGAGGCGGGCTATCGGAGACGTGCGGAGATACTGAACGAATTAACAATTGCCGAGCACCCTTTCGCTTCGTTAGAGATGTTCAAGCGATGCGTGAAAGACGCAACTCTTTTCAAGGTGGGCGTACACCGCTTCTTCAGTTGTAATCTCGATGCGGTCGCATCTGCAATTTCGGATGCGCAGAGATTGTGGGCCTGGGAGCTTAGCAAACTGTCCGGAACCCCGGGCATGTTTCCGAAGCAGGCAATCGCTCGCAAGTTACGCGGCTGGGCGTACGTGGTGCGCCAGTGCGGCTGGCATCGCAGTTGGCGGCAATGGCCGCGTTGGGCAGCGCTGGCATCCCGGGTGTCACCCCGCTATGCCGTTTATCGGGCCGCGAGTGGTTTGCTTGTCGCGATGTCGGAGGCCTTGAAATGTTGCGAACAACGAGAGGTCGATATCGTCGAGATTCGATCTTGGTTGCCGATGGTCCGGCAGAAGCCATCCGATTGGCGCACAACCGCCAATGAAATCGCCTGGAACTACCATCAGTTCCTAGAGTGGACCACCGCATGAGCGACAATGGGAAGTCCTTGCCCGGGATGCCGCGCGTCTCAGTGATAATTGTCACTTATCGTCGGCGGGATGCCCTGACGCATAGCGTCCAATCTGCTCTTGCTCAAACTTACGAGAACAAAGAGATCATTCTCGTCGACAATAACTCTGGCGATGGAACCGCCGAGTGGGCGCGCACTGAGTTTCCTGAAATGCGCGTTTTGCAGCTAGAGCACAACGGTGGCGCATGCAGCGGCCGAAATGCTGGCATTACAGCGTCTACGGGGGAGATCATCGTGACCATGGACGATGATGTATATTTCGATTCGGCATCAGAGCTGAGCAAAGTCGTGAAGGCGTTCCGAGAACGGCCAGATGTACACGTCATTGCCTGCCAGCTTCTGGACCAGGTCACCGGTGAGATTCGGGACCGCGAATGGTGCCATCCTCACAGCCGTCTCGCTTTCGGCAACACCGAATTTGAAACAAACTACTTTGTCGAGGGGGCTTGCGCGTTTCGACGGGAGCTATTCGCGGTAGCCGGTCTCTTCTATGAGCCTATGTTTGTTGGGTGCGAAGGGCACGATCTCACCCTCCGACTTATGGACCATGGGTTTCGAATCAGGTACATACCGAACTTTCGTATGCGGCACCTGATGTCATATCGCCTTCCACAGCGACCCTACAAAATCTACACGCGAAACTATATTTGGATTACCTATAAGGATTATCCGCTCTGGGCCGGCCTTCGCTTTGTGCTTCCCAAGCTCGCCATGATGCTCTTGTTCTCCATTCGGGCCCACTGTTTTCTCGCCTTTCTGCAGGGCGTGCGCGATGGTGTCCGCGGGCTTGCAAGAGTCCACCGGGAACGCACTCCAGTCCAACAGAGCACGCTGGACTATTTCGAGGGGCTTGACCATTTACGGCCAGGCATTCTGACACGCTTGATGCGGCATCAACACCAGACACAGCTCTAACTGGCGATGATTTTTTTCTATTTGCTCATTGCGATTATGCCCCTCTCAGATCACCATTTCTGGGGAAGGTCCTTTGGTGGCCTGACGATGTTCAAGGCACTGGGAGCCATCTGTCTCGTGTACGCTGTAATCCACCTCGCCTCCAATCCGCGGAAGCCGGCATTCTTCAATACGTGGCAAGCACGATTATCTATACTGTTCTTTTTCGGTTCGATCGTCTCGTTCTTTGTAGCGGCTCATGGTAAGCCCAGCGGGTTGGATCTGGTCTGGAACAATATCTCGTTTGCGGTCTTTTTCATCACTGTTGTCTCTTTGGTGGATTCTTTACACAAGCTCCGCTGGACACTGCTGTGGACGGTCGGTTCCACTGCGTTTGCCTCATTGTATGTCATTCGCGAATGGTGGCAATTTCGAAAGCTGTTTGGCTCTGGATTCCGGCCTGGTGGCGCGACTGGAGATTCCAACTATTACGCATTGACCGCCTTGATGGGTGTGCTCGTCGCGTACTATCTATTCGTTGAGCGGCGCGACTGGTGGGACAAGCTCTTTGCACTGGGGTGCCTCTCCATAACGCTTGTGGGTCTGTCAATCGCCTCTTCGCGAGGGGGTTTTTTGGGCATGATCGCGGCATTCACGTATATTGTGTGGAGGTCTTCTCACCGCATGCGAAATTCTGTGATTGCAGCCATCCTAGTGTTGCCCCTAAGCGTACTATCGCCAGTTTCTCCTATCAATCGTCTGCTCCATCCCGCGTATGCTGACAACCTGGCGAGGGACGCCCGTACCACAGTTTGGAGGGCCGGTATTAAGATGATTAAGAGCCATCCCTTTCTCGGAATAGGGGCAGGACAATTTAAGCCTCAGGTGGAAACCTATGAAATGCCTGAGGAATCTGTTCGCAGCTTAGCGCATAACACGTATATCGAGATCGCGGCCGAAATGGGAGTTCCCGTGCTCCTGATCTTCATCGGTATTCTTGTAGGCACCTTTCGTACGCTGGAGAAAGTTCGGCGCCAGACACTAGCGCACGGCCCTAAATTGCTGCAGCTCTCAGCGGTAAGCTTACAGGCAAGTCTGATCGGCTACGCTACTGGTATGTTCTTCCTCACGGCTCAGTATCAGAAACATCTCTGGTTCATGGTGTTCTTGTCTGTTGCCCTTAAGCACCTCCAGAGAACATCAGCGCGTCGCCGTTTGAGTGCTAAAGCGAGCACTGCGGCGGACCCGCGGGTCAGTGTTGGACAGTTTGAGCCGCAGTATAGCTAATCATTGCATTGTGATCGTGAAAGTACTGAGTCGCATATTCGTTCGCTAGTTATAAGATGGAAAGTTCAAGCGACCTATGGTCCGGCACCTGATCCCTGAGGACCGGATACAAAATTGACAATAGCGTCTGGCCAACAACGCACGTGGAGACCAGAGCAGAGTTGCGGGTTCCGGCGCTGATCATCGGGCAGACTGAGAAGCCCAGGCCGCATCCGCACAGCGCGGGAAGTCGCCTGGCTCAGAATACCATCTTCAATGTTCTCGGCCAGGCGATCATAATTGCGTTAACGTTCTTCTCGACGCCGTATATTACACGAAAGCTCGGAGCAGCACAATATGGGGCGCTAAGCCTTCTGATGACTTACCTGTTCGCGTTCAGCCTTCTGAATCTGGGGATGAACACCAGCCTGGTCAAATATTTGGCCGAGTTGATACCTAAAGACAGGCTGTCGGACATGCAAAACTACTTCAGTACCTCGCTCACGGTACTGGTGGCAATCGGCTTATTGATCGGGACTGCAGTCTATGTGGGCGCCCCGTGGATTACCAGAAAATGCTTCAACGGTTCCCCTGAACAAGCCGTGTCGACGGTTTTGGCGCTGCGTATTGCCAGTTTTGCTTTCACATTCCAGTTCGTGATCCAGGTGCTATCCGCCGTTTCAGCGGCGGCGCAACGGTTTGACATCCTTAACGTCGTTCGCGCCGGGTCCGAAGGGCTTCGCATTGTCGGCACCGTGGCCCTGCTCTCTTTGGGATATGGCTTACCTACGCTAATGGGCATGGTTTTAGTCGCGAGTTTATGTGCCTGCCTCGCCTATGCCTTTGCCGCCAAACGCCTCATGCCTGCGCTAAAGATAGTGCCAGCATTCTCACGGATGCACTTCGGTTCGCTCTTAAGCCATTCAAGATTTGTTCTGGTCACGAATGTGAGCAACCAGCTGGTATCCACCGCCGACAATGCTCTCATAGGGTTTTTCCTCCCGATTGAAAGTGTTGCCTATTACAGTATTCCCTACACGCTGGCGCAACGGATGTGGGCGTTCGTCGCTAATATCGTGTCGGTCGTTTTTCCTGCTGCAAGTGCTTTCGCGGGAGCCAAAAAGGAAAGCCATATACAGGAGCTTTACTTGCGTGGGATGAAGGTGGCGGCCGCGGCTGCAGGCTTTCCCGCGGTTGCCCTATGTGTCTTCAGCCGGCCCTTCCTCCTTTATTGGCTAGGGCCTGATTACGCTCGAGAAGGAGCTCTGGTCCTGAGTGTGTTAGCCATAGGTTTCATGGTAAATTCTTTGAGTTATGTTGCCTACCAGCTGCTGCAAAGCACCGATCATGCGGACACTGCGGCGAAGGCAGCCGTCGGGTACAGCGTCCTGAATCTGGCTCTTTTTGTGCTCCTGATCCCGCCGTTTCGAATATTGGGCGCTGCCGTGGCTTTCCTGATCGCCCAGTTGCTGTTTGTCCCATGGTTTGTTGGGCGAGCCAATCGCCTGTTGAACGTCCCATGGCGGACGGTAGTCACGGTCTCGTATCTGCGGGCCTTCATCGCAGCCGGCGTTACCTTTCTGACTTGTTGGGCTTGCCGACCTTGGGTGCATTCGTTTTTTTCGCTTGCGCTGGCGGTCGCGTTCGCTTCCATCGTGTACACCGCTGCCGTAGCGACCATGGTGCTTGATGCCCGTGAGAGGGCGACGTGCCTCTTTCTGTTACACCGCTGGACGTACTCGCTTCGTGAAAGAGTGTACCGAGCATGAGCTCGATGACTGCCGTTTTTGCGTCTTTAGCGGTTATCGTGCCCACGAAGAACCGGCCGCTCGACCTGGAGATCACGATTGAGGGCGTTCTGAGTCAGACCATCCTGCCAAAGCAGATGATTGTGATTGATCAGAGCGAAACCGATGAGAGTGAGCGAAGGGTCAGAGCTCGAATGGAAGCCGCTACGATCGAGATTCGCGGTCATATAGATTTGATTTACACCCGTGATCCTTCGATAACGGGTGGTGCGGCGGCCCGCAATCGCGCACTAAGCAATGTCAGCTCAGATTTCGTTTTGTTTTTGGATGATGACGTTATCCTGGAGGACAGATTTATTCAGGAAATCCTAGCAGTCTACAATGAGAACCCGCGAACAGATGGAGTTTCGGGAATCGTCACGAACTATATTACCCCCCCAGCTATCTTCCGATGTTGGGCGCGGATCTTCACACTTGGTCCGTTCTGGGATGATCGCCAACCGGTCTATTGGCGGGCGAATCACCTTCGCGACAATGCCGCGGTGAGGGTATCAAGATTCACTGGCTGTCTTATGAGCTTTCGAAAGGAGGCCATCGAGGCGCTGCTTTTCGACGAGAATTTACACGGCGTATGCGATGGGGAGGATGTTGATTTCTGTGCGCGATTAAAATCCGGAGCGGCGCTCCTGATTGCGCCCAAAGCCCGGCTCGTCCATAATCGGAGTCCGATAGGGCGCTCTACAGAGCATTGGCTTTCGCGGCACGCTCGCACAATGTGGTACTTGTACCAGCGAAACTGGAATCGTGGCGTTCCTAACAGGCTGTGCTTCCTATGGCTCAACGTGGGATACGTGTTCGCGGCATCGTTCGTGTCAATCCGCCGCCTTTCTCCATTTTGTTGGAAAGGTTTAGTCAGGGCTATTCACGATTCGCGTGAGTTGGCAACGGCAACGCTCGACCGTTTGGGGAAAATTGATACTGGATGAATAATAAGGCAGGATTAGAGTTTGATGATCCCGGCTTTCGACCGATGGGGCACATCGTGCTGAAGCTTCTGTTCAGCCTACCACCATCAGTTCGCGAACGCCTGCTATTCAACTCCCCAGCAGTTTGTGTACCTCTACAAAAAGCTTTGCAGCGTTCGCTCGGAAGAGCATTCGCAGTTGAAACCCGCTTTACAGCGGGGCCGCTCTCGATTGCGCTTTTGAGTGCTCTTCATCTGAGAAGTATATTTGGCAAGCTAACCCGGGCCTAATCGAATTAATTGCTAACACGTCTTGCTATTTCTAAGACGACGATGTCCTGTTGGAAGAAAACTTCCTTGAAGAAATGCTCGCCGTATACCACCAACATCCCTCCGTTGGAGGAGTTTCCGGCATTATCATCAACTACGAGCGGCCGTCGTTCCGCGAACGATTCCTGGAGCAGTTGTTCTGCATCGGGCCGTTTCATGATGAGCGACTACCGATATATTGGAGCGCAAGCGAGCTACGTGGCTTGGATCCGATTCCCGTCCGCAAGGTATCTGGTTGTGTCATGTCTGTCCGCCGCGCCGCGCTAGGCGATAAGAGATTTGATGCTAATTACCGTGGCGCTGGCGCTGAAGATGTCGACCTGAGCTGGCGGGTGTCCAGGTCATCTCCGATCGTATTAACACCTCGAGCAAGGCTGAAGCACCTGCGCGCACACAGGCCGGACCCGAGCGCCAACATTGGCTCACGTACACAGTGGCCTGCCAGTACTACTTATACAATAGGCTCTGGAGAGGAACACTCCTGAACGCCCTGTGTTTTTCGTGGCTGCAGTGTGGATTTGTGTTGGTCGCTGCATATCATGTATGCGTCAACGGTCGCTCGTGCCGTTCCGGGCTCTGCTCGCGGGGATCAGACAATCTCAAGACCTCTCAGCGTGATGGTCTTTAAAGACGATCCGCTCGGATTTCAAGAGTTCTTATCACGTAGCGAGTTATTACCAGGCTAGCGGGATCAAACATGGCGTCGTGCCTGGGCCGCATTGCAAGCCGGGGATGCTTTACACTGATCGAATGCAGGCTAGGTGCGATCGTGTGTGAAGCGGATCCTCCGTACGAAACACCGCAATTTTAATGACACAGGACTCTAATTAGTTCATCCCGGCTTTGATCAATCGCCGTTCACATTTGCTTGATGGCTTAGTACCCCTTACATTCGAAGATACAATGGACACCGAACCGAATCAGATTTCCAACGGCCACCACGGGCTGATCTTAACCACTCAAGTTAAAAATCACCATCCCATGTGGTTGAAACGGGCTGTGACCTTGCCTGGTTGGCAAGAACATGTAGCACGCTTTTGGAAAAAACCCGGGCCTCCTCCATACTGGACCGACTCGATCTGGGCCTGGAAACTCTTTCGTGCAAGCGAGAATTTTGAGGCTGTTGTGACGGGCAGTGAACGTTGTGCGCTGATGTTCGCGTCACTTAAGAACATCGCAAGATGGCGTAAGGTGCCTTTAATTCTTATCGAGTGCCTCTGGGATTTGCCAGAGTCTGGAATGAAGAGGCTTCTAAAACGACCCTGGTTGCGGCTTGTGGTCAGGTCTGCCCATAAGATTGTCGTTCACACTCGCCGGCATAGAAGAACCGTTTTGGTGAGGAGGTTAGGAGTGCTTTTTTACAATGACTGATGCTGTGAATTCTGCTCTGCGCGTCGCGAAAAGAGACGGTGTTCAAGGGCTTCGCCCGGCGCACACTTTGCAGTTGAATCATTTCATTGGCCTCCGGGGACTCCTTAGAGTTGCACAATCGCTGCCAATTGAGACGCCCCCGGACCAGTTGGTTGATTGTATATTCTCAAATAATGCCGTACACCCCTGCAAATCACGCGAGCTGGCTGAAGTGGCGTTTGATCCAATAGGGAAAATTGATGGCGAACCACCGCATAAATAATCGGGCAGGACTAGAATTTGATGATCCAGGCTTTCGCCCGTTTGGGCGGATCCTCTTGAGGCTTCTGTTCGGTTTACCGCCGTCAGTTCGCGAAAGGCTGCTATTCAACTCCTCAGCAGTTTGTGTCCCCTTACAAAAAGTTTTACAGCGTTCGCTCGGGGGATCGTTCACAGTTGAAACGCGCTTTACAGCGGGGCCGCTCTTGGGTCGCGCGTTTGAGTGCTCGTCATCCGAGAAGTATTTTATGCTCGGCTCAACTGTCGAGCATGAAGTTCAGGATTTCTTCAGGAAACTCATCAGTCCAGGCGACATTGTGTACGACGTGGGAGGGCATATCGGGTATATGGCACTTCTCTTCGCTGTCCTTTGCGGCGAGCGCGGACGCGTGTTCACGTTCGAGCCATCTCCGATTAACTTTTCGCGTTTGATGCGCAATATCGAGCTGAATCGCGGCGTGATGATTTCAGCGGCTCAGACCGCTGTATCCGATACGGAAGGTACCGTCCACCTTCTGGAACAGAGCAGCCAAAGTTCGATCGCCCCCGAAGGGAAACAGATTCCAGGGGAAGGTACGCCTGTTCGCACCATCTGCCTGGATAATTTTGTTTTTTGCGATAACAACCCGCCGCCTAAGTTCGTGAAAATCGATATCGAGGGCCATGCCGGGCAGTGCCTAACGGGAATGCGGAGGATTCTTTCTGAACACAGGCCATTAATGGTACTAGAGATTCACCACACTATGGAAGCCGACCGAGTCTCCACGGTGCTTGATCAGCACTGCTATAACGTAGTCATACTTGACGCACCCGATGAGTTCCCTCGGCGGATTTTAGCGAAGCCGCTTTAAGACAGTGGGCATCACGACGGCCGACCATTTTCCGGTGCAGTAATCGCTGAGGCTATCCTGAGCGTTGACCTGCCAGAAGGCGAGTTTGGAGTATAGTGGTCCCAGGAATTCAGACCAGGCAATAAGCTAATATTTCGACGGGGTCGTTAACGGGAGAGGTTGATGACA
>JBBSFW010000157.1:0-8654 GCA_038254805.1 Terriglobales bacterium
GAGGACCACAGGGGCGATCCAGTGCAAGTTGAATTCCGCGGCCTCCCCGCAGCCTGGAAGGTAGCCACTCCACTTGCCCAGCAAGGCGGTGGATACACCGCGCGAAATTACGATCAGTTAGTGGATTCGCCGGTTGAAATTGGAACCTTCGCGGAGAGTGATTTTGCCGCCGCCTGTGGCAAATTCCGAGTCATCGTAGATTCAGAGAGTGCGAAGGAGATGCTCGACAAAATCGTGCCACCGATCCGCCGCATTGTCACCGCGGCGACGGACTGGATGAACGACTGTGCATTCGACACGTACATGTTTCTCTACCATTTTTCCGAATCGCCGAGCAGCGGCGGCATGGAGCACGCGGACAGCACGGCGATTACGCTGCCCGCGAAAGATGGACGCGTCAATCTGGAAGAGTTCGGGGCAATTACCGCCCATGAATTCTTCCATCTATGGGACGTGAAGCGAATCCGGCCGCAATCACTCGAGCCAATTGATTACACCAGAGAGAACTACACTACCGCTCTGTGGTTCAGTGAAGGGGTGGACAGTACGGCTGCGGAGTACATCCGCCTGCGCGCCGGCTTGCTGGATGAGCGGCACTATCTGGATCAGCTGGGCGAGGGGATCACGGAATTGCAGAATCGGCCTGCGCACCTTAGCCAGTCGGCGGAGCAGTCGAGCGAGGACGCGTGGCTGGAGAAGTATCCTTATTACAGTCTTCCGCAGCGAAGTATTTCTTACTACAACAAAGGCGAACTGCTGGGGGTCGTGTTGGATCTTGCGATGCGTGATGCAAGTCACGATCAGGCTACATTGCGGGAACTGTTCCGATGGATGAACGAGCATTACGCCAGGGAGCGCAAGTATTTTGCGGATTCAGGCGCCGTAAGGCAGGCTGCCGAGACTCTCAGCCACGCCGATCTTGGGGAACTGTTTTCGAAGTACGTGGCGGGAGTGGAGGAAATTCCCTGGGATACTTTTTTTGCGCCGGTAGGACTGCATGTGGTGAAGACGGATGTCGCGTTTCCGGACACGGGGTTCGGCGCGGTGCGGCAGTTCGACCAACCCCCGACGCTGGGGCAGGTGTATGCCGGGACCGAGGCGGATCGCGTGGGACTGAGGCCGGGGGACATTCTTCTTCAGATTGATGGCCGGGCAGCGGGACGAGACTTTGAGAAAGAGATTGCGAAACTGGGTCCGGGGGCGACGCTGCGATTGACGATTCGCAGGGCCGGCGAGCAGCTTCAGTTTGAATATAAACTCGGCAGTCGCAAGCAAAGCGTTTTCCGGCTTGAAGATGTTCCCAAGATGACTGCGGAACAAAAGGCCCGGCGCGCAGAGTGGCTTTTTGATGGCACGCCGCAATGATTCGAACCATCCTGATGCTCAGCTTCTGGGCAGTGGTGCTGCCGCTGGCGGCGCTCTTCTGTTTTCCCTGGGTACTGATAACCGGGGACATCCGGCCGCTTTATCAAGTCGGGATGTGGGGGGCATTTACCGGTGTGCGCCTGGCCGGAGTACGGGTGAAAACCGTGGGGCTGGAGCAGCTCGATCCTAAGCGGACTTACATCTTCATGGCCAATCACGTATCGAATATCGATCCGCCGCTGCTGCTGCCAATTATTCCCGGGCGCACGTCGGTCATGGCGAAGAAGGAATTGTTCAGTTACCCGATTCTGGGCAAAGCGATGCGCTTGGGATCGCTGGTTCCGGTAGATCGAGGCAATCGCGATGCGGGGATCGCCGCGGTGCGGGCCGCCGCCGAAGTGGTGAAGCAGGGAATCCACATGACGATTTATGTGGAAGGCCATCGTTCGTTCGATGGCAAGCTGCTGCCCTTCAAGAAAGGCCCGTTTTACCTGGCGGAAGAATGTCAGGCGCCGGTGGCGCCGGTAACCATTGCCGGAAGCCATTACGTAATGCCGAAGCGCCGGTTTGCGATCAGGGCGGGACTTGTGACGGTCATTTTTCATCCGGCGATTGAACCGGAGGAGTTTGGCAACCGCGAACAGCTGATGGAGAAAGTGCGGATCGCGATCAACGGCGGGTTGCCGCCGGAATATCAGAGTTAATCCCTATCAATTCCTATTTTCTGTGGTACCCTCTTGGCGCTTCCCCAGAAGGAGATTCAGCTTGGCGAAGAAAAGCAGAACCTCAGGGAGAAGTGCGCTTACTCCAATCGCAGGGCCGGATGCTTTCAAGTTTAAGCGGCCTGATTACGTTCATTCTCAAGCAGCAACGCTGTTGCTGATTGGGGCGCATTTGCGGGGGGACATTCCGGCCATGCAAGCCCGCTTTGCAGCCACCGTAGTTCCTGTGCAGCCGGCTGGGAACGTTCTCCCGTCAGAAGACCTGAGAGCTGTTGGTTTTCCCGCGATGCGAGTGAGCGGTGACCGTTTTCACGCGGCTGAGTTGCGGGAGCTTTCGGGAGTGCGTTTGATGGCGGCGGTGCGTCCGCGCGCAGAAGATGTCCGAAAGGCTCCGGCCACTGTTGCCGCAGCTGCTGACGATTTCTATCGCGACGCCACGTCCGAAACAGCGGCAGCTTTGCTCGAAACCAGCCTGCGCCATCCCAATCAGCTGGTGCGGGTTGCGGCAGCCAGTTCGTATGTTGAGGTCGCAGTCGATCCACAACCGGCGATCCGGATACTGGAAGATGGTCTGAAAAGCCGCGATTTGCTGGTACGAGATGTCGCGGCTTATGCGCTGGCGCATGTGGACCCGAAGAATCCAAAGCTGATGGAATTGTTGCGGGCCAAGAAAATACGGTCGCGCCGCAAGGCTTCGCGCACCAGCACCATCATTCACGGCACCTGGGCGAGCGGAGGCTCGTGGTGGCAGGCGCCCAATGGAAATTTCTGGACGTATTTGCACGCTAGCGTGGCTCCGGATCTGTATGGCGCGCAGGACCGCTTTGGCTGGACTGGCGGCTACAGCGACGCGGCGCGCGCGGATGGCGGCACGGAGCTGCATGACTGGGTGAGGCGGCGCAATCTCGATGGACTGGACTTGTTCACGCACAGTCATGGAGGCAGTGTGGCCATGCTGGCGAACCAGGCGGGTACGGGCGTGGGGCGCATGGTGCTACTGAGCTGTCCGGTGCACTGGCCGAAATATACGCCGCAGTTCAATGTGACCCAGAAGGTGGTTTCGGTTCGCGTCCATCTCGACCTGGTGATTCTGGCAGACCGTGGCGGACAGAGATTTTCCCATCCGCGCATTCAGGAAAATGTACTGCCGCTCTGGTTTGATCACTTTGCCACGCATGATCCGGCAAACTGGCAGAAGTACAACATTCCGGGCATGCTCTGAGCGTTAAAATATCGTTATGCAGGTGTTGCGCGCAGCCGGGCTGTTCGCGGCCAATGCGCTTTGGCGGAGCACCGGTTCGCAGGCCGCGGCCCGGACGCTGGTGAACGCGCTGGCTTCAGCTGACCCTAACATCCGAACCATTGCCGGGATGTTTTTGGTGCGTGGCGGTGAAAAGGCGGTGCCCTTCATCGAAGAAGCCATTCACCGCCAGTTGAATCTTCCGCAAGTGCTGGTTATGGCCGGGGATATTGGATCAAAAAAACTGGAGCCGGAGCTGCAAAAATTCACCGCACATCCCGATCCGCAGGTGGCACGCGCCGCACAGGACGGCCTCAGAATCCTGGCTGCTCAGAATCTCAAGCCAGCTGCGCATTAGCGAGTCACTTCTCTCCCGTTTTCAACTTTCGAGCGATCTCAGGCAGCCGGTTGAAGACCGCCACGCAGCGCAACCACAGCTTGTTGTCAATGGCGGGATATCCGCTGACCACCGCGCCCCCGGGCACATCGTTGGGGATGCCGCTTTGCGCAGTGGCAATGGCGCCATCGCCAATTTTGCAGTGTCCGGCAACGCCGACCTGGCCGGCGAGGATCACGTTCTTGCCCACATCGGTGGATCCTGCCAGGCCGGCTTGCGCGCACAGCAAAGTATCTTCGCCGACTGTCGAGCCGTGCCCGACCTGAACAAGATTGTCGATCTTGGCGCCGCGGGCGATGCGCGTCTCGCCGACGCTGGCGCGATCAATGCAGGCATTGGCCTGAATCTCCACGTCGTCCTCAATGATGGTGGGGCCGGATTGGACGATTTTGTGCCAGCGGCCGGCGTTATTTTTATCATCTTTGTCTGTGTCCCGCGCGAAGCCGAAGCCGTCGCCGCCGATTACGACTCCGTTCTGCAGGACAACATTGTTGCCGATGCGGCAGAACTCGCGGATGACGGCGTGGGCGTGGGCGAGAAAGTTGTCGCCGATTTTCACTCCACAATAGATGACCACGTGCGCGAGCAGCACGGCGTTTTGTCCGATATGGACGCCTTCCTGAATTACCACGTAAGGGCCGAGGTGCGCACCATCCCCAATTTTCGCGGAAGGGTGGACGACCGCCGTGGGATGAATTCCGGGAGCATATTGCGGCGGCTGGTAGAACATTTCGAGCGCACGGGCAAAATCCAGATACGGATTTTTGCTGTGCAGCATTGCTGTAGAGATAGCGGGAAAATCTTCGGCCACGATGACCGCCGAGGCCTGTGTGGTCCGCGCCGCGGCCGCATATTTGGAGTTAGAGAGAAATGTAATCTGGCCCGAGTGGGCGGTCTCGATGGCGGCGACCCCGGTGATTTCGGTGTCTGGCGCACCATTTTCAAGGCGAACGCCGAGGGCGGCGGCGATGGCAGAGAGTTTCATGAAAGTTTAGGAGATGATTGTAAAGGAAAGAGCTATGGGCGCGGCTTCATCTCGGGTTCGGCCGACAGCCATGTACCGTTCTCACCATGAACGAGCGCGATCCCGGCAATTAGAGTGCGGCTGTCAGCTTGTTCAAGAATCGCCAATTGCGGTTGTCAGGAAAGCTTGAGACCAGTTGCGGTCTGGCCTGCCAACAGAAAAGTTTTCGGATACTTGCCCGCACCGCATAGCTTGAACGAGCCAAATCCTTATACCACGTGCCTTCGGGGACATTTGGCCTGGACTCGATCCAGAGTCGAAGCTTGTTCAGATCGCCCAGAGTGATGTTGGGGTCGCGCATGCGCTCAAGCAGATGCTCACGAATGGGAGGAGGCAGCCGGGGCCATGTCTCGATCTGCGGCACTAGTCACCAAAGACGAAGCGACCCAATTCGTCTCCAAGGCGCTTGGATTCGGCCTGGTCCTTTGACGCGCGGAAGCGTTCCGCCAGGTCCAGGAAGGCCTTCTCCTTTTGTCTGCTGGCCTCAATTCCCAATTCAATCAGCTCCACCAGCACGCGGTTATCACTCAGCCGTCTGCGGTTCGCGATGCTTTCAACTTGCTTTGCCACCGGCGCAGGAAGGGTGATACTGCGTCGGATTTGTTTGGTTGCTGCCATGCACCATTGTACACCATTGTGGTGCATCGAAAGAGTTGTAGTTTGGAGCGAGGGAAGAAAGGCCCAACCTTGAAAGCGCAAAAGGTGGCGCATCCGGCAGCCGGGACTATTAAGAATCGGCGGCTTCTCTGCCGATTACCCGACACAACTAACTAACGTCCTTAAGAGCATTGCTCTGAAGGTCGTATCTGCAAAAAATCACGCTCTTGTGGCTGCCTTCGTGCTTGCACAATGTGTCTTGCGTTGTTTGCTGTGAAGGCTCGTCGCATTACAAAGTGCACCACAAATGATGCAATCTTGAACTCCGGCGCAAGGTGGTAAGTAAGATTGAGCCTGAGCTTCTCTTTGCAGTCAAGCGGCGTATGAAGGGAGAGAGCGCATGAATTATGAGAGAGGTCGCGCGAGGCCTTAAGTTTTTCAAAATTCAATAAAGGACTTGCATCCGCTCCGCAGAGTGCCACCTTTGCTATTTTCAAAGGGTCGTGAACACGGGCTGACGTCCCTACTCCCCGAACATTGGCACTTGCCTTACGTCTGCGGCGGCTCTGCGGGGGCGTCGGATTGCGCCGATAACGGCCAATACCGTCAGGGACTCGAGCGCCGCGCGCGGGACGAAGAGGCGCTGGACGTTGGAGCGCAAGTCGGGGGGATTGATCAGGTAGCCTTCGGGGGTGTTCAGGGTAAGGTCGTTGGGCATGAGACCTTCGAGGGCTTCGCCGTCTTTGAATTTGATCCGTACCCACAGACCCTCGGAGCGCGGGCGGGTGGTGAAGGTCTTGCGCGAGAGGGATTCGGAGTCGGCGAACTCGCGCACGAAGAACACGCACTTGATGTCGGTGAGGTCGATGGCTACCACGTTGCCGGTGGTGTTGAGGAGTTCCAGCTTGCCGTCGCGGACGAAGTGGGCGGGGGCGACGTGTCCGTTTACGGTGTCGCGGTCGATTTTGCGGACGATGACTTTTTTGTGAGTGGAGGGCATGGAAAAGCCGTCGCTGGTCGTTCATCGTTCGTCGTCGGCAAAAACCTAAGTGCCGACGACCCACGACCAATAGCCGACGACACTTTTCGACGTTTGCCGTCGGCCCAAGAATGAAGGGCCAAATCCTTCAGGGAACTCTCAAACCATTAATTCCCCGGTGATGGGTTAAATTCCCCCCAACCAAATGATTCAATCGCACTCGATTCTCGCACTTCTGTACAAAAAACGTGAGGTATCTCGCTTCATAGTAGCCAAAACAATAACGTTATGTTATTTTTTGTAGTTCACTCAGCCTCTCATGGCGAAAGCAAGCCATTCATCTATAAGGACTTACAACGGGAAATCGGGGATTTCCACAGGCGCCTCTGCGGGAGTCTGACCTTGGTCGAGCCAGGCTGAAAACGGCAGTTTCCAGAAAAGAATGGCTGATTACATATACACAATGGAACTTCGGCTGACGCCCAACCAGCAGAAAGGCGTGGCCCTGGTTCACGACATTGCCCGCGCGGCCGGGATGAACGTTTACTTAACGGGCGGGGCGGTGAGGGACATCATCAGCGGATACCCGATCCGCGACCTGGATTTCACGGTGCAAGGGAATCCGATCAAGCTGCAAAAGGACTTGGAAAAGGCGGGCGCGGTGGTAGGCGGCGCCGACGACGATGTGAGGGCCCTTTACATCACATTGCCAGGGGGAGTGCGGGCGGAAATCAGCAGCGCGCGCATCGAGCGCTATGAAAAGACCGGCAAGCCCCCGGTGGTGACTCCGGCGACTATCATCGAAGACCTGCGGCGGCGCGACTTTACGGTGAATGCGATGGCGCTGTCGCTGAACCCGGGATCGCGCGGCCTGCTGCTGGATCCCTTCAATGGCGCGGCCGATATTGAAGCCAAGCTGCTGCGGGTGCTGCACAATTACGCCTTCGTGGAAGATCCGTCGCGGCTGATTCGCGCGTCGCGGCTGGCTGCCAGGTTCCACTGGCCGCTGGAAGAGCGGACGCAGGCCCGCTATCAGTCGGCCAAAGAAAACAAATACATTGACCACATCACCAAAGAGGCAATCGGGCACGAGATCGAGCAACTGGCTTACGAAGATGACCCGCTGAACATCATCCGGGTGCTGGAGAAAGAAGATTGGTTAAAGGTGCTGAGTTCGCACTGGACGATCGCCAAAGTGGATACGAACGGGTTGTCGCAGTTGATCAAAACCCGCCAGCAGATGAACGAATTGGGATACTCGCCCGATCCCTCACCCGCGGTCATGCACTTCCTGACGGCGCGTTTGAGCGACAAGGAAGTTGCGGAGATTCGGAAGCTGATTCCGCGGAAGGACCTGGGCGAGGCCTGGCGTGATCTGGAAGAAAATGCCAAGAGCCTAGGCAAGCGCCTGACCGGCAAGGAAGCGGCGACCCCTTCGCGGACGTGGAAGTTGCTTTCGAGCGTGCGTCCGGAGATGGTGTTGTTTTTGGCGGTTACGGCGAAGCAGCAGTCGGTGGCACAAAAAATCAAGAACTTCTTCACCAAGTGGCGGCAGGTGCAGCAGAAGCTTCCGCTGCCGGAGATGGCGGAACTCTACATCACTCCGCAGTGGGCGGGATATGCCAAGGTCGCGGACGACGCCTTCATGCTGATGCTGGATGGAAAGCTGCGTTCGCGAACGGAGATCCTGAAATTCCTGAAGCCGGTGGCGCCCCCGCCTCCGCCTCCCCCGCCGCCACCTCCGGCAAAGCGTGGCCGGGCGGCAAAGGCGGCGGCGCAACCGGCTGCAGCAGTTCCTCAGCCTGCGGGCAGGAAGAAGGGCAAAGGCGCGGCGGCGACCGCGGTTTCCGCGCCTGCGGTCGCTGCGCCTCCGGTGGTTGCGGCCGACAAGGGAAAGGGGCAGAAGGCGTCGTCGCAGCCAGGACCGAAGCCAGCGCTTAAGCCGGCGGCGGCCGCAGTGCCAGAATCCAAGTCGGCGCTAAAACCGGTATCGAAACCTTCGTCGAAAGCGCCGCACGCTGCAGCGAAATCCAGGGTTCCAAAGGGGAGACGAAAGTGAAAACCTAAACCAGCTTCGTCCAAAAATAGCGCCAAGAAGCACGACAATTCGATTTCCGCTGTGGCGAAATCTAGCGCCTAGTCCGGGGTCACTTACGAGGACAATTCATAAAGACAAAAAGGAGGATGATGCCCCAGGCGAGAAAATGCCGGCTGGTGAACTCCGGACCGTTGTCGCACCGGATCGAACCGGGCCGGCCCCGCTCGGCGATGATTCCATCGAGCACGCGCGTCACTCTCCGGCTGGCAAAACTGGTATCCACTTCCAAGGC
>JBBSFW010000158.1:0-8632 GCA_038254805.1 Terriglobales bacterium
TCAATGCCCTTTCGTCCATCGACCGGCTCGATGGCGACCAGCACGCGCATCTGCGCCGAGATCTGAATCATCCTTCCGCTTCCCGCCAGGCACGCAGCATGCTTGCCCAATCCGGCAGCCCGGGCCCCTTCCACTGGATACGCATCTTGCCTCCGCTCGAACACTCGAACTCGATGAGGCACTCCTCCAGTCTTGCGGGCTGCGGCGCCACCAGTTCGACGAATGCCGCGGCCTGACTGGCTGGCTTTCGCGTGCGGCTGGGAACTCCCTCGAGCCGTTTCTTCAGGCCCATGTAGTCCAGCTTCAGCGGGTGCGCGACAGGATACACACCGTGTTGGCGGGCCAGGCCGACGGCTGCCTGCCAGAGGGCATCGGGCAACTTAGTCCGTGGCGGCTGCGTGCTGCGAAACTGTTCCAGCTGACGTTGTAACTGCGCGATTGGTTCGGGAATAGGTGGTGTGACTTTGCGGTCCATGGTCAGTCGCCTCCCGGCGACTGACTGAACTTAACAGCGCGGGCTAGCCAACTTCACGCACGCTTGCCGGAAACTCACAGTGCAAGAGACAATTGACGCATCAGCGAGCACCCGCGCTTGACGCCAAACGGAGCCTCGCGAAGTGCTTCCCGTAGGCTAATTCCAGGTACATACTTCGTCACAATAAAGCGCTCGCCCGAATCGGTCTCACCGACATCGAGCACTCCGACAACACTAGAATGCTCGATCCTGGCGAGGGCCTCGATTTCACGCCGAAAGCCCTCAGGCATCTGCTCGTGAAAAGACCTGAACTTCAAAATGACTATGCGATCAGGGAGGCGCTCATCGCGTGCACGATAGACTTCTCCAAGACCGCCGCCGGATAGCCTTTCTTCGATTCGATATCGGCCCGCTACGACTATTCCAGGTGCCAAATTGGGAAAGGGCCGCAGACTAGCATTGAATAATTCTGGACGCTCGCTACTCGGCTCAAAGAAGTTCGCCGGATGCTCAGCTGATTCGAGCAGCTCCTCTAAGCTCTTCCGAAGCGCTGGGTCGTTTGCACATGCTTTGTCGAGAAATGCGCTACGCTCGTTTGACTCCAGATCGCGTATTTGAACGAAGAGCGATTTGATCTCGTGCCAGCGGTCGAGGGCCATCCGGCCCTATGGTATACCGACGGAGAAGGGCGTCTAGGAACGCTTGAGCGCCATCGAGAACCAGGCACGCACAAATTCCCAATCTCGCTCCACAGTCTTTTCGCTGATCTGGAGCAGTTTCGCTATATCCGTGTAGTGAAGGCCCCAAAAGAAGGAAAGTTCAAAGACGTCCGCCGCCCGAGCGTCGATTGTTTGCAGCGTACGCAGTAAGTCGTCGAGAATGATAAAGTGCTCGAAATCTTCCGCAACAGCTTCGCAGCCATTAAGTTCTTCACGCCGTAGCCCACCCGCCCGCTTTTTCGCTTTCCGGCTGCGGGCATGGGCGACAAGCGACTGACGCATCTGCCGCGCGGTCGTGCGAAAAAAATGCGCCCGGTCTCGCCAGTCGATTCGTTGCTGCACTAACAGCCGAATAAAAGCATCGTGCACCAGGATAGTCGGTTGAAGCGTATGGTTGGGGTATTCGTTCCGCAGAAAACTACCGGCCATACGCCGAAGTGACGGGAACAGCACACGATAGAGATGGGTGACCGTTTCGGAGTCCCCCCTATGGGCGCTCCCGAGGAAGGTCGTCAAGTCCTGGAAATCTGCAAGCTGCATCTCCACTCCAGAAGGCATCACCATGAATAAATTTTAATGTCGGCCAACCCTTCTGCTTTGCACATTCTAGTATAGGCAGCCGATGCGGGATGGATGAGCGAGCCGTGCAATTTGTGGGCCCTCGGAACCCTAGCGCTAGGCCATAACGTCAGCGTGCGCGGGAGAATTACATTGAATATTAGGCTATTTACAGCCATCTTGATGGCCTTCGGAAGTGATCAACTCGTTGCATGTAGTAGCCAGACCCACGATTTATTGAGTTTGGCCGACGTCCACAAAAACTGGGTGACGCCAATCACCGTTCAGGGTCAAGTTACTTCTACCGGATATACGTACGTTGCGAGAGCGACTGAGTGTGGCTCAAGAATATCGTCCATGTCCGCAAGTGTGACTGTATCCGCAGAAGTAGTGGATTTTGATACGACCGTCACGTTGACCCTCGGCGGTCACCTCAAAAGCGGCCAGTTGTGGTCACTTCAAAACCGGCCAGTTGCAAACGTCAAGTCAGGACAAAATAGTTATACCTCGCCAACCGGTTTCCCGGCAAGTATTTTCGATTGGAGTAACACTTCGGGTTCGGTATTCCTCTTTTTGAGTTAGACTGATCTGGACCGGAGCGGAGGATAGGGCTACGCAGGGATGCGACCCGAGCGCCGACTTCCGGGGCCAGACCATGCCGGGGATGGGCATCGCTTGTCTCCGGTTTTGATTTTGAATTGCGTACATGGGATGGCAGAATCGCGCAAAATCCCAGGGGGTTTGGGGGACGGGGCCCCCAAGTTCAGTCAAGCCTCCTTCCGATTGGTTTGTGCGTGAACTCATGCGGAGATGGCACCTCCGTTGACCGAAGTGGCGGCGGTTTTGGTCCGCCAACTGCGCGGTCCGCACTTCAAAACATGACCATGGTGCAGAAGCCGGTCGAGCATAGAGCCGACCGCGGCCGTATCGCCCAACAGTTTTCCCCAGTCCTCGACGGGACGGTTGGAGGTCAATAGTGTGCTGGCGCGCTCGTAGCGCCGCATGACGATTTCCAGCAGATCCTCGGCAGCGGTGAGCGGCAGTTTGCGCATTCCGAAATCGTCGATGATGAGCAGCGGCACTGTCGCCAGCGACTCGACGTACTGCTTGCGCGTGCCAAACGCAACGGCCTCGGCAAGCTCCTCCAATAACACGTGAGCCTCGCGATAGAGCACACGGTAGCCCTGCAGAATGGCGGCTTGACCAATGGCTTGGGCCAGATGACTCTTCCCGGTGCCGCCTGGTCCAAGAAACAGGGCGTCGTCACGCTTGGTAATGAAGCCGCAGGTGGCCAGATCGAAGACCAGGCTGCGGTTGATTTTGGGATTGAACGTGAAGTCGAAGCTGTCGAGCGTCTTATGAGGATCACGAAAGCCAGCCTGCTTGCGCCGGCGTTCCAGCAACCGGTCCGCGCGACGGGTGAGTTCGTCCGAGATCAGGCAAGCGATCAGATCGATGGGCGCCATGGGTTCAGCCTGGGCCTGATGCAAGCGGGTTTCCAGTACGGCCGCGATGCCGCCGAGCCGGAGTTGCCGCAGGGCGCGTTGGAGTTCAGGGATGTTCATTCATTGGTCTCCTTGGTTTTTTCCTGGATCAGATCACGGTAGAGCGTGAGCTGGCGGATGAGCGGATCAACCTGCCGCAAGCTCACGGGCGGTTGCGCATTCCGCTCCAGGTAGCGGCGCACAAACCGGTAGTCGTAAATTTCCATATCCAACGCCACGGCGCAGGCTTCATCGACCCGCGCTACTCCGTACTTTTTGAGAAACGACAGCACGCCCTGCAGGCGGCGCACGGCCGGCTGTCCTTGCTGTCGATGCATCTGCTGGCAGAAGGGGCCGATGTGCGTCCCGGCTTTTTCGGCGCGCGCCAACAGTTCCAAGGTGCCCAGCGGAGTTCGTGTGGGCCGGTCTTGCTCATGAATGCGATGGCGACCGCGATCCTGACGAAGATGCTCTCGCAACAACTGAGAGCTCTGAGGATCAAGCAGGCGTACGTGCTGTGCATTCCACTGGACCTGCACACTCCGCCCGATCCATCGGGGCGGGGCGCTGTAGTAAGCGGCCTCGACCTCGACACAGCTATCCAGATGAACCACGCGCGTACCGTATTGGTAATAGCGAAAAGGTTCCAACGGGAGCGGCAGCAGCGCGGGCTTCTCCTCGGCGAACATCGCCGCCACCTGCCGCTTAGTGGTGCCATGGATGCGCGTGTCGGCCCAGCGCTCTTCCCAGTGGTCCAGGTACGCCTGAGCTTGCTCCAGCGATTCAAAGCGCTGGCCTTTCAGCGGGGTCTTCTTGGCATGGCCGACGCCGGCTTCGACCTTACCTTTACGGTCAGGATCGCCCACTCGACAGGCCAGCGCGACTGCGCCATAGTGGGCCAGCACATCGCGGTAAAGCGGGTTCAACGAAGGATCGTACAGGTCGGGCGTCAACACGCCTTCGCGCAGATTGTCGAGCACCACAACACGAACCGATCCACCCAAACGCCGGAATGCCTTTTCATGCAGTTCGCACCAAATCACGGAGCTGGAAAGGAACGTCAACAATCGAACCGATTTGCGGCTGTAGCCGAGTGTCAGCACGAACAGCCGCGCGCGCCGGTACTTCGCTGAGACTGGATCGCGCACCATGGGGCCGTCGCCGTAATCCACCTGCGCTTCTTCGCCGGGCGCGGTGAGAATGACGGCCCGCGGTTCCGGCGGCTGTGCGCCACGCAGCTTGCGGATGTAGCGCTTGACGCTCTCATACGCGCCGGCGAAGGCGCTCCGATCGACCAGGTCCTGCCAGATCCCCATGGCATTACGGCCACGGGAGAGTCCGGCTTCGATCAATTCGCGGAACGGTTCGCAGACGCTGGCCGACGGGCTGCGGAACGGTTCCGCCTCGCGGGCAGGCGGTTCGGCCACCGCGTCAGAGTCGGTGGTCACCTCACTGGCCGGTTTTGCCGGTGCCGAGTCGGTAGTCACAGCATCCACAGCACTGGCCGGTTTTGCCGACGTTAACCGACGACCGCGTGGCAGCCGCAACTCCACCCCAGCCTCTTTCAGGTAAGCCGAGATGGTCTCTCGGCGAATCCCGGTTTCTCGTTCAATCCGCCGCAGCGACCATCCCAGTCGCCCTAATGCGATAACTTGCTGCTTCTTTTCTTCGCTCAAGACATTGCTCATGGGGACGGAGGATAGCGTCCTCACGTCCCAGTTCAACGTCCTGGCTGATGCTTACAACTGGCCGGTTTTCAGGTGACCATCACTGGCCGGTTTTGGGTGACCCCCGAGGCGTTGACAGTATCGGTCGGTGATTCCTTTTTTCCAGGTCGCACAGGGACTGCAACAGCCGTGATACCCAAAGGTAGTGCAGGAAGTGTGACCTTATCTGCCGCTGCAAGTAGTGAAGATAGTGGTATCCCGAACATTGCCGTTTCCTTAAATTCGGGCTGTTACGGTTTTATGGGAACGTGCATCTTCGGCGGACCTAAGGCCAAGTATACTGTGCTAAGCGGAACCGTTACTTGCTCTACTTGTAGTGTCTGCACGCTGAAGAAAGTGTCGGGTGATGAGCAGGTGGGGTTAGTAAGCCAAAAACTCTCACGACCCCTTACGGTGCAAGTAGTCGATGAGAACGACCGTCCTATAAAGGACCGGACCGTACTTTTTGACGTTTCTGACAACTCATCAGACAGCGATGGGGCCATGATTAAACCGGATGACGTCACTACGAACAAAGATGGCAATGCCTCTACTGTATTGACGCTTGGCGATAAGCAGGGGTTATATTACGTAATTGCTGAAGCTCGCGGTTGTACCCCACTCGTTACATTTACCGCAACCGCGGGCCCGTGCTCTGCCAGAACCGTTAACACCGCGCCAGCATGTTCTTCACCGGTCCTGTTCGGCGGATATGGCATTGACCCCTCAACTGACAGAGAAGCTGCTCGAACGGAAATCAGTACAGTGCGTCCAACAGTTGCAACCGTCCCTCTTGGGAGCACTTTTTACTTTCAAGTTCGCAGAAACAACGGTACTACTCCAGTTCCATACCGAGTAGAACTCGTTGGCCACTCGGTTACAGGCGTTACTAAAATTGAGCCGCTGCTCTTCCCCGATACAGTCGTGCTCTCTCTTCGGTCTGGTCATGACCCGGAGATTCGCGTACCCGATTCAGCGGTTGAACACTTTTTTTATGCTGTTCATTTAGGAAACGTTCGTCTGCTGTTCATTCCTACGATACCGGCTGCCGACACCTTCGGATTCGAAGTCGATCTCCGCGTTACGGCATCGGCGACACTGGGGCGAACGTACAACGACATCGACCCACTGCTGCTCAAGTACAGCAATGTACGCGGAATTCCCCCTGACCTGGTAAAGGGTCAGGTAGAAAAGGAGAGCACTTTCAATCCTTTCAGTTATAGGTATGAGCCACGATATGACCGTCAAAACATTCAACCCAAATTGAACTCTGCGGCGTACCGCAATTACAGGTTGGACGATGGTCCACTGCTCTCTCGACCGGCGGACATTTCGCCTCGCGAGAAATACAGGATATGTCCGCCGAGTGCACCGACGAAGACGGATGGCCGGTGCAAGGCGCGCACAGATATACGTAACATCATTGCCTCTGACACTGATATTACGGCTCGCAATTTAATTCTTCACAACAAGGGTATGGGGCCGACACCCTCTTCAAGCTATCTGTTTCGCGCTCAAACCACTATCGCATCGAGCTATGGCTACTTACAGACAATGTGGGCGACTCGCCTCTGTCAACTTGGAAACTGCAACAACGGGTCCCCACTTCCGTACCTTAATCAACCTGCCGTTGCGTTTGACAGTCCCGACAATCTTGCGTTGGAGGCTAGTAGCATCCCGATTGGAACAGCTTATTTGGTAAAGAAGTTTCTCCGCATCAACGGTGAAGCATCTCCGAACGTTTCTAGCCGAGTACAGCTGATGGAACTGTTTCGTGCGCCGTTACATAGATACAACGGGACAAATGACAACGCAGCCGCGTATGCTACGAAGGTACTAAGCAACGCACGTGCCTACGTGGCCACACCGCAAACGAAGATGTTTTAGGAAGACACTATGGGGCTTAATACCAGATCTATGTTGCGCGTAGGCATTGTGACCTTCTTGGTGCAACTGCAGCTAGCGACCGCCCAAACAGATGCAAATGCTGCTCTCGTGAGCAAGCACGTTCCAAAACAACTTGTCGAACTAAATGCTAGGTTTGGCACACCCGATGCGTTGCAGCAGGAGTTTGTTACTGCGGATTTCGAACGCGCCGGGCAGGTGCGGACTATTGTTGCCGCATATAGCGATGGCGACGACGCAACGATCAGAGTCATCGATATTTCGTCAAACACGGAAAAAGAGGTTCCGGGGGTGACGTGGTTAGGCGGCGGGTCGCCGACATTGGAGTTGGTGGACATCGATACCGATGGTATTCCGGAAGTCTTCGTTAGCTTGTGGGGTGTTAACGGCAGTGCTGCGACGTGGTTGCTGAGGTGGGATTCGAGTACGAGGAACCTGCGGCTGTGGGGACCCACCATCAAAGAAGGTGCAGATGTGTTCACGTTGCTTAAAAATCACGAAGTAGCGGATTTCGACGGCGACGGAAAGTTGGAAGTGATTAGTGGACCAGATCCGAATGGTGAGATGGCGATGTATAAGGCGCTCGGCGGCAGCCTGCAGAAGGTCAAATCGGGATTGCTGTTTCAAAGGCTCACTATCAACAGTTCCGAGTCCAGCGATGGAGGAGTGTTTTACCGTAGCGAACCGAACATTCGTCCGCTACTGCAGCTTTCGGTTATCGGGGCGAATAACCAGCAGGGAGCAAGCGGCATAGTAACCATCAATGACGAAGTGGTCGTGCCGGATAATGCGTTAAAGAATGCCGGAGGAAAACCCGTTTACAAACGCGTAAGCATCAAGGATGAGAATGAGTGGGACATGAGTGTCAAAGGACCACTGCTTGCAACCGTTGTACTCGTTATTGAGATGCCATCGTGTGACCTGAATAAGGATGGAAAAATCGATTTGAACGATATCGCACTTATCTCCAATGCACGCGGCCTTACCGCGGCACCCGAAGATTTTCGTGATTACGACGGTGACGGGATAATCTCTGCAAACGATGCACGAGCATGCACTCTGAAGTGTACGAATGCGAGGTGTGCGCCGTGAGAAGCCGCACACGCACGTCTATTCCCGTCCTGACATTCTGGACAGCACTCATCGCGTGTTTACTATGTCTCCCAGCTCACGCTGCGGTGGTCCTGACTGTCGTACCCGCCGTGCAGAATGTATCAACAGGTGGTCACCTGTCGGCCTCAATTGTAATTTCCGGCCTCCCCGCCTCATCCGCTCCGTCGCTCAGCACGTTTGACTTTGACCTGGCGTTCGACCCTGCGGTTCTGTCGTTTGCGTCTGCGTCCTTTGGCGATGCTGTTTTGGGTGATCAGCTCGATCTTTTTGCCCTCGGGAGCATAACAGCCGCAACGCCTTCCGGAGCCGCGGTCAACTTGTATCAGCTTTCGTTCGACACGATTGATGACCTCAACGCCCTGCAAGCGGGCACGTTTACCCTCGCTACGGTCCTGTTCGATGCGCTTGAGAGTGGAACGTCCCCGCTCGGGCTCTCGGTGAATGCGCTCGGAAACGCAGAGGGACTACCGCTTTCAGCAACGGTCTTGGGCGGTACGGTGACAGTCGTGCCGACAAGCACGGTCCCTGAACCTTCGACTGCTGCTCTCCTCGCAACGGCACTCTTTGGGGGTTTCCTCTTCCGCAAGCGCTGCGGACTGCGGTAGCCGCTTTGCGGCGGGAAGACCCGTCGTCATGCCCCGAGCCGAGCGAAGTCTTCAGGACGCCCTTGAA
>JBBSFW010000159.1:0-8582 GCA_038254805.1 Terriglobales bacterium
ATCTGAATGCCATAGAAAAGACATCTGGCATCTGGTATGGGGATCGCCGCTGCTGTTAGTGCTTTGCTTTTATTTATATGGCGAGCTTCGGAGTAGGTGCGCAGTCTCCGCTCTCCGGGTTGTCACAGGTTGCAGCGTGCTGTTGTGTTTATTCAACCTGCTCACCATCTCAGCCGCAGATAAGCCGGTTGCTTTTCGCCGGGGACACGGCTACGGATTCCAGACCGATAAGGCGCTTGAGTTTTTAGAGCAAAACACGTCGCCTGGTGAAGAGATCTTTGTATATCCGTATCACCCGATGTACTACTTTCTGGCGGCCCTAAAGAATCCCACTCGCTTCAGCATACTCATGTACGGGATCAACACAGATGCTCAAATCCGCGAAGCAGTTCAAACACTGGAAGACCGGCAAGTTCGTTACGTTCTTTGGGATACCGTTGCCGAAGGTGACCAGTTAAAACAGTGGTTTCCGAAATATGTTCAACCACCGGTAAAGAATCTTATCATGGAGCCGTATCTGCTCACGCACTTTGAAGTCGTAGGATTGCGGAGTGGATTTCGCGTGCTAAGACGCAAAGATGTGAGGAAGGCGCCCGTTAAGTAGACGCTGCCCGTTCGTATTCAGCGCGGTAGCTGAGCGGAACGCTTCTGGAACAGTACCGCCTTATCGTCTGAGTAGATTAGAGCCCACTCGTGCAAATAAGGCAACACGCGCGCTATTGGCGCAGTTCTTGGCATCAAGCACAATTCAATGTGGTACTTATCGAGAAGTGCCGTAGGATCCTCCTGGAGTGTCGCCCAGGAACCGTACTCGCGTAGAACTCCCGTCCACTCGTAAACATCGCCCCTGCCATCCACAAATACTTTATATTCAGGAGCGGACCAGATCAAATACCCTCCGAATGCATAATCGTTAAGCATTCGGCCCGACAACTTGTGGGCTCGCATGAAATTCACCGCATTTATTGGATTGGCTTGACGTACTTGCAGTTCGAGGTCGGATGAGTGGGGGAATCCAATGGCAATTGCCGTCATTGACAGGAGCAACATGGCGACGTTCGGAAGGGATGCGGTCTCGGCTCGCTTCATAGTTATCCCAAAGATCGGCCATCAGCCGGCATACAATAGGGGCGGCAATAATTCCGAATACGAAAAGCATTCTGCTATGGCGGATGGCCATTTCGAAACTGATAGCGAGGAGAAGTAGTTCCGGTAATCGAATTTTAATTGAACGGACTATTAACAATAGGACGATCAAACCGGCAATTGCCAAAAATATGAAGTCGCGGGGCTCATCAAACCGCAGGGCCTGCCATTCCGAGATGAACTTTAGGTTATCCGGCAGATTCGTCATTACGTTCACCGGGTATAACACCTGCTTGAGACCCATGGGATTAATGAATAACGCAGCAAGCGACAATACAACAGATAACATCAGCAGATTGCGTTCGTTCTTCTTCCACGGAATACAAACCAGAGAACCTGTTTCCATCGTGATGAACGAACAAAATAGAAATACAGCTAATACGCCCAGCCCGAAAACGAACGAACCGTGGCAATTCACCCACATAGCAAACAACGGCGGCAGCGCTAAAAACCATCGTGAATTGCGGGATCGACCGAAATGCACAATCAGCAACTCGGTTATTAAAAACAGATATCCGATAACGTGTGGCCGAATAGCGAGACCGACCGTTGCGCACAACCATGTAATCAGCGCCCCGAGCAGCGCCACCTTCGCATTCCCGGAATACAATGAACTCAAAGTATAGGCAGCGATCATGAGTAACGAAGGAAAGACGCACAACCACGCCATCAACCCCGTGTAACCCCCAACCCTGTATGCACCGTAAATCAGAACCTCGGACAGCCATTCGTGTGGAATCCAGGGGTGGTTATTGGTGGTAAATGAGAACTGGTCCGTCGTTGGGATCGTGTGGGTGTTCCAGATGATCTCGCCGACCTTCAAATGCCACCACAGATCAGGATCACTAAAGCGCGCTCTTACCGTCAAAACAGTAAGGACAACCAGCAGAGTGCCGAGCATCACGGGAAACGAGAACACACGTCTTGACATCCGGAGTAGCCCGGAATCCGGCTTACTTGCGCTTAGAGTTAAACACGTTCGCTCAAGCAGTAACATTTTCCCCGGCTTCCCGGATCAAGCGGTGGAGATAAGCACGCGAGATGTTAAGGCTGCGGGCGGCGACCGTTTTGTTTCCATTGGCGTCCTGCACCGCATTCGTCGCCAGCTTTATCCGGTAATCCCGCAACTGCTCTTCAAAGGAACCACTCGGCGCCGTCTCCCCCAGGCATAGCGGCTCTAGTTCCTGGAGCGCCTCAGGTAGATCGTCCAGCCCGATACTATCGCCTTCACTGAAGATGATGGCGCTCTGGATCACATTCTCCAACTCTCGAATGTTCCCTGGCCACGGGTATTCCATCAGCGCGGCCATGGCCGCGGGTTCTATGCTGCGCATTGGCTTACCGTATAGGGAAGAGTATTGCTGCAAAATGTGGTGAGCCAGATCGGGGATATCTTCTGTCCGGTCCCGCAACGCAGGCGAGTTGATTCTCATTACATTGACACGATAGTAGAGATCCTGACGGAACGAGCCTTCCTCTACCATTTTGGCCGGATTACGGTGAGTGGCGAACAACACACGAGCCCGCAAGGGTATGGGCCGGCTACTGCCAAGTCTAGTGAATTCCCTCTGCTGCAGTGCCCTCAACAGCTTCACCTGCGTGTGCAAGCTAAGCTCTCCAATTTCGTCAAGGAACAACGTACCGGCGCCCGCTTGCTCCAAATAGCCGGCACGCATGCCGGCAGCCCCGGTAAATGCTCCCTTTTCGTGTCCGAACAATTCCGATTCGATCAGAGTCTCCGGGATGGCGCCGCTGGAGACGGCCACGAACGGAAGTTTTGCCCGGTCGCTCAAGTTATGAATCGCACGCGCAATCAATTCTTTACCCGTCCCACTCTCGCCGGTGATGAGTACAAAGGAACTCACATTTTTCACACGGTGGATCAGATCGTACACCGCCCTGGAGCGAGCACCGGCACCGATTAGTTGATCGCAGCCAGCGGTGATAGGTGGGCCGATGACGGGGGCTTGCTTGTGGAGGCTTTCGAAATCGCTCTTCAGGACAGCATGTGCGTGAGCGCGCCGTACAATGATTTTCAGCTCGGGAAGAGAAGGCGGTTTTCTGAAGTAATCGTACACGCCGCGATGAACCAGTTCCATTGCCGTAGACCGCCGGTCGTCATCGGTCATAACCACGATCGGTATATTTGTATTGCGAATCTCATCGTAGAAGCCAAGCTGTTGTTCGGTGGAACCGTGACTGGAATCGTAGTCCAAAACCAGTACGTCGCAATGCTTCTCCGCGATCAGTTGTTTGACCCGGTCCTGTTTGGATTCGACCACGACCTCGAAATCAGCGCCAAGAGTGGGTGCAAGAAGATACTGGAGCTTTACATCCTGAGAGTAAAAGATAAGTCGAATCACTATACCCGGCCTCCCACTGCATCCAGCGCTATTCTGGAACCCACGATTAGCGCAACAATGTTCCAAGCAATCAGGAATGCATAACAGACGTTCACTCTTTGAAGGAGTCGACCCTTTCGGATATGCCAGCAATAAACCCCTAACGCGAGCGCAATGACTTTTACCAGCAATAGCCCATGCCAAGGTGAGGATGTACTTTGGAGTAACGCCCGGACAATCGGATTGCCTTCCTCCAAGCCATTCCGCAGCACCGCCATGGTTGTGAGGATATCCAGCGTTTGTAAATAACAGTACTGTATCAAGCTTGGGCAAGAGTTCGAGTTTATAGAGAGCATAGTTCCGCACTGCACCTAATTTGTAACTGTTAAAATTATGGTTGCCACGCCATTGTGCGTGTCTTGAGGGCAGAAAGCAAGAGAAACTCCTGGTTTTCGCACCGTTTAAGCCAAAATGAGAAGGAAGTACTTGTGAGTACGGGGTACTGGGTTTCAGGTGACACAACGGGGTACTAACCTTCGTTTGGTACATACGATCAGGCAAGATGGAACTCAACGGGGAGCCGGTCCAGCGTCCGCCAAGAACTTGAGCTAAGATGTGTTCTGACAAGCACCTGAGTCACAACCGCGCGCTAAAGTGGACCCATAACCCCGCTTCGGCCGTGGCATTTGAAGAACTGGGCAACGATGATCATGTTGTGCAGCACCGTGTTCGCCTCCATGCCGCCCTTTTTCAGAGCAACAACGAAGTCGTTAAGATCTTCAACTGATACGGATTTAAATGAGCCTCCTTCTTCACGGGCTCGATTTGATCGAGGTATCGGTCGACGAGAGTTCGAAGGGGACGGTCTGTCAGCGCTTCTCCCCCGAGCTATGTTCAGACCCTTCTTCCCGACCCATCCTGTCTCAAGCTGAATTCCGTCGGGCATCCGGACAGCGGTCGGGTTCTGATCACGGCAGCCGCTATCAGTTCCGCCGCGTGCTGTCCGGCATGCCACCATGCTTCACATTCTCTCCAGAGCCGGTATTCGCGGGTCTTGCGTGACTTGCCGTGGCAGGGATCAACCGTCGAACTCCGTCTGGATGTTCGCCGCTTTCGGTCGGTCCCGGGACTGCTCCCGCGTCACATTCACGGAAGTATTGCCGCTGGTTTCTCCGAGATACGGACGGCAAACGAGTCGATTGTCGGAGACGATTCGCCTGGTTGGCTATGTGTTAGGTGGTGAGGCCGGGGCGCGCCTGGCCGAAAGGCTCGGCATGAGAATCAGTCCCGATACGGTTCTTCGGCGACTGAAACTCGGGCCGTCCGTCCCCGTCCCAGGGGTGAAGGCTGTGGGCGTTGACGATTGGGCTTGGCGGAAGGGTCAACGGTATGGAACCATCTTGGTTGATCTGGAAACGCATGCCCCCATTGACCTGTTGCCGGATCGTTCTGCCGATAGCCTCGCGGCCTGGTTGCAAGCGCATCCCGGCGCGGAAGTGATCAGCCGTGACCGGGGTGGAATCTATGCCGACGGCGCAACCCGCGGAGCCCCGCAAGCTATCCAAGTGGCTGATCGTTTCCATCTGCTCTGCAATCTGACCTCAGCCGTCGAGAGGGGTTCTGGAGCAGAAGCGCCCCGCACTGACGAAAGCGATTGTGCCTGTGATTCCCGAACCACCTCCGCCCGAACCACCTCCGCCTCAGGCTGAAAGTGCTCCTACGGCCAGGACCCAGTCTGAGCAAATTCGTGAGGATCGTCGCCAGAACAGGATTGACCGGTACAACGAAGTGGTTGGACTGTATCGCAAAGGGATGAGTCAGCAAGAAATCAGTCGCACGCCGCGCCAGCCGAAGGCGAAACCACCTTCTCCGCGGCAGGCCGCCATGCTGCTGTCCCGCCGGCCAGAAAAGCTGAAACCCGATGAGCAGCAACAACTCGCCAAACTGAACGAGTGCTGCCCTGAGATTCCCGTCCTCTACGATTTGACACAAGGCTTCGCTGCAGTGTTCCGTGGCAAGCAGAGTGACGCCCTTGAGAACTGGCTTGTTGAAGCTAACCGAACAGGCCTGCCGGAAATCAGCCGATTCTGTGACGGACTGATTCGCGACGCGAAAGCGGTCATCGCCGCCGTCATCCTGCCGTGGAGCAACGGCCAAGTGGAAGGCCAAATTCGTAATTCCTCACCTCGTCGAACAGGTGGTGTAGCCCCGACTCTAGGAATTAGAGGAGGGCGGATATCTGTTCAGGAGGAAAGACGTGGAAGAGATCAATGGGCTCAAGAAAGATGGGTTGAGCATCCGGGCGATCAGCCAGTTGACTGG
Organism: Terriglobales bacterium; assembly: GCA_038254805.1. Taxonomy (GTDB): domain Bacteria; phylum Acidobacteriota; class Terriglobia; order Terriglobales; family Acidobacteriaceae; genus Gp1-AA145. The sequence goes on from JBBSFW010000159.1 coordinate 5,811, forward strand.
TTTTGATCGGAGACCATTCGGAAGTATTTATTGCAGTCAACAAACAGACCGGTTTATAGACCGAGACCAGCGCCGGTGAGCAAGCTGGAACCGTTCAAGCCAATTCTAAAGGAACGTCTGCAGGTAGGCGTTTGGAACGGTCAGGTGCTGCTGCGGGAGTCGAAAGAGCGGAACTACAACGGCGGCTATACGCTTTTGACCGACTGGCTTCGGCCCAACGGGAATCGGCGCGGGTGGTTGCGGTTCGGCGATTCGAGACAGCACCGGGCAAGCAGGCGCAGGTAGATTGGGGCCATCTGGGATCACTCTCGGAGGGCAGTGAAGAGAGCATGCTGTGGGGCTTCACCATGACTGGGTTATAGCCGCGTGATGATGGCCGAAGCGGCGACGGACCAGAAACTGGGGACACTGTTGCGCATGCATGAATCGGCCTTCCAGCAGTGGGGCTGCGTGCCGGAAGAGATTCTCTACGACCGGATGAAGACGGTCTGGACCGGCACCGACGAACGCGGTGAGATCGTGTGGAACACCGTGTTACTGGACTTTGCCCGGTACTGGGGGTTCACGCCGCGACTGTGCCGCCCTTATCGGGCACAGACCAAGGGCAAAGTGGAATCGGGCGTAAAGTATGTACGGCGAAACCTCCTGTGCGGTTTGCAGGGCCGTGAGCCGGCCAATCTCGCCAATCTGAATGCTGAGTTGCGCCGCTGGGTATCGGAAGTGGCCAACCAACGCGTCCACGGCACGACTCGGGAGCAGGTTCTTCTGCGGTGGAACCAAGATCAGCTCCGTATGCAGCCGGCGAACGGGCCGCCGCATTATCCCTATGCCGATGACGAGCAGCGCAAGGTGGCACGCGATGCCTATGTAGCGTGGCAGGGCAGCCGTTACTCTGTCCCGTGGCGCTATGCCGGCAAAGACGTGTGGGTCGGCCAGCAAGGCCGCGAGGTGGAAGTGCGCTGCGGAGCCGAACTCATTGCGAGACATGTGCCGGCGGTAAGGCGCCACCAGGTGGTTACCCAAAGCGAGCATCATGAAGGCATTCCACTCGGCAACAAGCCGATCGGCAAGACGCTGATTCACATCCAGCAGGGCGCCCCCGTCATGGAGACGCGGTCGCTGGCTGCCTATGAGAGCCTGGCGGCGGAAGGTGTGCTATGACGTTGGAGCGGCTGCGAACCAACATTAAACCTCACCGCCATTGATGGGCGTTTGGAAACGCTGCTGGAAAGCGCTTCCAAGAAAGAGCCTGCCTACGCCGACTTCCTGCTCGAAGTGGTGAGCGCGGAAGCCGACGCGCGGCGGCAACGGTATCTCAAGACCCGGCTGCAACTGGCTCACCTGCCGTATCTGAAAAAGTTCGATCAGTTCGACTTAGCTTTCCAGCCATCGATCGATGAGCGGCAGATCCGTGAACTGCGTGCGCTGCGTTTCGTGCATGAGGCATCCAACGTGATTCTGCTGGGACCACCCGGCGCTGGGAAACTCATCTGGCGGTGGCGTTGGCCGAAACCTCGATTCAGTCCGGGCAAGCGGCGTACTTCATGACCGCCCACGATCTGGTGACCGATCTCGGGCGCGCCTACAAGGAAGGACGGCTGGACCGGCGGCCGCGAATCTACGTAGCTCCGAAGATACTCATCATCGACGAGATGGGATATCTACCGCTGGACGATCTGGGGGCGACCATTTTCTTCCAACTCGTCAGCGCCCGCTACGAATGCGGCAGCATCATTCTAACTTCCGACAAGAGCTATGGCGAATGGGGCTCGATCTTCGGCGACCCGATCATCGCGACCGCGATCCTCGACCGACTGCTGCATCATTCCACTACCGTGAACATCCGCGGAGAAAGCTACCGGTTGAAAGAGCGCCGCAAGGCTGGTTTGCTTCCGGCGCCAGAACCGCAGCCAACCGACCCTGCTGCCGGCGCCAGCCATCGCGGCAAGCGGAACCAATCGCTATGAGTTTTTTAAGGCATGGGCAAATCTACCAATCCGATGTGCTCGCTTTCACGATCGTCTTGATGAGTTTGCAGCCAGCTATTCCTTGGCGGTTTGCACTCCTGCATTGCCCGCCTCCGCTTCACCAGCCGGTTCCTACATACCATCCCCCGGTCGAAACTGCAAACCACCACCTCGCGAGGGCTGGGGAATTTTCAACCGGTAGAATGAGGAATTTTCAACCGGAGTTGACAGGTCAGCGCCCTTTATCGCTGATGAAGAGGGAAAGCGCGTGCAAGTCCGAGGGATCGGCCTTCGACTTCATGCCGCCGCTTGCGTTGCACCTACAGTGATTGGGCGACCGGGTTCGCGCTTCCGCACCCCGTTTTCGTACCACTCGACGTAGTAGCGGCCCTCAGGAATGGAGTTCCAGTCCCAGCCGCAAGAGGGCTTCTTACGAATCGAGCGCATGATCCAGCGCCCATTGTCTTTGATGCGTTTTACGATATTTACTCGTGCATGGCGCCATCCGAATATCACGAATTCGGGCGGACAGCAAACTAGACAACACGGTTTGTAAGTTGCTGAAAACGGAAATAGCCAGCTAGAAGCTGGCATTCTACCACTGAATTACTCCCGCTCAAGCATTCCAGTCAAAGTATCGCAAGAGCAGCCACTTGAGCGCAATCACAAGAATTGTCCAATGTGTGATGAGCCTGAAGGAGGCTAGCGATTCCAATGGTGGATGAGCCTGAAAGGGGAGTTTGATTCCAATGCGTGATGAGCCTGAAATCGAGAAACTTCAGATGAATGCAATTCAGCATGAAGA
>JBBSFW010000160.1:0-8547 GCA_038254805.1 Terriglobales bacterium
AGGCAAGCTTTTCTTCCGACTGGCGCAACAGGCTGTGGCCGTCGATCCCGTGACCTATGACCTGATTGTTCACCCGAAACCAGCAACCAGCGCGAAAACCAGTTCCGCAGCGGTTACCTGAGTCAAGCGGATATCCAGCTTTCTTAATTGCTAGGGAGCGCGTTCTTCAGGATATAAAGCACATGTGACCTGCGCTCTCGGCGCCCCATCTCACCGGACAAAATCGGCAACTCGATGCGCTCGATCGACCGAGGATACTTCCCATCCAGCACCTTGCCATGATTTGCTCTGGGAGTGGTGGGTGGTTAACACGTCCTCATTATCCCACCACCAATCGTAGTCCATGGCCGCCTTCGGCAGCTTCCGATTGAGTATCCCTTCGATTTGAGGAAACGACAGCCGGACGAGTTTTCCAGGCTGATTCGTCAGGAACGTTTTAAGAGGAACATAGACGCTCATGTAGGCAATCATACAGGAGTCGGTAAACACTCAGTCAAGTACATAATCACCGAATTTTTCGGAGTGGGCCAACACCTGCCACGCCGGTGTCGCTCCAAAAGTTCTTCCGGATTAATTGCAAGCTAAGAGTACACCTGCTACGGAAGCCGGGATCACAGATCACATTTGGACAGTTGCGGAGTTGATCTGCTGAGTAAAGGCCGGGATGATAAATTTGCAACTTGAACCTGACATGGCGAAAAACGTGCTTGACGCCATCGACGAGACTCCTTGGGGCGTTCACCCATTGATGGGGCATGTCAGGTATCTAGCGCGTACCGCGGTCATTGATTGCTGAGGCTTTGGCAGTTCTCGGCCAGCTTTCCGAAAACCAGCAATACTACGCTGGATGCCGATGCTGCAAACGACATGAGTCGGCCCGGATGACGGCCATGGCGTGTTCAACTTGGATAAATCAAAACGTGAGAGCCGGTGGGTCGCGGCACGTTTACCGCATCCTGAACAAGGTCTACGCTCATCGATCTCTGCAAAGCATGATGCGCGGTAAAGTGAAAGGAACTGCCCGAGCCGTATTCGCTATCTACCCAGATACGGCCACCCATCCGTTCCACCAGCCGCGAAGAAATGCTGAGCCCCAGCCCGGTACCGCCATACTTGCGCGTTGTTGAGCCATCCGCCTGTGTAAAGGCTTCAAAGATCGCCCGGTGTTTGTTTGCTGTTATCCCTATACCTGTGTCCTTGATCGCGAAGTGCAAACACACGTCTTTTTTCCGTTTGCGATTCCCGGTTGACCTGGATCGTTACCTCGCCTTGTTCGGTGAACTTAATGGCATTGCCGACCAAATTGATAATCACTTGCCTCAGCCGGCCGGGATCGCCGATCAATGCGTCCGGTACGTCCGAAGCGATACGGCAGGTGAGCCCCAAGTTTTTCTGTCGCGCCCGCAAACGGAGTGCCTTTGTGGTTTCCTCCAGGGTGCCGCGCAAGTTGAAGTCAATCAAGTCGAACTCCAGTTTGCCCGCGTCGATTTTTGAGAAATCCAGGATATCGTTGATGATTGAGAGCAGAGAGTGGCCGGAGTCCTTAGCCATATTCAAGAATTCACGTTGCTCGGCGGTGAGGTCCGAATCCAGAACTAAGTCGGTCATGCCCAAAATGCCGTTCATGGGCGTGCGAATCTCGTGGCTCATGTTGGCCAGGAACTCGCTCTTACTCCGATTGGCTGCCTCGGCTACTTCCTTGGCTTTCTTCATCTCTTCCTCAGCCGTCCTACGCGCAACAAATTGGCCAATCTGGCTGCTCATGGTCGTGAACATCGGGTGCAAATCACTGTCGAATTTGCGAGTCTCTCGACTGAAAAATTCGATGACACCGATTACTTCACCCTGCGAGAAGAGAGGGAAAGCAAACGCCCCGTGAAGACCTGTGGTCAGGGCAGCGGCAGCCCGGTAGAAATTGTCATCCCGTTGGACATCCTCAATCCAGCACGACTCAGCTCTATTCCATACACGCCCGGGAAGTCCGATCCCGGGCGCGAAGGTAACTTCCCGCGTCCGTTCCTCAAAAAAGCTCGCTTCTAGCGAGGGCAAATGCCAGGTTCCCTCGCAACGCAGCACATTGGCGCCCGCATCTTTACTCCAGATCGAACCAAAATCCCAGCCGAAACTCTCACAAATCGCTTGCAAGATCTTAGGCTTTGCTTCCCCCAGGCTGGCTGCTTCCGCTAGGACGCTAGTGACCGAATGTAAAGCCGCCTGACGCCGCTCGGCTCGCTTGCGGTCGCTCAGATCGCGGAGATACGCCGTGAAGACTGGGCGACCTTTCTGGTGGTTAGACATGATGGCCAACTCGACCGGAATCTCGGAGCCATCGGCCCGCATGCCGGTGATTTCAATTCGCTTACCAAGAACGGGACCTTCTCCGGTTGCAAGATAGCGAACCATCCCGCTCCGGTGTGCGGCCCGCAGCGATGGTGGGATGATCGCTTCCGCCAAATCCTTGCCTAGAAGTTCTTTGCGTGTGTAACCAAACGTCCTCTCCGCCGCGGGATTGAACTCCAGAATGCAGCCGGACGCATCGATGACGATGATACAATCCAGCGCGGACTCCAGGATTGCACTTTTGCTGACGACTACGTCCAGTGCGGTCTGCCGTTCCTGTCGCATTCGGAACAAGACAAACAACTGTAAAACTGACAACAGGATTAGGATGGCAATTAACCCGCGGGACAGGCGGATAGCGGCCCTAGCCGCCTTCTCCTTGTAAATTAACTCGGCCTCGCCGCTGTAATAGTAGTTCCAATTCGTTGCGAGCCCATTCATGGAGCCATCGGCCAGCATGGCATCGATTTCCTGCCGAAGACGCTCGGCGACGGGTACGGCCTGGGGAGTGGACCCGATGCCCAACTCCAGAGCCGGCACGTCGGCGCCCACCTGGTAAAAGTCTTTATCTTCACATCCTACGGGGCGCTTCAACGCAAATTGCTGGGCGACGCGAACCTCGACGAACATGACATCGGCTTGCCCTGCACAGAGAGCCGAAATCGCGGCGTTGCGTGAGGATTTGGTAACGAGCTCGGCTGACGGAAACACCTGCCGGGCGAATTGCTGAGTCAATTTGTAACCTGAGAGCGCTACGCGTCTTACCAGCCCTTTTGCCGAGGGTTCGACCCACTCTGGTTTTGTGCTCAGATAAACGTAGACATTCCTTAAATACGGCTCGGAGACATGTACTTGGGGCGTCGCTGAGGTGGTAGACATCACGGGCCAGAGATCGACCGAGCCCTCGTTGAACGAGGCGGTCGGTCCTTCTCGGCGCTCTACCCAAGCTAGCTTGATTCCGGCGCGCCGGGCAGCTTCCTGGATCACCTCGCCGGCCATTCCACCGGGGACAGGCCGACCTTGCGGGCCCGCGATCAGAAAGTGATAAGGCCGGGAGCTATCGGTGCCGATTGTCCAGACCCGCGCCTTTTCCAGCGCTGGCCCGCGGAAATAGAAGACCGCCGCACCCACCCCCAACAGTAGTGTCCCAGCAATTGCGGCTATCAACCATGATTTCGGCCGCAGTAAGGAGAGACTTAGCATGTAAATTAGATAACAAAATACCCGGGGACCGGCACGTTCATCGCTCCGCCCAGCAGTGTTCTCCCGTTTTCTTCATGCCGGATCATAAGTGCCTAACAAATTACTAAGTTCTTCATGTGTAATATGATCTCTGGGTAAAATTCGGGCAACTTCTTGGGTGCCAACTATTTCAAACCTAAATGTGCCGCCCCCTCAACAACATACATCCCCAGCCCACTTGGCCCTCTACCCTCGCCTGCTAACAAAGTAGTAGATGCATAAGTCCACCACCCCCAGCGAACCTCAACCTCACTGCGGACGGCATTTCGTGTCAAATGCCGTCCGCAAACCCGGCTCAACCCTCGTAATCCGATGATTTCAAAACGGCCCGCACCTGAAACACCTCCTATGCGAGTTTGTGCAAAATGCCGTCCGCATTCGTTATTCGTGTTCATGCGTTTTCATTCGTGGCCAAAGTACAAGCTTGCATCCAAAACCGCCACGTGCTCACCTAGGAGATTGGTATCCGTGCCGAACACATTGAAAAATTCCATCGTCGCCGCCCTGTTTCTCCTGGCTTCCCTCCCCCCTCTTTCCGCGCAGCGCGAGCTCTCGGGCACGCCGCAAATAAAGCTCGCGCTCGACCGCCTTAACGTCACGGCCAGCGCTCTTATGATCGCGGCCCACCCGGACGACGAGAATACCGCCTTGCTCGCTTACTTGTCCCGCGGCCGTAAAGTACGCACCGGTTATCTGTCGCTCACCCGCGGGGAGGGCGGACAGAATCTGATCGGATCGGAACAGGGCGACGCGCTCGGAGTCATCCGCACACAGGAACTGCTGGCCGCCCGGCGCATCGATGGAGCCGAGCAGTTCTTCACCCGAGCCATCGATTTCGGCTTTACCAAAACCACCCAGGAGACCTTCCAAAAATGGGGCCACGATAAGATTCTCAGTGATGTCGTTTGGGTAATCCGGCGTTTTCGGCCCGACGTAATTATTCTGCGCTTCTCCGGCACCCCGCGCGACGGCCACGGTCAGCATCAGGTCTCCGCGATCTTAGGCAAGGAAGCGTTTTCGGCAGCCGCCGACAAGACCATGTTTCCGGAGCAGCTCCAGGGGGTCCAGCCCTGGCAGGCCAAGCGGTTGATGTGGAATGTGTTCAGTTTTAATCGCGAGCAGGAAAAGGATGCGGAGAAGCTGACCGGCAAAATTGAAGTGGATCCGGGCGATTACGATCCGGTGCTGGGCCACTCCTATGGCGAGATTGCCGGGATGAGCCGCAGTCTGCACCGCAGCCAGGGCATGGGGGCGCCCGAGCGCAAAGGCTCTCAGAAGAATTTCCTGGTGACCATTGCCGGCGACGCTGCCGTCAAAGACCTTTTTGATGGCGTCGACAAATCCTGGGACAGCATTCCTGGTTCGGCGCCGGTGAGTAAGCTGTTACTCGAAGCCGCCCGCACGTTTGAGCCGGACCATCCCGAAAAAACCACGCCGATCCTGCTCCGGGCACAGCCGCTCATGGCTGCTCTTCATCACCCCTCTGCGGAGCGCAAATATCATGAGCTGCTGGAGACCATCGCGCTGACCTCCGGTCTATGGCTGGACGCCACCTCGGATCGCTATGCAGTCATGCCTGGCGGAATCGTGAAGTTCACAGCGACCGCCTTGAACCGTGCGGACATCCCGTTCGAACTCGGAACAGTCGATGTGACCGGCCCGGCGCAAATTTCCATGTCGAAAGTTGCAGCAGGTCCATTGCCTCGCAATGTCGCACGAACCGTCACTGCCGGCGCCACGCTGGCGGCGGATCACGTTTACTCACAGCCCTATTGGCTTCGCGAGCCGAAACAGGGCGCTACCTATACAGTTGACGATCAGCTCCTGATCGGCTTACCCGAGGAGCCGCCGCTCTTCCAGGCTCACTTCCACATGCGCTCCGGGCAGCGGCAGCTGGAGTTGTCCAGGCCCGTGGTATTCCGCTATGTCGATCATGTGCAGGGCGAATTGACTCGGCCCGTCGTGGTGGAGCCTCCCGTGGCTTTGGGAATGCCCGACCAGGCGCTGGTCTTTCCTTCTGCCTCCGCCAAACAGGTGGATGTTCAAATCAGAGCGAATGTTGCCGGCCCTTCGGGCACTGTGAAACTGGATGCTCCGGCGGGATGGAAGGTGGAACCTGCTTCCCGTGATTTTCAGCTCAGCGAAATCGGTCAGGAGTCCGTCGCTACCTTTCGAGTCACGCCGCCTCGCAGCGAAGCGCAAGCGCTCATCCGTGCCACAGCCGAAGTCGGTGGCCGTAAAATTTCGGTGGGCACCATCGTGATTGCGTACGCCCACATTGCGCCGCAGACGCTGTTCCCTCCCGCGGCCACCAGTGTTACGCGCGCCGATATTCAAATTGCGGCAAAGACCATTGGCTACGTGATGGGCGCGGGTGATGAAGTACCGGAAGCCTTGCGGCAGTTAGGGGCCTCGGTTACTCTACTCACGCCGGAGGACCTCGCCCGCGCCGATCTCAGCCGCTTCGACGCTATCGTTACCGGAGTGCGCGCCTACAACACCCGGCCGGACCTGCGCGCCAATCAACAGCGCCTGCTCGCGTACGCGAACAATGGGGGCACGGTAGTGGTGCAATACAACGTTATGGAAGGTGGCTTCTTCGGCGGAGATCCGACGCTGCTGAGCCACATCGGTCCCTATCCGATCACCACCGGACGGGAACGGGTTACCGTGGAAGAAGCTCCCATCGCGCTTCCGCATCCCGATAGCCCGCTGCTGAAAAATCCCAATTTAATTACCCAAAACGACTTCACTGGTTGGGTCCAGGAGCGCGGCCTTTATTTCGCCTCCGAATGGGATCAGCGCTACACTCCTTTGTTCGCAACACACGATCCCGGCGAGAAGCCGCTGCTCGGAGGAACTCTCTACACCAAATACGGCAAAGGCGCTTACGTGTTTACGGCCTTTTCGTGGTTTCGCGAACTACCGGCCGGAGTGCCCGGAGCATTTCGCATCTTCGCGAACCTTCTCAGCGCGGGCAAGTCACTCTGAAATGGACGCGCCCGAACCGCCCCCCAGAGTGGTCGCCGATGAGCCCCCTCCCTTTCTAGGAACCTGGAGCCGGGTCTACACCGCGATCCTCATCTATCTCGCTCTGTTGATTTTTGGATTCTATCTGTTCACGCGAGCCTACGCGCCATGAGGCCGCTCGATTGGGTGGTGATGTGGGGATGGCTGATCTTCATCGTGTCGTACGGCCTATATCGCGGCCGCGGCAGCACCACCGTAAACAAGTACATGCTGGCCGGCAAGACCATGCCGTGGTATGCCATGGGTCTCTCCATCATGGCCACCCAGGCCAGCGCGATCACTTTCATCTCAACCACCGGCCAGAGTTATGTCGATGGAATGCGCTTTGTGCAGTTCTACTTCGGACTGCCCATCGCCATGGTAATCCTTTGCGCTACCGCCGTCCCCATCTTCCACCGGTCCAACGTCTATACGGCTTACGAGTATCTGGAAAAGCGCTTTGATTCGAAAACCCGTTCGCTCGTGAGCGGAATTTTCCTGTTGCAGCGCGGCCTCGCCGCTGGTCTCTCATTATACGCCCCATCCGTCGTTCTGTCCGTCATCCTGGGATGGCCGGACCGCCTCACCACCGTCCTGATGGGCTGTCTCATCGTTCTATATACCGCGCTCGGCGGGATCAAAGCCGTTACGTGGGCTGACGTCCAGCAGATGAGTCTAATTCTGGCCTCGCTGCTGCTTGCCTTCGGGATCGCGGTCCATCTGCTCCCTCAATCCGTGTCATTCGGCGATGCTGTTTCGCTGGCTGGTGCAGCCGGTCGGCTGAATGCCGTGAATCTGAATTTCGATTGGAACGACCGGTACAACGTGTGGAGCGGGTTGATTGGCGGAACGTTCTTGGCGCTCGCGTATTTCGGATGCGATCAGTCCCAGGTGCAGCGCTACTTGACTGGCAGGTCGATCGCAGATAGCCGGCTCAGTCTGATCTTTAACGCCGCCGCCAAGATTCCGATGCAGTTTTTCATCCTGTTCATCGGCGCCATGGTCTTCGTTTTTTATATATTCGAGCGGCCCCCGGTGTTGTTCGAGCCGGTCGAGCTCAAGCGTATCGAGAGCCAGCCCGGGTTTGCCAATGTCAGGCAGAAGTATGAAGAAGCCTTTGACCGCCGCAAGAGCGCGGCTCAGGATTACCTGAGCGCGACGCATGCCAGGGACGAAGCGGCCCGCCGGACCAGTCTCGATCGATACAAAACGGCGCAATCCGATTTCGTCAAGGCGCACGATGACACGGAGAAGCTGGCCGGCAGCAGCTTTCACGACACCAATTACATCTTTCTTTCTTTCGTCACCCGTTATTTGCCGGCGGGAGTGGTCGGCCTTATTATTGCCGTCATTTTTTCCGCGGCCATGTCTTCCACCTCCGGAGAAGTCAATTCACTGGCAACCGTCACAGTCATCGACATCTACAAAAGACACGTCCGGCCGGAAGCGACCGATAAGCACTACGTCATGGCCTCCCGTCTGGCCACCGTATTTTGGGGCTTCTACGCAGTCGGCTTCGCGCAGTTTGGTCACAACTTCGGGGCTTTGATCGAAGCGGTCAACATGGTCGGATCGCTGTTCTACGGAGGACTGCTGGGCGTGTTCGTACTGGCCTTCTTCTTCAAAAACGTCGGAGCAAATGGTGCCTTCTACGGAGTACTGGCTGGGGAAGTGGCGATCTTTGCAGCCAAGCTGTTTACCAGTATTTCGTTCCTGTGGTTCAACGTGATTGGGTGCGTGATTGTAGTCGCGGCCGCCCTACTGATCCAGCGTCTGCTTGCCGTGAAAAGCACGCCAAAGCTCGTCTAGATCGATCCGGGCCGCCAATTCGCTATGTCCATAACCCTCGAAAATCCGCGTTTCTGGGCGAAACAACCAGAGCTCCGGTACGCCAATCGACTCGTAGTCCTTGATCAGATCCACCACTTTGCCCCTTCTATTCGCGGGTGAGAGACA
>JBBSFW010000161.1:0-8541 GCA_038254805.1 Terriglobales bacterium
AGACGATCGTCCCCGACATCTCATGACCCAACACTTGAGGAAAATGCACGCGGTGATCCATAGCACCATGGAAAATGTGCAGATCAGTCGAACTCCTCGGTAATGTCATCCGTGTGCTGGCCCACGCGGGGTGCTCCGTTTGCGCTTTTATAAATCTCGCCATCGATACGTATTGGGCAACGAGTAGTGCGGAGGACCGAACCATTGCGGCAGTTGACCTCCTGTGTCATGTCGAGAGCCTTGAACGCCTCGTGTTCGACGAGGCGCCGCAACGTGAAAACATCGGAGCACCAAACATCAGCGGGTTCCAGGATTCCGAGCCAATGATCTGTGCCATGCGTCTTTAAATGCTCGGCCAGAATGCTCTTGATCTCATCGCGGCGCTCGAACCACGATTTCGGATCAGCGTAAACAGCTAACTGTGAGCAGCCGAGAAGTTCGCCAAGCTTAGTCACAGATCCCATTGCGAGAGCGAGAAACCCGTCCGCTGTCTGATAAATTCCGTAAGGCGCTCCAAGATACGCATTGCCATTATTCACAGCGCTACGCGTGGGCGGCTTGCCCCCGTCATTCAGGAACGTAGTTAGCAGCTCAAATTGCGCATCCAGAATCGACTCCATGAGGCTGACTTCAACCCGGCCACCACGGCCGGTTACACCGCGTCGCACCAGGCACGCCAGAATGCCCTGAACCAGATGCGCTCCCGCAAACAGGTCTGCGACAGAGAGGCCAAACGGAAGCGGAGGGTGGTCTGCATTTCCATTCAGCCAAGGCAGGCCAGAGAGAGCCTGAGCCAGCAGATCCTGTCCCGGTTTGTCCCGCCATGGTCCGATCTTTCCATAACCAGTTACCTCACCATAGACCAAGCGGGGATTGTCCCGGCAAACGCTTTTGTAGTCGAAGCCCAGTCTCTCGATCACACCGGGCCGGAAGTTTTGAATCATGACGTCGGCGCGGGCCACCAACTCGCGCACCAGCTGCCGGTCGCGCTCGTTCTTCAGATCCGCAGCGAAGCTCTGCTTATTGCGATTAATGGAATGAAAAAGCGTGCTGTCGCCGTCCAGAGCGAGATTTGAAATGTAAAGTTGCCGGCAAAGATCGCCGGTCTTTGGACGCTCAATCTTGATTACGCGGGCACCCATGTCGGCCAAACGAAGGGCGGCTGAGGGTCCTGCTAGAAACTGGCTGAAATCTAGAACGTTTAAGCCATCAAGCGGCTTCATTTGTGACTCCCACTCATATAAATTTTCATTGACTGCTCTGCGATTTCATTCAACCTGAAAACTGCGTCCCGTGCCTGTCCTCCGCCCCAAACGTACTGATGGACGATCACAGCTGCCGTGTCTTGGAATTCGAGATAGCCGTTCCAGCGTGGCCTGAGCCATGCCTCATCGAGCGTGCTCAGCGTATTACGGAAAAAGTTATGGCTAGCCCGATTAATTTCATCGTCGAGCCATGCCGAGCGGTGTCCAGGTTGCCCGCCACATTGGAAATACAGACCTGCCTGACATTCGGGACTTGCGACGAAGTGGCAGTACTCGACTGCCGCGCCCATCTGGTGACAGCGAGACGAAATGGCGAGACCGGCGCCACCTAGGGTTGACCGGCAGCGTGCGATACCGTCGATTCTGATCAGACCGCCCATTTCGAGTGGATGCCGCGTAAAACCATCTCTCGAATAATTGGAATAGCCGTAAGCGAAAGGGCAGAGCGCGACCCCATCGTTGACCGTCAGAAATTCCCATGTCGCAATCGGACTACGTCGCGAGCATTCCGGAGAGAGTAGTCCAGCCAACTCGCGTAGCATCTCAAGAGCTCGCACACCGACGGCAATGGATACCATTTCTTCCGGGCGTGAAAACGGCTCTTCCTCTAATCCAATACACAGCATGTAGAAATGCATTAAGGTGTCGATCGGGATTCCGGGAACAGCTACCAGTCCTCGCCGCGCGAGCTCCAATAGCTCTGCCCAAGTTACCGGCACCGAAGCGCCAGCCGCTTCCATAAGGTCTCGACGCCAACCGCTCACCGGTGTCGCCGCATCGATCGCCAATGCCCATTGATGATCGCCGAAAAGGTAGCTCGCGTGCGATTTTCCAACGGAGTGTTTCGCCTGATTAGCGAGAAACGCCGCCTGCAGATGCTCCTCAAGCGGCAGGAGAAAGCCGCTTTCTGCCGCCATCCCAATAAACGGATGGTCGATGACCAGCAAGTCGAATCGTTCCACTAGTTGCCCAAGAGGCAGATCCGCGAATTCCTGTAGCGACCTCTTCTGCCAATGAATAGCGACATCAGGATGCAACTCCGAAAAGCGCTGGCTTGTCGCCACCATCGGCAAATAGCCGCGCGTGTGGTTCCAGGTGATGCCCCGAAGCTCAATCATAGGAGATCTTGGTTCCACCACCATCGTTCGATTCGTAAGCAGCCTCGACGAGCGCCATGGTCTTGTAAGCGTCTTCCACCGAACCGGAAAGTTCGGGAGACGATCCTTCAAGAAAACACATCAGGTCTGCCATCGTCCCGATGAAGGCATCTGGGAACCATGAACCTTCTATTTTGAGCGGCTTCCACTCCGGGGGCTTCCCCTGTTCGAGAATGCAATACTCGAACTCGTCCGGAACGCCTTTCGGGTAATCCATAAGAAGCCCCAATCGCGCCTTTATAGCGCCCTCGGTTCCCTCCCACTTAACATAGGACTCCTGATGACGCAGGCCGTACTCATGGCCGTGGTTGGCCGTGACATTGGCGCGCATCGTGTCTCCGTAGTCGAGAATTACGTTAGAACGCGTAGAAGCCAGTTTTCTCATCTTTGGGTGTTTCACAGTCTTCGCATAAACACTGTTGGGATCGCCCAGAAAGGACCGTACCAAGTCGACGTAGTGAACCGAATGATGCAGAATCTCCACGCGTGGAATGCCCTCCAGGAAAGTCCAGAGGTGCCACGGAGTGTAGACGGTCACCCGGACCTCCATGTCGTGAAGCTGTCCGATGCGACCTTCCGCAATCAAATTTCTAGCGGCACGAACGGCCGGCGCATAACGCAGTTGAAAATTTACCGCCGCCCTCAGTTTCTTGGCGCGGCACAGATCCCGGATCTGGCGGGCTTGGGCAAGGCTCTCGCCCATAGGCTTCTGAATAAGGACCCCGCGGCCGTCCGGCAACTGCTTCAAAACCTCAAGGAACACGCTCGGAGGTGTGGCAACGTCAAATACAGCATCGGACGGAGCGCCGCTTACTGCATCCTCCAGACTAATGGGAACACAGCCGATACCGAACGACTTGGCAACGGATTGAGCGCGCTCCTGGTTTGGATCGAAAATGCTTGCTACTCTGAACCCCGCCTTTTGGTAGGCGGGCAGATGCGCGTCTCGGACAATTCCACCCGCACCGATGAGAATGATCGGATGACTCTTCGCCGGAGCGTTCAGTTTCAGGAGAGTCACGTTAACCCTCCACTATTACAGCCTACAAAATAGTTTTTGGCAAATAAAAATAGCAAGATCTCTTGAATACCTCCTAAGCGAACTCGATCTTGAAAGTGACCGCGTAGTCGCATGGTTGTTCTGAGGGCATGAGCACTCTCAAACCGCGTTCGTCCTGGTTCCAACTCAAACTAGCGCCGTGCCCTAGAAGTTGCACCTTGCGGATCTTGCCGGGCTGCTGCGGACTGTTGATGGCGAGCGGCTTGAGCAAAACTTCATGGCGAGGCCATCCCATTACGAAGGCATAGAGCGTAGTGCCTTTGCTGGTGAAGCGCACGTCATCCGCAGTCATATCTGCGCGACCTTCTTCGTTCATCGCTCCCGCTCCTGGGAACTCCGGCGAGCCGGCGGTAAGCATACTTGGGCCTGTTCCATGAATTTTCCAAGGCCGGGTTGCATAAATGCCTTCGGAGTTTACCGCCATCCATTTCGTGATTTCCTCAAGTATCTTCAATTCCCTGTCGTCGAGTGTGCCGTCGGTCCGCAAAGGGAAGTTCAGCAGCAGATTGCCATTGCGGCTGACAATGTCTACAAACATATCAATGACCCGCTTGGGTGTTTTGTACTCGACCTCTTTGTTGTAGTGCCAATCGCCGACGCAGGTGTCGGTTTGCCACGGATTCTTGGGAAGTCCATCGAAAACGCCGCGTTCCACATCAAGAACGCATGTGCCCACAGCGCAATCGCTCACCTGCTTGCACGTGTAAACGACCTCCATATCTCCGCGATGCCAGTGCAGGCTCTGGTTGTAGTAGTGCGCCACCAGGCTACGGCCCCAGTCGCCGAACGGGATGCCACCGTCCGTGTACAGCAGATCGGGTTGGTAGTTGTCCACCAGTTCCATAATGCGCTGGAGCCATTCGCGTTTCCACTTCACCGGCTCGTTGCCAACTTCCGCCCAAGCGGCGCCGGTGATTGGGTGGGGATCATGATAAAGGTCCCAGTTGGCCTGGTTGTTTCCATCGTAGGGAACACCGGCATGCGGGCCCAGCTTGTCTGCGCCCTTGTTCACCTCCCACCAGTTCCAGCTGCCCCACACGTGTTCTGAAACACCGAACTTGAGCCCGTGGCTCCGCGCCGCATCGCGAAATAGGCCCACAACGTCCTTCTTTATTCCCATCTGCGCGGCGTTCCAACGGTGATGAGTTGAATTCCACATGTCGAAGTTGTCGCAGTGCACTCCCATGCTGTAGAAGTATTTGGCGCCAGCCTTTTTGTAAAGCCCCACAAGGTAGTTCGGGTCGAACTTCTCCCCCTTCCATGTTGGGATGACATCTTTGAAGCCAAACTCCGACGGGTGCCCATACGTCTTGAGATGATATTGATACTGGTGGCTCCCCTCGATATACATGTTCCGGGCGTACCAGTCTCCCATTTCAGCGCCTGATTGTGGTCCCCACACCGCCCAGATCCCGAACTTGGCATCACGGTACCACTCGGGTGCGGAATAGGCCTGGAGCGAAGTACCCTCCGCTCGAAACGGGCCTTTGGCAATCTCGACATCGACTTGCTTCTGAGCTTGGCCACGTAACAGGGGCATGGCGACGGCCGCGCCGGCCGCGCCAAGCATTCCCAAGGCCGATCTTCTTGTGATTTTCATCGTTGCTTCCTTCCTTTATGCCTGCTGCTATGCCTGCTGCTTCGTCGGCGTACCTCGGCATGAGGCAATTGCGTGCTCAATCCGCCGCAAATTGCAATCACACGCCACCGACGATTCTCTTTGCGTCGAAGCCGATATCGACCTCGGCACCGTCGCGGAAGAGCACATTTGTTGCGGTGCCAGCTAGGTGGGAGCCTATCGACGGTCCGGCTCACGAGCAATATCCGATTCGATTGAGTTCTTGTCCTTTTCGAACATCGTGGGCCATCTTACCGCGGACGGTCCACTCTTCGCAGCGCACCGGACGCGGGGAATAACCCATCGAAGTTGGGCAGAAAGTGAGTGAGGATTGTCTGAGCGGAGGTGACTGGGACGCCGCGTCTCATCAACACCGACTGGGTGGCCACCGCGAGGAGCCGTAAGGCTCTCATGGTTGTCGGATCTGATATGGCAGGATCCGACCGAGGGCTATCCCGCCTGGACACCGTCGATGCTACGTTTGCAGTGCATCGACGGATCGGTCCTCGGGCTCCCTTATCACGACGGCCCGGAGTGTCTGGTTTATCGCAAGGCCTTGTTCGAGGGGGCCAACGAACCAGTGCCCGAAACCTGGGAGGAGTTCCTACGTCTCGTACGAGTTTTCCACGACCCGGAAAAGGGGAGATACGCACCGTGTTTGCACTTTACCCGGATGGCCACAACACGGTTTACGACTTCTGCATTCAGCTTTGGACGCGCGGCGGCGAGCTCATGGTCGCCGACGGGAACTTCTGCTTGGACTCGCAGCAGGCAATGGAGGCACTAGCCTTTCTGCGGGATATGGTCAACGATCGATCTGCTGTTCACCCGGGCTGCCGCGTAATGGATTCGGTCAAATCCGGAATGGCCTTTGCCGCCGGAGAAGTGGCAATAATGGTTAATTGGTTCGGTTTCGCCGCCATGGCGGACTGCATGCCCAATTCCGAGGTCCGGGGCAAAGTGAGCATCGCGCCCATTCCCCATGCCCCTGGATCGAATGGGAATTCGTTGAATATCTTTGCACAATCGCGCAATCCGAGTTGGAGAGGCTGCTGCAAAGACCGGAAGAGCCTGACACTTCCAGGCAATGACGCTTACCGCGGCAAGGACGAGGGTGGCGACCACTGGCCCTGGCGGGTTACCCTGTGCTGACTCCGCGACTCGCGGCGAAACCGTACGGGGGGCCTTCCCGTGAGGCGTTTGAACACGCGCGTTAGGTATGCCGGATTCGGGAAGCCTGTCCGCTCTGCGATATCGTCTATGCCCAAACCGGTCGTGGTAAGCAAATGAGCCGCTTCCCGAATCCGCACTTGAGTAATAAACTGCGCCGGCGCCACATTGCGGAACTGCTGGAATTTCCTGCGGAACACAGTCTGGCTCATGTGGGCAAGACGAGCTAGGTCCTTGGTATAGAGGGCTTCGGCAAAGTGGCTCTCAACGTACCGGACGGCCTCCTGTAGGTTGGCAGGCGCCTCGCTTTGCCAGGCGATCTCGCGTCGGCTCAGCACCAGGTGCAGTAGGGCGACACTCAAGTGAAACGTTCGGTCCCTGTCCACCGGCTTATTTGGAGAGCGCAGTACCCGGATAAGGTCTTGAATCAGGCTGCGTTCGGTAGTAGACGGCGCTAGCACGATCGGGATCGTCTGCGTGGGCATAAGTTGGATCTCGCGGCTGAAGTGCATCCACAGCTTTGGTTTGGGGTCGGTTCCAAGGGAGTGAAAGAGTTGATGATCGGGAATAATCACAAACCGATCCGGGCCCAGTGTGATTCCCCTCTCATGGAAGACCACACGATGGCCCGGCTCCAAGTCGTAATAGAGGCGCCAAAAAGGGCTGAAGACGCTCTGATAATTCCAGTGGGGCCGCCGCTGAAGGAAGCCGGTCTCGTGGAGCGCTAAATCGGTCGCCGCGGCTTGGCCGCAAACAGGCTCAAAATCGACACCCCAGTGCGAGAATGGACTCGCATACGCTCCCAACCTTGCCCATTCCTCGGGCGAGAGCTCGTGCCGCCGCGTCGGCGAAATTGACACGAGCAGCAGTATAGGTATTCGCCGGCCTCTGGTCAACAGGGAGTCAAGGCCTTGCGACCGGAAAAGACAAAATCCGGGTTGAAACTGGTATTGAACCGTCGGGGTACTCCTGCTAACGTGAACCCGATATGATTTCCGACACCGTCAAGCGCGATCGATTACAGCATGCTGTTTCGCTGGTTTGTGGGGCTGAACTTGGATGAAGAGGTGTGGGACGCGACCACGTTCACCAAGAATCGGGACCGGTTGTTGGAGGCCGAGGTGGCGAAAGAGTTCCTGGCGCAAGTAGTGGCGCGAGCGCGCACCAAAGGCCTGACTTCGGATGAGCACTTCACGGTCGATGGGACGTTGCAGGAGGCTTGGGCAGGGGCACAGAGTTTCCAGCGGAAGGACGGAAAGACTGGGCCTGCGCCGGACGATCCTGGCAATCCAAGCGTGAACTTTCACAGGGAGGATACGAAATGAAGTACTTCATCCATTCTTGCATATTAGTCGCAGGAATTCTGTGGGTTCTCGCACCGCTTCCAGCGGTGGCCCATGACAATGAGGCATGCGGAGACCTCGCTACGAGCGCATCGGCTCGGGCCAATGACGGGTTTCAAATTGACTGGAACAAAGCCGATGAGTTTAGGCCGCGTCCCCCGGCTCAAGCTGCCGCGGTGGGTTATCGTACTCGTACCTTCGGGCCATGCATCAAATTGGGAGTCAACTGGACCGTCGTTCCCCCCTCCGGGGTTGTGCAAAACATGGATGGATCGATCACCATAAACACCAGCGCGAATACCTACAACTATGACGTGGTTACAGCTGTTCCAGGATCTGACGGATCATGGACCGGGACGGCCTTCGGTGGCGGGGCTTACTTCGAAGCCACATTTTCCTTCACGGGTGCGCCTAATACGGATGGAGGCTGGCCGGCGTTCTGGGCCAACGATATCGAGATGCAGGCCGATCCGTGGCGTCAAGGCAACAAAGCGCACTGGCCGGGACAGATGGATCCCCTCTACGACGACTGGGTAGAAACAGACTTTGTGGAATGGTTATATCCTTCGTCAACCGAGTTTGGATTCGCCTTCCACAGCTGGTATGGCCCGTCGTCCAACATAGGCGACGGCAATAATCAGGGTGCCAGCAGCGGGTCTCCCGTGACCATACCCGGTATAAACCACGAAGAACAACACAAATACGGCTTTCTGTGGGTACCGGCCAAAGACGGCAAGCGAGGATATTGCAAATGGTACCTGGATGGCAGGCAGATCGGAAATAAACTCGTCTGGGATAAGTATGATCCTCAGCAACCGCCGCCACCCTCGGAAAGCAACTTGACAGCCTATAGCGTGATCGATATTCGGCACATGTTCATGATCCTAGGCACTGGGCCCAATAACCCAATGACAGTATACGACGTATC
>JBBSFW010000162.1:0-8463 GCA_038254805.1 Terriglobales bacterium
CGACCCAGTTTGCATAGGGGTGGTGGGATGTTACGGAACGGTTCTTCGGGACCAAAGGCACATCCCAGTCTCCCTATGCAGGGCCGCTGGGGATATGGGGTGACGAACCCTGGCAATGGGGCGGAGCCGGCAGCAATACAACCGAGCCTCAGAATTTTTCGGCCACGGGAAAGTTCACCTCGAACCTGGAGTTGGCTGATTCCGAAAAGAAGAAGGCGTTCCTCGAAAGCATTACCAGCGAGAAATTCCATAATCAGGCTGATAAGGGAGCCGAATCTGCGATCACCTGCATGATGGCCCGCGAGGCCGCCTACAAGAGGCATGAGGTCACTTGGGACAATATTATGAAGTCGAAAGAAGTTTATGATCCCAGGATTGATCTCAATAAGCTGAAGTGACACTTGGCGGCACAGTTCAATCGTTATTTGGGAGTAGCGGCGGTGGCGACTGGAGGTGAGCAGATGGGCCGAGGTTCACGCCGCACATTCTTGAAAACGTCGATCACGGCAACTGCATGTGCCGCAGGCGTTGGCAGCGGGTTCGCGAGATCTTTGTTGGGCCCGTACGAAAGCATCCAGAATGAAAATATTAGTCTGCCGTCGACAGCCCTCCCAATTAAAAAGGGGCTGGTGTATGACATGCTTCCGAGCGGCCTAAGCCATGCCGATCGTTTCCAGATGGCGCGAGACACGGGCTTTGAAGTAGTGCAGGCGCCTACCACGCCTGACGAGAAGACGGCGGAAGAGATCAAGAACGCCGCCGACAAGGCGAAGATACGGATTGACTCGGTGATGAACATGGACCATTGGGACTACCCGTTGTCCTCGAGCGATCCAGGTGTAGTGGGAAAAAGCCTCGCAGGGATGCGGACGTCATTGCACAATGCCAGGCAATGGGGTTCGGATGCAGTGCTGCTCGTTCCCGCGGTGGTGAATTCTGAAACCTCCTATCGCGATGCCTGGACGCGATCGCAGACGCAAATCCGGAAGCTGATTCCGCTGGCCGCAGAGCTGAAAACGGTGATTGCCATCGAGTAGGTGTGGAACAAGTTCCTGCTGAGTCCCCTCGAAATGGACAAATACATTCGCGAGTTCCAGAGCCCGTGGATCAAAGCCTGGTTCGACGTCGGGAATGCTTTGCTCTATGGATATCCGCAGGACTGGATTCGCACGCTGGGCAAAAATACGGTCAAGCTTCATGTGAAGGACTTCAAGCGCAAGCAAGACGGATTTGCCTGGGTGAATCTGGGCGATGGCGACGCGGACTGGGCGGAGGTGCGCAAGGCCCTGGCGGAAACAGGGTATGCGGGAAGCGCCATTGCCGAGCTCAAGGGCGGCGACGAGGCCTACCTGCACGATGTGAGCCAGCGAATGGACCGGCTGGTCCTCGGCCGCGTTTAGACCACTGCGCTGGCGCCGGAGAACGGCGCGGGCGCAGGCGACACATTTACGTAATTCGGAACTGGAACGTGGACGATTACTTCCGTAGCGTCCGTCATGTGTGCGGTAACTCATAGCTTTCGCACATGAGACCCGTGGTTCGTTTACAGTACCGAGATTCAGTGCTGTGGGAAATCAGCCGCAAATGCGAAGAGCAGCCAACAATCATGTGGTATCTGGGAGCTGCGGTTAGGCTTAGGGCAATGAAGAAACGACTTCGGTCTGGGAGTTTTTCAGAGGGAGCGGTCTCGCGGCGCAAGTTCTTAGGGAAGACTGCCGGAGCGGCGATTGGTTTTTCGATCGTTCCGCGCCGGGTGTTGGGCGGTGTGGGATATGTGCCGCCAAGCGACAAGATCAATATTGCTTTCATCGGCGTCGGTTCTCAGGGTCTCCGTGTCATGCTTGGCTTTCTACGCCAGCCCGATATTCAGGGGGTGGCTGTTTGCGACCCGAATCAGGTCAGCGCGAACCATCCACAGTGGGATACACATGAGTTCTGCAATTCTGTCCGCGAGCTGCTGGGCGTGAATAGCGGGTGGGATTGGCTCAGCCCAGACCAACCCATCCAGTTGACCCATTCTCTCCGCGTGACCAGCGGGGTTGCAGGCCGCGAACCTTGTCAGAAAATCGTAGACGCCTATTACGGCACTGGGCAGCGCTCCGGCCACTACCATGGCTGTTCGGCTTATAGTGATTTCCGTGAGCTGCTTGATAAGGAGAAAGACCTCGACGCCGTTGTTGTCTGCACTACGGACAATCTGCATGCTGCTGTCTCCGCTGCTGCGATGAAAAAGCGCAAACACGTCTTTTGTCAAAAGCCTTTGACACACACCGTCTATGAAGCCCGCCGCCTTGCTGAAATCGCTCGCGAAACTGGAGTGGCAACTCAGATTGCGGTTGCTAACCAGGCATCTGAAGACACGCGCTTACTATGTGAATGGATTTGGCAGGGCGCTATCGGGCCGGTGCGTGAGGTGGCAAATTGGTCGAGCCGTCCGTTCTGGCCCCAAGGGCTCGAACGTCCAACGGGAAGCGAACCAGCGCCAGAAGGTCTGGATTGGGACCTCTGGCTGGGGCCGGCACCTGAACGCCCTTACCACCACGCATATCTGCCCTTTATATGGCGGGGGTGGACTGACTTCGGTTGTGGCGCTCTCGGCGACATGGGTTCCTACAGTTTCGACACCCTTTTTCGCGTCTTGAAGCTGGAAGCGCCGGTGAGTGTGGAAGCAAGCTCCAGCGAGCGCTACGAGGAGACGTATCCGGTGGCCTCGGTCGTCCGTTATGACTTCCCGGTTCGCGGCGGCTTGCCGCAGGTGAACTTCACCTGGGATGACGGAGGTCTGAAGCCTCCGCGCCCTGCGGAGCTGGAAGAAAATCTTCCACTAAAGGGTGATGGCGAAGAAAATGACGAGGGACTTCTCTTTATCGGAGATCGCGGCAAGATTCTGTGTGCGTTCAATGGCGGGAGTCCAAAGCTTATTCCAGCAGCCAAGATGCAGAGCTACAAACCACCACCAAGAACCTTGCCCAGGTCCCCGGGCAACGAACGTGAATGGCTCGATGCCTGCAGGGGTGGCAAGGTTAAGCCTGGTGGGAATTTCGAATTTTCGGGCATGGTCACAGAAACCCTGCTTCTGGGAAATGTCGCGGCCCGGGTGGCACAAAGACTCGACTGGGACCACTCTAACCTGAAAGTTGTTAACTCCGATTCGGCGCAGAAATTGATAAGCCCGGAGCGTCGAAGCGGGTGGGAACTCTAGCAAGCACTTTGCATCATTTTCAGTTCGCCGAGGAGGCCTCCAATGTCTGCGATTTCCAGAAGAGAGTTTTGTAAGAGTGCGGCGAAGCAAGTAGCCGCGGCCGGTTTTCTTTTCTCGGGTGTACTGAAGGCTCGCGCCAAACCGCTTGGCATGCCGCTTGGATGTCAGACGTGGCCCGTCAGGGAAATGATCGCCAAGGACTTTCCCGGTACCATTCGACAGCTTGCGCAGGCAGGATATCAGACGATTGAGCTCTGCTCGCCGGTGGGTTACGCCGATTCGGGCTTCGCCGGCCTCGGCAAGTACAGTGGAATTGAAATTAGGAAAATTTTGAGCGATGCAGGCGTTGCATGTGTGAGTTCTCATTTCAGCATCAAGGAACTTAGAGACAATCAGGAAGGCCGAATTGCCTGGGCGAAAGATCTCGGTCTGACGCAAATGATGGCGCCAAGCCTGGACGGGCCCGAGAAACCCAGTATGGATGACGTGAGACGAGCGGCTGACGAATACAACAAAATGGGCGAACGAGCGGCCAAGGCTGGTATGCAGCAGGGCCTTCACAATGAAGACTTTGAGCTCTCAATGGTTGGCGGCAAGCGGACCTATGACGTATTGCTGGAGCTGCTGGATCCAGAGCTGGTCAGGTTCCAATTCCAGGTCTCTACAATCAGCCGTGGCTACGACGCCGCCGAGTATTTCACGAAGTACCCTGGCCGCTTCATTTCAATGCACGTACAAGGCTGGTCGGCGGAGGAAAAGAAAGTGATGCCGGTGGGACAGGACAGTCTGGATTGGAAGAGAATCTTTAGTGCGGCGAAAACAGGCGGCATAAAGAATTACTTTGTTGAAATGGACCTGGAGATGATGAAAGCCAGCGTTTCCTATCTGCATAACTTGCAGGCCGGATGAAGCTGGCAGCGAAAACTGGCAGCGAAACTGGTGTTCAAGTCGTTCCGGGCGTTCCTATCGACGCTCTGGGGGCATTTTCCTCGAAGCTTTGTTGCACCATATTTAGGTAATTGACCAATCGTGCGCTCCGCTATTAGTGTTCCGTACCTATACCTCAGAGCGTCCACGTTGTCCCCCTTTCACTTCACCCACCGAAGGAATCGAGCATTCGATGCCCAGACAAAGTGCCCAACTTCCGACCGCCAGCGGTGAAGTTCGCAGGGCTAGCGATGACCAGAGTAGAGCAGAACTGGACATACGCGGGATCGAAAGGGAGCTGAACGAAAACAGAGGCCGGCCTGTATCTATCGTCTTAAAAGCTGTAATTGAGCGGGTTTGTTCGCTGACGGACGCGGATGGCGCTGCCATTGCTCTCCACGACACCCGGGGAGTGGTCTGTCGAGCCAGTGCGGGAGAAGCGCCTGACGTTGGCTCACGCCTCGACCCTGACTCCAGCCTCACAAGAGAATGCTTCGAAAGCGGACAGCTGATGATCTGTGAAGACGCCGAAGAAGATTCCCGGGTTAGGCTTGCTGCGAACAGAATGCGGCCGCGTTCGGTGGTAGTTGTGCCTATCCAGGCGCAAGGTTCGGTTCTGGGGGTGGTCGAGATACTCTCCTCTCGAGCCTCCGCCTTCAACACGGCGCATATTGACGCGTTGCAGCATATCGCCCGCTTACTGGTTCCGGTTTGCCAGCCCGGAGAATCAACGCAACTCGAAGGGCGAGGGGGGAAGGGGCGCGCGGGGATTGCCGTTGGCGGAGCGGGTCTTCTCTTGGTTTTGCTTTTGCTCCTCTTCGCCTTTTATGACCGGGGGAAGAAGGCGCCCTCTGCCACCGGCAACCCACCCGCTTCCGGTTCGGGGAAGATCGCCGACACGCCGAAGATATCGGGGGGAACAGCGGCTCGCGAAGCTGGGGAAGCGCAGAACATCAAGGTCCCTGAAGGTTCGCATGCGCCGGCTGAAGTTGCGCCTCCCGCGGCGTCTGCGTCTTCGTCGTCCCTCTCGCTTCAGCCGGGCGCCAGATCGGATGAGGTAGCACGAGGCTCGAAGCCGGTGGGGGCGGAAGGGATTGGCACAAACACCGTGCCCCCGGCGTTGGTGATTGAGGGGACGCCGCCGGGAGCGCAGATCTTTGTGGATGAACAGTTCGCTGCCTCAACAGAGTTGGGCGGTCAGACTAAAATTTCAACGCTTTCTCCAGGACAACATCGTTTGCGGGTTACGGTAAACGGTTATCAAGATTATGAAAAGAAGATTGATCTGCTAGCCGGGCAGACTTCCAGGGTCGCGGCTAAGCTGGAACCCTTGGCAGTGCCAGTTCTGACGGAGGCTGCGAAGGCCCCAAATCTCGAGTTCAGAGCAACCATTCCTGGCCTCACCAGAGCCCGGGTCCCCGAGTTCGCGCTGGATCGGACTCTGAAGGCGCACTCCGGCTGGGTGACCGGCGTTGCGTTTAGTGCGGATGGGCAGCGACTAGCCTCGGGCGGCTCGGACCAGATTGTCAAGTTATGGAATGTGCCCACGAGGCAAGAAACCAGCACGGCCGCCAACAAGATCATCGCCAGCAAAATCGTCGCCAGCAAGATGAAGGAAGTTCAAGCACTGGCCTTTAGTCGCGATGGACACTGGCTGGCGGCGGAGAATTCCAGTGACACCGTCACGCTTTGGGACGCTACGACGGGACACGAAGCCCACACCTTTTCCAGCGATAAGCTTTCAGGAGTTCATGGCAGCAGCTGGGTTTATTCAATAGCCTTCAGTCCTGATGGCCGCTGGCTGGCGACGGGCCTGGACGACAAGACCGTCAGACTGTGGGACGTCGAGAGTGGGCGGCCGGTGCGTGACCTGACCGCGGGCCGCAGGCCGGTGATCTACATCGCCTTCAGTCCGGACGGGCGTTGGCTCGCTTCCGGGGGTGATGACAAGACCATCAAGATTTGGGAAGTTGCCACCGGAAAAGAAAAACAAACGTTGCGCGGTCACAAGAAAAACATCTACGCCGTTGTTTTCAGCCCGAACGGCCGCTACCTCGCATCCGCGAGCGCGGATAAGAGCGTGAAGCTCTGGGACGTCACCACCGGCCGCGAGATCCATAACCTGACAGGTCATGGGAGCGACGTGACCAGCATCGCGTTTAGTCCCGACAGTCGTTGGCTGGCTTCTGGCAGTTGGGATAAGACCATCAAAATTTGGGATGCACAGACAGGCAGGGAAGTGCGGACCCTGGAAGGGCACACCCATCATATCTATACGGTGGCGTTTGATTCCCGCGGTCGCTGGCTGGCCTCGGGCAGCGAAGACGGCACCATCAAGCTGTGGCGGTTGGACTAACGGCAAGCTTGCAGCGGCGTGAGGGGCAACGTAGCAAAAATGTTTGAAGAGACCACCGCGAAACCGGCGTGACCGTGAAGATTCAAATTCTTAATCAAGGGAAGGAATTCCGGGTTGCAATCTGTAACAAGGAGAATTCGTATGTGGCACCAAGCGCACTTTTACAAAGTCGAACGCGGCGCGGTCCGATGCGGATTGCGTTTTGGGAGTATCCCGGCCGCCATACTTTTGGCCGTAATTGTGACGGGCGCGGACACGAACCGGGCATCGGCGCAGAGCCTGAACTGGGAGGGGCAGGACGGAATTTTCGTCACGCCACTGGCCTACTCGGTTCCATCGACCGACAAAGGCTTCAGCAGGCCCATTGTTGCCTATCACTATCTGAATGCCGGGACGGTTTTGGGCGGCTTCCATAACGTGTCGGTCACCATAGGAGCGTTCAACCGCGTGGAGTTTGGGTACACGCGAAACCTCCACCAGGAGGGGAGTACGGCCAGCCTTAGTAGCCTATGGAGCAGCGGGTTCAATGCGTTCCATGGAAAAGTCAATCTTGTGTTGGAGAAGCCGACCTGGCGGCCCGCTTTATCCATAGGTTTTGTGGCCCGCACTCAGGTGCAAAACGTGGGAGGCGTGATCCGAAACAAAGCGACCAACAATGCGGACTTCTACGCCGTAGCCACTAAGACGGTCACCCAGATGAGGCATCTGCCGCTGGTGTTCAACGCCGGCTTCAAGGTAACAAATGCTTCATTGCTGGGGCTGGCTGGAAATTCCCCGGCGTACCAGGGACGATTGTTCGGGGCCTTTGCTTTCGCGCTGCGAGGCCCGGGACGGAGTACCATTTTGCTAGGTTCTGAAGTCTTGCAGCAACCGCGGAGTGTTCAGGACTTGCCGGGCGCTGTAGTACCGACCACACTCACTTACGCGGTCCGCATTGTTCCTGGCGGGGCATTACCGCTGCATGGTTGGGGGGTGGAGTCTCCGAGACTAACCATCGATCTGGGCGTGGCCCAGGTTGCGAGCAATATCCTGCCCGGAGTGAACCTGCAGGCGCGGCATCAATTCGCGCTTGGTGTATCGTACGGATTCTAATGTTTGGAAATTGGAGCTGTCGGGCCGGATGTCCGCGTCCGGCCTGGGCGGGTGAGGGCGCCCGCCCCTGCATGGCCGTTGATCCTACGTCAGATATCGGGAGTAACTCACGCGGCGGCGCGGTCGATCAGCAGGATTGTGTGCAAGAGAACATTGGCGCCATTGGTGCAATCCTGCCAGCGTGTCAACTCCTTGGGAGAATGGCTGATGCCGTCCACGCTGGGTACGAAGATCATCCCGATGGGACCGATCTTCGCCATCATCTGGGCATCGTGACCAGCACCGCTGGGCAGACGCATAGTCTTCAGCCCCAGCTCTGACGCGGCCGCTTCGATTTTCGCCTGCATCTCCGGGTCGGCCACAGCCGGAGGATCGTGCTCTACCTTTTGTATCGTGACTTCTGTTCCAGTCTCCTTGGCGATTTCCTGCGCGCGCTTTTGGATCTCGTCTCCCAACCTTGCAATCGTTTCCGCGGAGAGATCGCGCAATTCAATGGAATGCTTCACCAAACCAGGCACAACGTTCGGGGCATTGGGGAATACCTGCAGTCTTCCAACGTTGCCCACCTGCCGCCCAGGCTCTTGTGTCACAACATCCTGGACCGTTTCAATCAGCTTGGCCGCAGCCAGCAGCGCATTGTGCCGCTCCTTCATGGGAGTGGTTCCCGCATGGTTAGCGAAGCCACGGATCTCCACATCATAGCGGTCGATGCTGACGATTCCCTCCACTACGCCGATCGGCACATTGGCCTTATACAAGGCGCCGCCCTGCTCGATATGTAATTCCAGGTAGCAACGGAATGCGCCGGGAAGAAGGCGCGCTTCGGCTAGCCGGGCCGGGTCGCCGCCGAGCTTGCGAACCCCGTCGGCCAGCGAGATTCCATTGC
>JBBSFW010000163.1:0-8451 GCA_038254805.1 Terriglobales bacterium
GCTCCCTCATCTCCGGCGGATATTATGCGTTGCTGGCCAGCGCTGCGGGTCTCACGTACACAGATAATGCCGTGCAATCTGGCGCCATTTATTACTATGTCGTAAAGGCGATAACCAGAGCGGGCCAGCAGAGCACGTATTCCAACCAGGCGAAGGCCATGATTCCATAAACCACCGCGAGGGAAGGGCGCAGTGAGTGAGCGAAATCCTATTTTTAGCGCTTCCCCCCCAAGATTTTGCAGCACCCCAGTCTGGGTCAGCGTAATTCGCTGCATGTTTATTGCCCTCCGGCAAAGTGCGTCATTTCTGCCGCACTGCGGCGAATTAGCACTTTTCCCCCAGCTTTCCCTAGAGGCTTTAGGCGACAAACTCGGGGATGTACCTGATGGTCTCGGGTACCCCATCGAGAGATGATCGAAGTATCAGGAAGGGGGTCGTAATGCGAAGAGATGAACCCGATGAAAACGACGAACGGGGCCTTTGTGCGCGCCGGAACGACCTCGGGGCCATTTCCGCCAAACTGAGTGGCCCGGCACCAGCTCAATTCAAGCTCGTGCCCAAATCCGTTCCATCCTGGGCCCTCGTTACTCGGATCACATCTCCGGGCTGACTCACAGCGATTTGTGGATTGGATCAGTGGAGATGGTCAAAGTTCTCCCTCGTTCCCCACTCCAGGTTACTCGACGACAAGAAAAGTCTGCGGAGCTTGAGTCAGTTGGCCCCATCTCCTGCTCATAAGCGGTGAGCTATGCCGGCTGCCGACCCCGCGTCCGCTTTGGCCAATTAGACTAATGTCAACGCGGAGTCAAAGCTGTTAAGCGTATACGTTGTTCTATCTATGGTAGTGGATGATGGGTGTGCGGAGCCCGAGCTCACCGGTCCGGGCCAATCGTCCAACCTCCCCTGCCGGGCGAGAATGAACTTCGAGTCTTCGGGACAAGGGTTTATCCACGTTTCACAACCTGCTTGTGCCCGTTGCTGCGCCCTGGACATCGGTGCGAAAGCAGTGGGCCGGTCCGCAGACGGGCGGGCAGACAATCCGTTGCGCTGGCAACCCGCTTCTTTAGTTCGGAATGGTCGACGCACTCTGACAGTCGTCTTCCGTTTGGACAGCTGCCTCTGCCTCTGATCGGTCGCCACTTTGCAGAATCTTGCATTGTTTTGCACAAAACACCAGCCTTGACAACCGCAGAATGAAGCCTACACTCGGGCCTACTCCCTGCATCAGATCGACGCTTGTATTGCCAAGAGCAGGATTCGCGAGAGAAATTGTCTTAGACGTGGGATTTGTGTACAGCGACTTAGGCTTGAGCATCGTTGGCGGCTGGTGTGAAACGTGAGGGCGATTTGGATAAAAGAAAGGCAGTCCGATACAAACTGTGCCTTCCAGTGCTCTTCAAGTGGATTGATGCAGACGGATGCCCAGTGCAGGAAGGGGGCTTCACCCGGGACATCAGCACCGCAGGTTTGTATGTCAATTGCCCTAATTTGCCGCCGGTCCCCAGAGATCTGGCGCTGGAAATTCTCTTGCCGCTCTCCGAAATCCTGAAGCTCCAGGCCACGGTTGAGATCGTGCGCGTGGGGACCCATCCAGAAGCAAGAGGCTTTGCCACCGTCGGCGGATTATCTACCGACCGAAGTCAACACCAGTAGCAGCCTGGGGCGAAGCGAGCGCATGTGATACAACCCTCTGGTGCCGAAACCGCCCCAACTGGTGCGAGCCATCGGACGCTGGAGCCTGGCCGCGCTGATGGTGAACATCATCATCGGGGGTGGCATCTTCGGGCTGCCCGCAACCGTCGCCGGAATCCTCGGCCGTCAAAGTCCTATCGCCTACCTTCTTGCGGCCGCCGGAATTGGCGTAATCGCGGCCTGCCTTGCCGAGGTTGCTTCCCGCTTTCAGCAGGCCGGCGGACCGTACCTGTATGCCAAAACCGCCTTCGGACGATTTCTGGGCCTTCAAACGGGATGGCTTCTGTGGTTAACGCGCGTAAGCGCCGCTGCCGCGGTTGCCAACGTTTTCATAGATTACCTGTCAGCATTCTGGCCACAATCAAAAACTCCCGTCACCCGTTTTGTGATTCTCACCGTTCTGATCGGCGGCCTCGCAGCCGCAAACATCCGCGGGGTAAAGATGGCAACGCGGGTCAGCAACTTTTTCACCGTCGCCAAGCTCCTGCCCCTGGTAATTCTCGTAGTTGGCGGCCTTCTCTTTATGTACCGGCACGGCAGCCCCATTCCGCCACTAGCCGTATCTCATCCCATCGGCGCTTGGATGAGCGCAGTCTTGCTGCTGGTTTTTGCTTATTCCGGTTTCGAGGCTGCTTTGATTCCCGCCGGAGAAGTCAAGCACCCTGCCCGCGACGCTCCAGTGTCGCTGTTGGCCGCCTTAGTCGGCGTCACGACCGTCTATTGGCTCGTTCAGGTTGTGGTTGTACATATGCTCGCCAACTCTGCGCAGACGAGCCGTCCTCTGGCGGCAGCAGCGCACGTTTTTGGCGGTAACCGCATGGCGGCAATCATCTCGGTAGGGGCGTTGCTCTCAACCTTTGGCTATTTCGCCGCCAACATGATTGCCGCCCCCCGGATAACCTTTGCCTTTGCCGAACAAGGCGACTTTCCTTACTGGTTTGCCGCTATCCACCCCCGCTACCAAACACCTTACGTCTCGATTGTTGCCTTTGCTGTTCTGCTCTGGGGGCTTGCACTGACGGGTACCTTCCGCTGGAACGCAACGCTTTCCGCCAGCTCTCGCCTCTTCGTTTACGGAATCACTTGTGCCGCTCTGCCCGTGCTGCGCAAGAGGTTTCCA
The DNA here is from genome assembly GCA_038254805.1 of Terriglobales bacterium. Classification (GTDB taxonomy): domain Bacteria; phylum Acidobacteriota; class Terriglobia; order Terriglobales; family Acidobacteriaceae; genus Gp1-AA145. The sequence goes on from JBBSFW010000163.1 coordinate 2,813, forward strand.
AGACAGGAAGGCTTTCACCTGCCCGCGGGGCTGGCCTTCGCTACGCTGGGAGTTGCGTTTGCCCTGCTCTTGCTCAGCCGCATGGGTTTGGCCGAAGTTGGCGCTCTGGCCATCACGGCAGGCATTTCATTCCTGAATTGGCTTGCCGTTCGTAGCAATACGCATTCCTAACGCTTGCTCTCCCATATCGGAGATCCTAACTCCTGGCAAGCAAAACCCTGATAGTTGGCACGGGGGGAGTTTCAGACTCGGCTGGGTTATTTCAGACAGAGGTCAGGCTGAAGATTGTAGATCCGCCTATCACTAGCTTTGGTGATCTGGAAGTCGCGCTGGACTAGGCAGCGTGGATAGCATCCGTCCTCGAGTGGAAGTGAGATATGTGCAGACCGTTGCTCGAAAGCGTGCCCTTGTTCGGAGTCAGTTTGCCCTCGGGGGAAACCAACTGGTCATTTTCCCTGGCGGGACGACTCAGCGCATAGAAAAGAAGTTCAACCCGGCTCGACACCCCCAGTTTGTTGAAGATGTGAAACATATAGTTCTTGACCGTGTGTCGGCTCAGCTTCATTTGTTGGGCAATTTCCTCGTTTGACATTCCCTCCGCCAGACAGCTCACTACTTCCACTTCCCGCGCCGACAATTGGTTCAGGCCTGGGGAATCCAGTTGGCGCATCACGGGTGCGAGGGTCAATGCTTCAAGCACAAACGCCAGCTCGTGATTTCCCGCCCATATCTGACCCGCTTGCACGCAACTGATGCATTTCGCCAGTACTTTGACGGACGAGTTGCTGGAGAAAACTCCTCGTGCTCCCAGCCGAAATGCTTGAATTACGATCTCCCGCTTTGGCGAATCCAATAGCACCACGCTTTTCAGCCCGGGATACGATGCCCGGAAATCGGCTAACACCTCCAGGCCACCGGCTGGCCTATCGTCCAGGCTTGCACTAATCAGTAGGACGTCAGGCACGCCCTGCTTGGCCAGATCGCAAACCTCAGCCGAGCTGGAAGCATGACCCACCGCCGTGAAGCGGCGGTCCTTTCCAATTGCTTCAGCCAGAAGTTCGACATGAATTGCACTACTGTGTGCCGGAGGTTTAGCGCCCAGAACGAAGAAAATAACAAGTTGGGCAATAAACCCGCCGTGTCCAGGATCACGTCGCCGAAAAGGCCAGCCCGCGAGGGCAGAAGAGTTTGGTGCCATTCGTCGAGCAACGCGACCAGCGCGGTGTTGAAAAAAGCCAGCGTGGCCCACTGCATGCACCATCGGGTGCTAAGCCGGGGAAAGCTGGCGCGCCAGGAGCGAAACAAAAGAACGCTGAACGTGAAATAGCCAACAAAATGCCCAGCCTTGCGCAGCGCGTGGTGCCACGCCGTGAACCGCACGGAATCCATGGCGAAGACAAAATAAAATATTGGATACAGACGGCTGGTATTCTCGGAGGAACCCAGGTTCGTGGATTCGAGCGCGATGAACGCCATCCAGATAGCAGACGGTACCATGCCTTTAGTTTTCGCTTAGTGGATGGGATCAAGCGCGAATTACCTCATTCCTCCGATGGGGGCGTTCCCGAAAACAATATCTGACCGGCGAAGGAACCGATTGCTCGGTATGGCAGACGTGTTACCGTCACCCCGTCCCCTCGTGGGCGCTGACCGGGCACCCCCCGCATGTGGAAAGTCGGTGGACAGCGGGAGCCTCTCAGCCGCCTACATTAATTTCATTAGAGAGACTTCGTCGCCCGGCCGGATCGTGCCCTCGACCAGAACCGCGCCATAAACGCCAGCCTTAGTTTCATGAGCACTAGCCAACTGCTTCATGACCTCTACATTCTGCTGGCCGGTGTCCGGATCGAGCGTTATCATCTTGCAGCGGGGGTCGCGTTCCAGCACCGCAATGGTGGTCCTAGCGCCGACGTGCAAGGTGCGGCCCACAAGTGTATCCTCGTCGAAACCTCTTCCGGATTTGAGATCGAGGTAGATATTCGCGCGGAAGCGGCGCTTGTCCAAGCTGGTTCCCAACTCCTCTCCGAGTTGCCGAGCCGTGTGGATCGAAAACAGTGAGACCGGCCGGCAATCCGTCATCGCCCTGTCTGATCGTAGCAACGTCAGTATCTGAGACTTACCAATCTCGGCGTGTAGCAGGTCGATCAGTCGGGAGTCTCCGATCGGCAGCCGATCCCCTAACGGTGTGTCGACATCCAGTGCAAGGTCGGCCACGTCCGGGTAAACAGGGGTGAGTCCAGGTCCAATCGCTTCAGCTTCGGCAAGATTGGCTGGCTTTGTCATGGGTTCTGGATTTCGATACCGCGGTTGATACAGCAGCATCGTTTCCAGTTCCCGACCCGTCAGATAGGGAAATCCTTTCGGCGCGACGGAATTCCGAAAGGCGTAGAGACGATCTCCGAATACGCCGGCGAACCCTACAAAGGCCTCCTGCAACTCCTCTCCGCGCATGCTCTTTACCGGGTAGCGCCACAAGCTTTCCACGGTGCCGATGAGCTCCATCCAGCCACTCCTTTTCGTGGCAATTATACGCATCAGCGAGGACGAGGGCAGTCCGCAAATCTGCAACTCTGCCCCGTCCGGTTATGGAAAAGTTGCGGCCAATCCGGCAGTCGAAGGGGTTGGCCTTGTGCGCGGCCCGGGACGGTCTCGCGGGCCAGTTCCGGCCAACTGAAGTGGCATGGCACCAGCTCAATTCGAGCCCGCGTCCAAATTCATACCATCATGGGCCCTCGCTACTCCTGAAAGGAAAGCGGAGAGCTGCGGAAGGCCATGAGCTTGCTTAATGGTTTTACAGCTTACCTTCAGAATACTGCCAGTTCCATCCAGTTTCGCGCCGCGTGGTGCAGTCTCGTCGCGCACACTTTTAGCACACGCGCGAGAACGGCGGGCGCCCATTGCGCTGACAAGCATCTGTTCTCACTGGTCTTGCAATAAACGCGCTTCGGATCGGAGCACTAAGAGGCTTGCCCTTCCGAGTTTGCGGCGTGAAAACAATTGCTATATAACCGCTATCAGCAGCGCGGGTGATCGCAGTCAAACGGGTTCCGAGTTCTCGCGCCGCGCGTGACTTGCAACTGGAGGAGCCGCCCTACCGGCCTTTTGCCATGAAATTTACAATCGTGCTATTTCTTTGTCTCCCCGTATGCGCGCAAACCTGGTTCACCAACGTGACGAAGCGTCCCACCTCGAATGCCTGTGCCATAGGATGGACCACTGCCGTCCCCACCATTGCTCACATAGACTATGGCTTGGTGGCTGGGTCCTACACGAAATCCGGCGCCAACAGCACTCAATACTGGCGTAGCAAAACCGCGACTATCTCAGGGTTGACGGCGGGAACGACCTATCACTTCCGAATCGTTGCGTCCGATATCACTAAAGACTGGATTAGGAGCCTGGATTACACCTGCACAACCTCCACGACGACGGCGCACTCGGTCAACCTGAATTGGCAGGCTAGCAGCAGCACCGGAGTGACAGGCTACTACGTTTACCGCTCCCTCATCTCCGGCGGATATTATGCGTTGCTGGCCAGCGCCGCGGGTCTCACGTACACAGATAATGCCGTGCAATCGGGCGCCATCTATTACTACGTCGTAAAGGCGATAACCAGTGCGGGCCAGCAGAGCACGTATTCAAATCAGGTGAAGGCGACGATTCCGTAAAACCCACTTCTCTTTCAGAATCTCCTGTCTGAGGATCTGGTCGAGCGTCTCTGGCAGCTTTCCCAGATGATTTCCCGGATTGCCGCAACAGCTTCTCCGGAGATGATGGCCGACCAGCCTGCTTCTCGTTCACCCCCGGCTTCGCAATGATCGCCTCTAACGCCCGCGTCACTCTCTTCGGCCGGCGATCGCATTGCGTTCATGTGAGCAGGAATTTTACTCACCGCCGTTTCTTAAGAAATCACGGCCGCTACCCGCCCGCTTTTTAGATTTGCTCGCGGACTGCGTCAGGCGGGGCCGAAAATGCGTTCATTCGCCCTATCCTTGATGCTGGTGCCCCCGTACTTTGCCCTGCGATGGTATAGACCGATGAACCTCTCCAGATCGCAGCCGTCGAAGGAATCAAATAATGCCGTATCGAGCGCGTCGACGGCGAAGCCCGCTCAACTTGGCACCATTCTGGCTTACTTCGACGGTGGACACATTTTCCGGGAATATGCGCCCTTTGCTGTCCGTGCCGAGAATGCGCAATGGCAGCCTCGCCCGCTTGCGCGGCTCGCGACGGTCACCCAGGATAAGACCCCCATTCGAGGGGGCGCAGACGGTTCGAAATCCTCAACCGTGGAGCCCTATTGAATTTGCAGAATCATGTCGTCAAAACGCACTTTGGAACTCACCGTAGAGTTTTTAATCTCAGCATAGAACCGCACAAAGGCCTTCCCGGCGGGAATGGTGTAAACCCCGGTCGTGAATGTCCACAGGGAACCGATGACGTTGTTGGGCGCGCTGACAATGTAGCTTGGATTTAACCTATTAGTGTCGGTTACTTCCAGAACCACACGAGATAGACCATCGCCCGAGACTCTCGAACCCCAGCCGCTGAAGGTCACTACCTTCCCCGGCTTCACAGGGTAATAAACATTAATGCCCTTGGCGTCCGCCGCTATGAGGACCGGATGGGTGCCCGGGCCGGAGGCGGTTAGATCCCCGTAGTGGGTCCCGGTCCGCGCAACTCCAGGATTACTGCCGATCCAACAAGTTCCAGAGCAGTGCCAGTTGATTGCGGAAAGCTCGAATCCCGGATTCGTCAAGGATTGATAGAGTTTATTCATGGGTGGCACTAGCGACAAGCCGCCAGGAAATGTAGTTGCGCCAAACCCCTCCAGGACGGTTTTAAGAATGCTCTCGTGCATGTAAAAAGTGCTAGATCGGAAAGCAGTCTTCAGATTGGGGCCGCTCAGGACGGTGAGGATGTGACCTCCTCCAGCCGTGCAATTACTTGTGCAGTACGAGGTGTACTCGGGCAGTGGAGGACATTTCGTGTCAGGCAGGCAGTCAGTGTTCAGCGACTCATCCAGGGAAACGATCAGTAATCCGGTTTGTCGGAACTCCGCATCCGCCAAAAGCGGCGTAAAAATCTTCTTCTGAAGCCAGCTATCCGCGGTTTGCAACGCCGTAGGATCGGTGCCGTTGCGAGCATCATTGACCACATTCGGAGTGACAAAAGAAAAATCTGGGAGCTGGTGTGCGCCGAGATCAAGCGCGAATTGCGTAAAGGGAACTTCTACAAGCGCCCGCTGCGCCGGCGTCATGTTGCCAAATTCTGACGTGTAAGAGAGCGGGTTGTGCCGCCTCACATACAGGCCGTCCTTTGATGTAAGCTCGGTCGATCCGGCCGAATCGATGTTTTCCTCATACATCTTGTAAGTCTTCCCCAGGGTCAACAGATGACGAACGATATTGTCGTCCGTGAAGTAGCCTTGCGTATCCGGATTGTAGGCGTCATTGGTGGTTTCCACTTTCCCGAAGCTCTGAAACATGTAATTGCCAATAGAGTAGTGGCCATTAGCATAGAAGTTTTGGGCCACGCCATATTGTTTCGTGAGCGAAGTGAGATTCGGCATGTAAGGAGACAGGTACATGCTGCTGTAAGCGTGGTTCTCCAGCATTACAATGACAACAGGACGACGA